>JBBCIP010000201.1:0-5975 GCA_037189785.1 Alphaproteobacteria bacterium
CTCCAAACAGCTAAGGTCCAGCCGTTACCATTATCTTGCTCACCCTCTAAAGCCAGGCGTGCATTCACACGGTCAAAAGCGTTTCTTTGGGTATCTGGCGTATTATAAATATCGAACCAGGTTTTTCCGGTTCTTTCCCAACTAACATTCAGCGACAACGACAGTGCATCATTTATGTCATGCTTATAATCAACCGCTAAAACATTATTATATCGCGGCGTCATCGGCATTTTATTGCCTATGGTCGCAGGTAAATCAGATGATTTGAATTCCGCATCTACGAAGCCAAAATTGTTGGAAATTCGCAAGTTATCGGTGACATGATAGATGGCTTCCAATTCAAATCCTTGGGAGCGCGCTTTCTTTTGATAGACAACGATGGTGATAACTGGTTGCGGGAATGCCGTGAAGGATTGAGCGTTGTCAATTTCCGTATAAAAAACAGCCCAATTTAAATTTAAGCGACCATCCAACAAAATACTTTTAAATCCAAGCTCAAAAGAATCGGACTTTTCTGAGGGATATCCATCTTGAAAAATAAACGCTGGGTCGTATGAGGCGCGAATACGGTCCGTCGACCCTGGCGGATTAAATCCGCCACTTCTAAAGCCTTTGCCATAACTCCCATACACTGTCAGTTCCTCGCTCACGCTATAACGAAGCGAAACACTGGGTTGCCAGGCCTTGAAGCTGTTGCTGTCTCGAAATCCAGGAAATAACGTAAGCGGTACTGGATTTCCACTCGCCACAGAAGCTGGCGCCAGAATATCAGGAACGGTATTCACAACAGCGCGATCTTCTTTATCCCAGCGCAGCGATAACGCCAACTCTAAGTCATCAATAATATCATATTCGACACGAGCGAAAGCGGCATAGGCATTGATCGTATTGGCTGCCCCGCTAGCGACGATAATCGGATTAATCCCAAACGGATCAAGCGTTTCCGGCGCATAGACTTCTAAAATATTTTGCCCCTTGTCGACTTTGGTATTCGCGTCTTCCTGCCGTTTGGAATGTGCATAGTATCCGCCAAACATCCACCGCAATGCTTGATCCGATGGAGAAGCCAACCGAATTTCCAAAGTTTTGTTCTTATCCGTAACTTTGTTGAAAGTATTCTGAACCTGCGCATAGCTATAACCAGGTAACAACGGCGGATTGGAAGCAAGAAATCCGGCTGGATCTGTGAAAATGATCGGATTCAAAGCTTCGTCACCAGCATATTCGGCTTTCGTATCATTATAACTGCCGATTACCGTCAACGTTGCAACTGAAAAATCATAATCCATTTTCAACGATGTATCGAACCGATCTTGCCTGCCCGGTTGGTTATTGTTCATTTGGAACGTTGGGAAATAATTGTTATTATCAAAAGCTTGATAGGGTGGAACTTGGGCTGTCCACAGCTGCGACCCCATTTTTACTTCGCTGCCGCGAACCCGCAAATCGAAAGACAGATCTTCGTTCGCATCATAAACAATCCGCGCATCCGCTATACGCTCTCGACGAAAATCTGCAGGACGTCCGGTCGTGCTGTTATACCAAAAACCGTCGGTCTCCGTATGAGATACGGCAATACGACCATATAACATGTCCTCGATAATCGGTCCGCTGATAACGCCCTGCCCCTTGACACTATCGCCGTTACCGAACCCCGCTGTTATGCGCCCTTCGAATTCATTGGAAGGACGCCGAGTATTGATGATGATCGCCCCAGCGATGGCATTCCGGCCGTAAAGCGCCCCTTGCGGGCCCTTGACCACCTCAATTTGCTGCACGTCTAATAATTCCTGTTGAAGCGCATTGGGGCTTGCCGCCACCACGCCATCCAGCACGATCGCCACCGGTTGCGTCAGACCGAAATTCCCCTGAACACCGCGGATGGTTACATTGGATTCGCCCGGACGCACGGCAGTCATGATGCTTGCATTGGCCGTTAACGCTATAAAATCATCCGGTCGCGTAATATTAGCCTGCTCCAAACGTTCCGCCGTAAAGGCTTGAATTGCAATAGGAACATCCTTTTGAAGGGTGTCTCGTTTGGTGGCCGTGACAATAATTTCCTCAAATGTGCTCGCGTAAGCGCTATCACCACCTACACCAGCGGTAACCAAAGACGCTCCAATTCCTAAAGCCAGCTTGGATACCTTTTTATATGAGCTGATCATAATGCCTCCCTTTCCCAATCTTGTAATTCAGTTCTTGATTTATATAAGAACTGTGAATGTTATATCGAGTAACACTATATTTTAAGGAAACGGAATGTGATCAGGCGAGACGCAGTTTAAATCGTTTTTTCCGCAATAATGGGTGAAGTGGCAGCAACCCCATTTATTCATCTCTCATCTCAATTAATTTAATAGAAATTGAATTATATATTCTATTTTAATTATTATATTTCAGTAAAAAATTAATTCTCACAGTTCAGACCTAGATCTGCTTTGATCACGGTCACGCACAAGATTTGGATGCCGCGAATTGCTACCGTCGCTGAGCCTTTTCTTTGAGGTCACAACACGAAAAAAGTACATTAAAGCATGATGTCAAAACAGAGATCGTAACATCCTCATGGGACCTTATGCCCACTATGACATATCAAGCCATAGACTATTTGTCAGGAACGATGTTGCTGAATACAATTTAGCTATTAAAGTGGAACCGATATCACTTTGAAACCCGCTTATAGTATGTTTGCCGAAGCTTTTCGATAACCCAACGCAAATGGCTCTCATAAGCGTCCTGAGCTTCATCTGGATTGCCTGACAGTATTGCGTTTTCTATTTGATCGAAGCGAGCAAGATATTCTTCGTGATCTTCAGAAGGAAGAAAAGACCCAAACTGCGGCGTCCAAAATTCCGTATGCAGACATTTTCTTACCGCTTCAATATAAGGATTTCCAGTAATGGCTGACATTGTTTCCTGAAACTGGATGATCGCAGAATGATAACTTTTTATATCGTTCTTTTGTCGTGCTTCATGAATTTTTCTGGTGGCCGCCCTGATGCGGTCAGCATTGTCTCTGATTTTTATACGCTCTGCTGTCAAACGCGCCATGAATGCGGCATGAACACCCCACACTTCAAGCGCGTTCAAAACTTCTTCCAAAGAAAGCTGTCGCACACGGGCACTACGGTTGGAAAAAAGCTCAATAACTCCTTCACCCGACAGTTGGTGTAACGCTTCCCGTACTGGGGCAGCACTGACCCCTAAGGTTGCCGCGATATTACGGGCTATGATTTGTTGACCTTGTCCAAACTCACCGGATCGAATCCGACTTAAAATATAATCAATAACCCGATCTACAGTATGCCCTGCACCCTTCTCCTTTTCGAGTTTTGATCTCCGTCTTTTATCGTCCGTCACATTTGGGCTCATATCTGGTCACATTAAAAAAATCGATGCCTTCTCCATAACCTATTGGATACTAGGCAATTTTGGAGCTCTTCTCGACATTTTGCCTTCATAACACAAATTCTTAGATCATTCATACATGAGTTTTAGTAAACGATGATATTGACTCATTTTCGTTTATTTGTTCAAATATTCGAACATTATTGAAATAAAGCAGTAAAAACAATGAGAACGGTAAATTTTAGTGAACAAGAGATGGCATCACGCGTTGCTCGATTCGGATCTTTGGAGCCGATTACAATCCAACGAGAAAAGAAATTCTCTCAAGAAGTCATGGACTTACTTTATGCACGAAAATTATATCCCGTAGTTGGGCTTGAGGACGGAGACACACCCATCAGCGACTCCGCGCCGATCATTGGAGCCGGAGGAATGACCATCACCTATGCCGCATGCCCACCCGGACAGGGGCCCGGCCTTCATACCCATCATGAGACCTACGAAACCTTCACCGTTATGCGCGGACAGTTCCAATTCTTCTGGGGCGACAAGGGGGAAAATTCCATCATTTTAGAAGAATTAGATGTCATCTCCATGCCGCCGCGCGTATCGAGAGCGTTCAAAAACGTTGGTGACCTAGAAGGTATTCTGCAAGTCATCATCACTGGCGGTAAGCACGATAAAAACGATATCGATCTTGCCCCTGAAATTGCCGAACAAATCGAGCAACTCGATCCAGACGCGCGACGAGAAATTGAAGAAAAAATGTTCACGTTTACTGCCGGATCAAACTGAGAGTCTCCATCACAATCATGGCCCCGCTAAGTAGTTACCTAATAGGTATGGGAGGATGAAAAATGCAAAGACAAACAAACCTGAAAAACAAAACGATTGCTTTGACAAGTGTATCCGTATTCTGCTTAACAGCTTTCAACACTTTCGCCATCGCAGCGCAAGAAACACGAGGATCCGCACTTTTTGAAGAAATCGTCGTAACAGCAACAAAAGTTGGCGAAACATCTTTGCAAGATACGGCTATCGCCATGACCGCATTTAGCGATCAATATTTGGCTGATATGATGATCACCGATGTTCGCGATCTGGCTATGATGACTCCGGGTCTCACACTATCGTCGAATAGTAACATGGCTCAGATTTACATCCGCGGTATTGGCTCCAACAATGTTTTCGCCGGATCCGACCCAAGCTCAACCATACATTACGATGGTGTTTATCTGGCCCGACCGCAAAGCGGCTTTGCAAACTTCGTCGATGTTGAGCGTGTCGAGGTTTTGCGGGGGCCACAGGGAACTCTCTACGGCAGAAACTCGGTTGGTGGTACCATCAACATCGTCTCCCGGCGTCCTTCTTTGGATAGTTTCAAGGCCGAAGGCGTTTTCAACATAGGCAATAAATCCTTTTACCGTGGCGAAGGATATATCAGTGTTCCGATTGTCAGCGATAAGTTAGCCGTCAGCATCGCCGCCCAAAAAAGTGATCGCGGCGCCTTTCGCGAAAACATCGCACCAGGGGGTCATGACGTCGATGATGAGGATATCCAATCTTTTCGTGGTCAAGTGCTATGGAAAGTATCAGATCATGTCGACATCATTGCACGAGCTGACTACTATGAGGATGATTCAACGCTCTATTCCGGCAGCTCATCCCCAATCGGACCCCTTGCTGGTAACCCACCGCTTGCCAGCAGCATCATTGGGAACTCGCGTAAAGTAGCGATGAATGCTCCATCGTTTATTGATCGTGAAACCTATGGCTTCAGTTTAGAATTAAATGCAACCGTAACTGATAACTGGTCCTTAAAATCATTAACAGCGTATCGACGTAACGATAATTTCATCGCGTCTGATCCGGACACCACGGAAATAGACGCAGCACGTACGCTTTTGTGGGAAGATCAAGACCAAATATCACAAGAATTTAACGCAATCGGTTCTTATGATAGTTTGAATCTATTTTTTGGATTGTTCTACCTCAAAGAAAATATCGACTCAATCATTGAAGTCCAAGCCCGACCGACCGGCCGTTCTACGAAAATGAATCCGATCGTTGATACAGAAACCTGGGCGGCATTCGGACAGCTACAATATAATGTGACAGATAGTGTTACCCTGACCGCTGGTGGGCGGTATACGGAAGAGACGAAAGACTGGGTCAAAAACTATCATGGCACGTTCATAACCGGAACTGATACCCAACTCACTGATCTAAATTTGCCCCCCGAACAACAAAAATCCAAAGAGTTCACCCCAAAATTAGGCATAGAGTTGCGGCCAAACAGTGATTATTTAATTTATGCGACAGTTTCTCGCGGTTTCAAAAGTGGTGGCTTCAATATTACCGCCACTGTTCCCGGTGGATATGACCCTGAAACCTTATGGGCTTATGAAGTGGGCGTCAATGGTCGACATTTGGACGGTCGTTTCACCTCACGTCTTAGCGCTTTTTATTACGATTACAAAGATCTACAGGTTCAGGCCTTTATCGTTCCTGGTGTGGCGAGTATCACAAATGCAGCATCCGCCAAGCTAAAAGGCGTAGAAGCAGAAATATCCGGGCAAATCACAGACGAGTTCGTGATCCGGGGAAGTCTTTCTTATTTGGAC
>JBBCIP010000202.1:0-2885 GCA_037189785.1 Alphaproteobacteria bacterium
GAAGGCGTTGGCGATCGAATCTCATCTGGTGGTGAGTCGATCGGCCCGTCTGACGATTGCCGCGGAAACAAATCATAGTTTGGCAGATATACAGAGTTTGGCTGATTTCAATTATGCGCCGGATGATATCGGCGCGACCATTTCCAGCGGGTCTTTTCGGACTATGGGCATGATCGTGGCGCCATGTTCGGTGCGATCACTGGCTGAAATCGCCAATGGTGTGACGACCCAGCTTTTGACACGGGCTGCGGATGTAACGCTGAAAGAGCGTCGTCGTTTGGTTTTGATGGTACGGGAAACCCCATTTCATCTTGGCCATCTTCGCAATATGGTGACTGTTACGGAAATGGGGGCCATTGTCGCACCGCCCGTTCCGGCTTTTTATAACCAGCCGCAGTCCATCGACGACATCGTCACGCACAGTGTCGGACGCGTGTTGGACCTGTTCGATTTGGATTGTGGTGCGGTCCAACGCTGGTCCGGGCTTAAGCAGGCTATCCCCTTAAAAGATGTGTGACGCCAAAATCACTTTGTCCAAAGCACCGGCTTGGCGGTGGGCAATCGCTGGCTCATGACCAATATGCTGCATGTAGGCTGCTAAACCCGGTTCCGGGTCAAGCGCCGGTTGCTCGTAGTTTCCAATTGGGAAATTTTGATAAAGTCGGCTTTGAACGATAGCCTCGGCGGCTAATTCGGTTGTCAGCAAATGATCGCGCATGGCTTCAATGGTGTGCGTGGATTCTGCGGCTAACGAGGTTTTCAACGACCGGCGAAGTGCCCGCAACGGTTCGACCAATCCGCTCCGTAAAGCTTCGGTTGCCCCAATCATAGCCGTTAAAGTCGCTTTGTCCGTGGTCGGGACGCCATTTTCTGCCCGCCAGCACAAAAACAGCAGCATATTGACATCGGCCCGGTAAAGATTTTGCAGCATTAGGCAGCAATCACGGACCGCCGCGTTTCCGTAGATACGCAGGGAATAGTCCCAGAAAGGATTGGGAAAGAGTGTGTTGAGTTGCTTATTCATCTCCCGTTCGCTGATTATATGGTATAGTCTCCGTCCGTAAATAGACTTCGAATAAGAGACTTGCCGTTATATGAATAATACCCTCGGCGATGAGGACGAAGACATTCGTCTGCGGTTGGAAGAACTAACCACAGAACATAGAGATCTTGATGATGCTATTGCGGCACTGACACGCGATGGCTTCTTTGACCAGCTTCAGGTGCAACGCCTGAAACGGAAAAAGCTGCTTATTAAAGACGAGATATCGCAGCTTCAATCAAAAATGATTCCGGACATTATCGCTTAAGACCGGGCATTATCGCTTAAGATAAGTCGGTTCCTGCTAAACCAGCATTCCACAGGATTTGAAGCGGCCTAGATTAAGCCGCTTTTGAGTGCTCGTTTATGGGCATACATTTTGCGGTCAGCCTCGGCCAGGGCTTGGCTTGGGTCGACATCGGGATTGAATGAATACGCGCCGTAAGCGACCCGCACCGGAATCAACAAGTCACCATGAACCAAAGGCGTATCGGCAATAATTTTGGCTAAGGCGCTGGCTTTGGTTTGGGCGTTGTCCTCATTGGCATTGGGCAGGATGACGGCAAATTCATCGCCACCCAGGCGCCCGACAATATCGGATTCACGGATATTCTTTTGCAAAAGGTCCGAGATATGATTCAACGCGGCGTCGCCTACATTATGACCATGGGTATCATTAATGGCCTTGAGGTCGTTGACGTCGAAATAAATCAAACTGGTCGGAATTTCATAGCGGGCCGCAAAGGAGATCATACGGCCCATTTCCCGCACGAACGCCCGACGATTGGCAAGATTGGTCATCGGGTCTTGATCGGCGAGCTTCTCAAGGTCGGCAATTTTACGTTGTGCGGTTTCAAGGTCGCGGCGTGCGCGGTCAACTTCCTGCATCAATTGCATGATGGCGGTCCGGACCTTGGGCGTCATTTCCTCGGCCGGAATGCCCATAACGGCTGCTGAATCGGTAATATCACGAAGCGTAGACGCTGCGCCGCTACTATCTTCTAGCGTTTCATAGCGTCTAACGGAGCGAACCTGATTAAGTGGCCGCGACTCAGTGATTTTCATCGTTTCTCAGATCCGAATAAGGTATTTTAATACCGTACATGTTTCAGACAATACGTTGAATGCTATAATACGGTGACATTGGTTAATAAACTCTTCTGTCTAAAGTGTTTATTGCATTTGCGCGTGGCTTGCGTCCTGGGGCGTCTTCAGTATAATGCCGCGCTTTCCGGATCATCTTAGGCATGATGACGGACCAGGCAAGATAACAAAGGCTTCGCAATGGCGCGCCCAACCAGCAAAACTCCAATTTCTAAGCAAAAACAAGCAGCTAAACCGAAGCCGGTGGCTAAGCCTGTGGTCGGGCTCATCATGGGCAGTCAGTCCGATTGGCCGACCATGGACGCCGCTGCGGACATTCTGACGACGCTTGGTGTGAGTTTTGAGACCAAAATCGTGTCGGCCCATCGTACGCCCGAACGTTTGTTTGATTATGCCAAAACGGCGCGGGGGCGGGGGATTCAGGTGATCATCGCCGGTGCCGGTGGGGCCGCCCATTTACCCGGAATGGTTGCGTCGATGACGACCTTGCCGGTGTTCGGGGTGCCGGTCGAAAGCAAGTCTTTGAAGGGGTTGGATAGCCTATTGTCGATCGTGCAAATGCCGGGCGGCGTGCCGGTCGGGACTTTGGCGATCGGTAAGGCCGGGGCTAAGAATGCCGGTTTGTTGGCGGCCTCCGTTCTATCCCTGAGTGATCCGAAGCTTGCCAAAAAGCTTGAGGCCTGGCGCAAGGCCCAAACCGACGCGGTTGGTGACGATCCGTCTGTCGCCCCATGATTGT
>JBBCIP010000203.1:0-7468 GCA_037189785.1 Alphaproteobacteria bacterium
TCGCTGACCGGCGGCGTCACCAACCTCACCAACAAAAAATACCTGCTGTCCGGCTACGCCGACGCCGCAGGTGCCGGATCAATCTATGGAATCTTCTCAAGACCAAGAGAATGGTTCCTAACAGCTAAAATCAAATATTGAAGAAAGTGTGGGTAGTCGTATGTCGACAATGTTAGAGCGGAGTGGGAAAAGCACGGTTGTTGCAAAACGTCACTTGCATCCGGTGTTCTTTAATCCTGAAAATTTGCCGTGGTCCGAGTGGGTCATGCCCGGCACGTGGTTCAAATTGCTGAGTGTCAATCGCATGATCGGCGGCTTTACCATGTTGCTGAAAGTTGAGGCCGGACAACAAGCCCCTGTTCATCATCACATCGGCGCCATCGAAGGCATCATGCTGGAAGGTGAGTTTGGTTACGATGAGGATCGTGGTGAAACGGGGTGGTATATTCATGAACCGGCTGGCGCCATTCATGAACCCACCACACGCACCGGTTTTGTTATGTATGCGTCGGTCTTCGGGCCCTTAATGGGCTACAATGATGACGGGTCGATCGCCGGTATTATTGATGCGGAAGTGATGTATAAAATGGCGGTAGCAAATAACGCGGCCGATCACATCACATGGGTTGATTGACCATGACCCAACCACTTTTGAAATTTGGTCAACCGCTCGGCGCGATTATGCAGACGGCCTATATCGTTCCCAATTTGGATATCGCTATTGACCATTGGGTCTCGACCTTAAAAATCGGACCATGGTTTATTGCCCGTGATTTTGCCATGGATGATGTGCAGTATCGTGGGCAGCCCAGTGATATGAAAATCAGTTTGGCTTTAGCCTACAGCGGCTCAATGTGTTTCGAGCTGATCCAGCAAACCAACAATGTGCCGTCGGTTTATACGGAAGTCATTGAGCAGCGTGGGTATGGGTTTCATCATTGGGGTATTTCTACCAACGACTTCGATGGCGACCGTCGGCGGCTGGAGGCGATGGGAGCAGAGATGGCATTTTATGGGGTTGTCACACCGGCCGACCACTCCCGCGCCGCTTATATGAATACACTTCCCATGACAGGGGGGATGATCGAGTTGATCGAGATCAACCCCGTGGTCGAGACCATTTTCTCAACATTTCGGGAAGCATCCTTGAATTGGGATGGATCTGACCCCAAAAGAAACTTTATATAACGAGAGTGCAATGAAAAAAGATTTTTCAGGTAAAGTCGCCTTGGTGACCGGGGCGGCATCCGGGATAGGCTTGCGGGCAGCACAAATGTTCAGTGATGAAGGTGCGCTCGTGGTGCTTGCGGATATTCGCGAAGACGCGCTAAAAAAAGCGCAACAAACCATATCCGGTGACAGTATCGCCGTTCAATTGAATGTTGCTGAGGCCGACGCATGGAAATCCTGCATCGCCAAAACACAAGAAAAGTTCAAAGGCCTCGATGTTGTCTTGAATGCCGCAGGAATTGCGCGGGTGGGATCGGTTGAAAGTATATCCCTCGAAGACTGGGATGCGCAGATTGCGATTAATCTGACCGGCACCTTTCTTGGTTGTCGCTATGGCATGGCTGCTATGCGCGAAACCGGGCGTGGCGGCGCTATCGTCAATGTGTCATCGGTGGCCGGGTTGATCGGATCCGATGATATCGCTGGCTATGTCGCGAGCAAGGGCGGCGTCACCATGCTGACCAAAGCGGTAGCCTTGCACGGCGCCAATCAGCGGCCGACCATTCGCTGTAATTCGATCCATCCCGGTTATGTCGATACGCAAATTCTCGACCCGATGGCCGATCGTTTCCCAAGTCGTCAAGATTTTATTGATATGTTGGCGTCGCGTGTACCGCTTGGACGTGTCTGCACGACAGATGATATCGGTAATTTGGTTCTGTTCTTGTCATCGGATAAATCGGCGATGATTACCGGCACCAATGTCTTGATTGATGGCGGACAGATCGCCGGGGCAACTCCCCCAACAAAATAAGATATTTCAGAATAGGAGATAGTATGGGAGATACAGTCAGCAGTGTGCTTCTGAAGATTTTGAAGAAGCACGGTATCAGGCACGTGTTCGGATTACCGGCGGCGCAAATCGGTTTGATTATGGATGGGGCCAGTAAAGACCCATACTTTAATTATATGACGACGCGTCATGAAGAGGCTTGCGGGCATATGGCGCATGCGGTTGGAAAACTCACGGATTCCATGGCGGTTTGCTTTGCAACGGTCGGTCCCGGGGCGACCAATATGGTGCCGGGGGTTGCGGCAGCCTTTGCCGATAATATTCCGATGCTGGTGCTGACGCCCAACAATCAAGCCCAGTATATCGAACCGGGGCGGGATTTGATTCAAACCGTAGATCAGTTGGCGCTCTATAAACCGATCACCAAATGGAACGCCTGTATCCGCCAGCCGGAACGCGCGGCAGAGTTGATCGAACGCGCCATCCATATCGCCCGTTCCGGTCGTCCGGGGCCCGTCCATCTGGATATTCCGTGCGATGTGGCGGCGATGCCGTGCAGTCATGATCTTGACAAGATTCCGAGCATTGCCCGCTTGCGGCCGGTGCCGACCGCCGCTGACTTGCAGAAGGTTGTTGATCTTTTGTCTCAGGCCAAACGCCCTGTCGTCGTCGCTGGTGGGGGGGTGCTGCGGTCCGATGGCGTTGCTGCGTTTCGGGCGTTATTGGATGCGACCGGGTTCGTTGCTACCACAACGGCGAGTGCGCGTGGCACTGTGCCGCTATCCTATCATTCTCATGTCGGCAGCGGTGGTGTGTTGGGCGGTCCGGCGGTCGGCCAATCCTTAAGCGAGGCCGATGTTATCTTGGCCGTCGGCTGTAAATTTTCCAATTGGATGCCGATCAATCAACCGCCGCTTTATCCACTGACAGGACAAAAAGTCATTCAGGTTGATATCGATGGCGAGGTGCTCGGTCGGAATATTCCTTTGGCCTTGGGTCTGCAAGCCGACGCGCGCGAATTTCTGGTTCTGCTTGCTGCGGCGATGACGGGGCTTCCCGTCCGTGCCGAGCAAGACTGGATCGAAGCCATGCGAGCGGAGTTCAAGACTTATCGCCAAACGGTTCATAAGATCGCTGACGATCATGTCACACCCGGCACCAATATTCTAAATGAAGCGGCGTTTGCGCGGGCCATTGCTAAACTTCTGCCGGAAGATGCTGTTTTGGCATTGGATGGCGGCCAGGTGATGGAATGGTCGCAGACGTTTATTCATCCACGTGATCCGAAATCCTATATCTTCCCTGCCGGGATGGGGCATTTGGGGATTGGTGTTCCGGCGGCTGTGGCCGCGAAAAGCGTTCATCCCGATCGTCCGGTGGTGTGCATTACCGGGGATGGGGCTTTGGCGATGACGATCCAGGAAATGGAAACGGCGGCGCGCTATGGGCATAATATCATTGTGATTGTCGGTAATGACTCGCACTGGGGCATGTATCGCCCGTTGGGCGAGCATGTGTTTGGCAATACGAATTTCGGCACGAAATTAACCGATGTCAATTTTGCCAAGATTGCCGAAGGCTACGGCTGCTATGGCGAACGGATCGGGTCGCTCGAAGAATTGGCAGAAGCGTTCAAACGCGCGCTTACGGCCAACAAGCCGACGGTTCTTGATATTCAGGTCGATTTCACCGTTCATCCGGCCGATGCGTTTTGGCCGGCTGTCGTCATGCGCGGGGTCGCTCTGGCTCCGGTGGCGTTGTGATCTCATCGGGCGGGAGCGGTAAGGAAAAACCAATTTCCAAGCCCTCCCGCTGATTAAGTGTGATGTTGCGCGCGAACACTTTTCCTTTGTGCATATGGGCGATCGCGCGCACGATAGAGAGGCCTAAGCCGTGATTGGTGCGGCTTCCGGATCGTGCCGGGTCAGGGCGGTAAAAGCGATCGAACAAGCGCTCGAGTTGATCGATCGGGATATGCATGCCCTCTGATCGGACCGACACGGTTGCCGTATCGATGGTCCTTGAAATGATAATTTCGACGCCACCGCCGCTACTGCCATGATTTAAAGCGTTGTCTAAAAGATTGGTGATGGCTTGCCGGACCAGGGATTTCTGCACATAGGTCGTGGCGTCACCGGTGATGACCACGGCGCTGCCGGCATCTTCGAACAAAATGTCCATGAAATCGACGCAAGTTTGCGCCTGTGCCGCCAACGAGACTTTCTCAAGATTGTCGGCCACATCGCCCTGATCGGCCCGGGCCAGGAACAGCATGGAATTGATAATTGTCCGCAGCCGCTCCAATTCTTCCAAGTTTGAATGCAGGATCGCTTTGAAATCTTCAGCGCTGCGGTCCCGTTTCAAGACGACCTGCGTTTCCCCGATCAAATTGCTGATGGGTGTGCGCAGTTCATGGGCGACATCGGCATTAAAACTCGATAGCTGCGTGTATGACAATTGTAATCGTTCAAGCGCTTCATTGAGCGACAGCACCAACCCTTCAAGCTCAGATGGCAAACGATCCGACGGCAAACGCAGCGATAAATCTTCCCCGAGCGTGCGGGCAAAAGTCGAAAGTCGACCAACCGGCGCCAAACCATGACGCGCAATGGCCCAGCCTAATCCGGACGCGACAAGAATAGAGATCAACGACATGCCGACGATGCCCCAAGACAACATGGCTCTCGTCTGCTTTACATCTTCTTGGCTGATGGCAATGGTCAGAAAGACGTCGGGCCGCTCCCCCACGGCCGGAACGCGCCGCGTGAGGGTTAGAAACCAGATATCGTTGATGCAGGCGGTGCCAAATCCTTCGCCGCTGCCGGTACGTTCAACCGCTTCCAGAATATTTTCGTTGAACCGAAACCGTGGATCGGGGCCTTCGACAATAAACTGTAAGCTTTGATCGATAGGTGTAAAATCGACCAGCTTCTCCGTAAATCTATACCACCGGCTTGGATCGCCGTTATGCATGGTCATGCGTTCGACGATGATAAAGCGGCCTTCCAATTCCGATCGCTTGTGCTGCTGTAATTGTTTGTCTTGGAACGCAAACAGCATCAATCCAGCAATGATCGAGGCGATGGAGACGGCAAGCCCGAACATGATCGCGAGGCGGACGGCGATTGATCTGGTTTTGAACGTCATGCCGTGTCATCCCGTGCTTCAAGTACATAGCCCATGCCACGCACGGTGTGCAGAAGCTTGCTTTCCCCTTCAAGCTCAAGCTTGGCGCGCAGACGTCGGATGGCGACTTCAACAACATTGGTGTTGGTATCGAAGTTAATATCCCAGACCAATTCCGTGATGGCTGTTTTTGAAACGATTTGCGATCGCCGCCGCGCCAAGGTGGTCAGCAGGGAAAATTCCTTGGCGGTCAAATTCAAACGGCGGCTGCGGCGGATGGCGCGGCGCGCAATCAAATCAAGGTGCAGATCACCAACTTGAATATAAGCCGATTCCTGTGACCGACCGCGTCGCAGAATAATCTGAATGCGGGCCAGCAACTCTAAAAACGAAAACGGCTTTACCAGATAATCATCGGCCCCGGTGCTTAACCCACGCAAGCGATCATCAACGCTGTCACGAGCGGTCAACATAATCACCGGCGTGTCTTTCAGTAATCGTAATTCTTGTAAAACCGCCAGCCCATCTTTACCGGGCAGCATGATGTCGAGGATGATAACGTCGTGCTCTTCTGTCAAAGCCAGGTGCAGACCATCGATGCCATTGGTCGCGCAATCGACCGTAAACCCTTCCTCATTCAGACCACGGCGGAGGTAGGTAACGGTTTTTTCTTCATCCTCGATAATCAAGATTTTCATCGGTGGCGTCTTACAGGTTATGGCGAAGCTGTTGGCTGAGGCAATTCAGCTAAAGTTTGCGACGGATCGGGGGCAAAGGCCATACTTCTGTATAATCCTGCTAAGGATGCCGACATCAAGGCACGGGATTGCACCTCCTCGCGCTGAGCTTGATAGACCGTGCGGTCAGCGTCAAGCACCTCAAATTGAGATAATGTGCCTTCCGTATACTGAAGCTGCGATATTTCTGCGGCTTTTTGGGCGGCAGTGGCGGCATCGCTCAAACGACCAAGGCGGATCGTTTCCTGAACATACAGCACCAACGCCGTTTGGGCCTCCTCAAGTGCGCCGCGGGCGGTTTGTTCATAAACGATCTCGGCCTGCCGCAATTCTGATGCCGCCGCATCATATTGGGCGCTCAGGCGGCCAAAGTCGAAGATGGGCGCGGTTAAACTGGCGCCGAGCGACCGGATTTGTGTCTGCCCGTCTAAGACGGCGCCGATATCCTGGCCTTCAACGCCCAACAGCCCGAACAGGGACAACGACGGCCAGCGTGCAGCAGCAGCCACTTGGCGGCGTGCGGCGGCGGCATCATAAAGAGCGCGTGCGGCTTTGACATCGGGCCGATGCGCCAGCAACGCAGACGGCGTCTGTAATACGGCTATGGGATCAGCCATCGGGACCGGACCATCGGCGCCAAGCTGATCCAAAATGGCGGATGGCGTGCTTGCCAGTAAGGTTGCCAGCCTAAATCTCGCGATATCGGCGGCAGCTCGGGCGTTGGCTTCCTGGGCCATGGTTTGGCTCAGCAAGACCTGTGCCCGTTGCACATCAAGGTCGCCAGCGACGCCCAATTCATAGCGATCCTTGGTCAAGCGTAACGTGCTTTCTTGGGCCCGAACGGTGTCGATGGTCAGGTTAAGTAAGGCCCTCTGTAAGCGATAGTCGATATAGGTTCTGGTGACGCTTTCGGTCAATGCTTGCCGGACCGCTTCGGCATCGGCCACCGTCGCCCGGGCATTGGCGCGCGCGGCGCGCAGGGCGGCGGTTAATCTGCCGCTGATGTCGATCTCCCAACTCACGCTTAGACCGGCATCGGCATAATCACGGCGATTGGCTGCGGCGTCGCTATCATCCTCTGTGATACCGGCGGACCCGGATATATTGGGCAGAAGCTCGCGCCCGGCGCCGCGTCGATACGCGGTGGCTTGCAGGATCCGTTCTGCGGCCAGACGAACATCGGCATTGTGGGTCAGCGCCGTTTCAATCAGCGCATTTAAGATCGGATCGTTATAGTTTTCCCACCATGACAGTGCCGCCGTCTCTGCGATAGCGAATTGGTTTGGCGCTTCCCACCCGGTGGCCAATGTGGGGGGCAAGGTCGCCGCTGGTGGGCTCATATGACCACAAGCGGCCAACAACGGTAGCATCAGGCCGATTGCATAGGGTCGTTTCATGCCTCAGCCCCTTCGACTGCGTGTTTGAGTTTCGGCTTCTTCTGAACTTTGGCGCTGCCCAGGACTTGTTCAAGCCATAGATACACGGCCGGGGTCGAAAACAAGGTGAGTACTTGAGAAATCACCAACCCACCAACAACGGCCACGCCCAATGGTTGACGCAATTCTGCCCCAGTGCCAATGGATAGCATCAACGGCACGGCGGCCAAAAGCGCGGCAATCGTCGTCATGATAATCGGTCGGAA
>JBBCIP010000204.1:0-1941 GCA_037189785.1 Alphaproteobacteria bacterium
TTTCGCAAGAACTTCGTTTCTCCGGGACTACGGATAGATTAAATTGGCTTGTTGGCGGCAATTATGAATATGACAAAACATACGACAATCTATTCTATTATTTCCAACACTCAACATCGACTTATGTCGGTACTCAGTCGATGACCACTGTGTCGAATTTTTCCCGTCAGAATGTCAAGACTGCGGCCGTGTTCGGCAATATCGAGTATGAGATAATACCACGTCTGACACTCCAGGCCGGTGCTCGCTATACGGACAGTCGACGGAGCTTCACTGGCTGTACACGTGATGAACCTGGTGGTGGCGCCGCGGCCGTATTCGAACTAATTCAAACCTTTAATCCAGCGTTGCCGCTCGTGGATATTCCAGAAGGTTCTTGTATCACCTTCTACTCTGATCCGGCGCGATTTATACGTCCCTACTTGGTGCCACTGCAGGATAATCTTAACGAAAACAATATTTCCTGGCGAGTCGGCGCGAATTACAAGACCGGTAACGGTGGGTTAATTTATGCGACAGTCAGCAAAGGCTACAAAGCCGGTAGTTTCCCGACCACGTCAGCATCATTCGATACCCAATATCTACCGGTTAAACAGGAATCGTTAGTAGCTTATGAGGCTGGTTTCAAACAGCCGGTGGCGGGCCGGTCACTACAATTCAACGGTGCATTCTTCTATTACGATTATCGCGATAAGCAACTAAGAGGGCGAATTCTCGATGTTGTTTTTGGACCCCTCGATGCGTTGGTACAGATACCGAAATCGCGGGTCTGGGGCCTCGAGGGCGAATTGAGTGCAAGGCCTTTGGATGGTCTTTCGCTCAATGTTGCAGCGACTTATCTTAATTCCAAGATTCAACAGTTCGTTGGTTTCAACAGTGCCGGTGTACTAGAAGATTATGCCGGACAACGTTTTCCCTATGCTCCGAAATGGCAAGTGGTTGCCGATGCACAATATGATTTCCCGATCACCAGTACTCTTGATGCTTTTGCTGGCGCCAGTTTCACTTATAATAGTGCGACTTCTGCAAGTCTGGGCAATATTGAACACCTTCGCATTAAGGAGTATGGTTTATTAGACCTGCGAGCAGGGATCAAAGGGCCGGATGACCAATGGCGGATCCAGCTATGGGGCCGCAACGTTACCAACAGTTATTATTGGACGAACGCCTTACAGACCCAGGATGTCTATGTCCGGTTCACGGGTCGACCAGCTACCTACGGTATTATGTTCTCAGCTCGTTTTTAAACCTTGCAAGGCATGGACGCTGGCCGAGTGTTCAGCGTCCACCTTATCATTTCTCAGAAAGCAGACTTTCCATGATTAGGGGAAATTTCTGATTTTTTGGGCTTTTGATCAGTTCTTTTCTTTAAGCCAAAGAACAAAAATCCATTCCGGCGTGTGTCTGTGATCTCTCTGGCGCTGGCCAAACATGGACTGTTTTATAGGGCCAGGATCAGATCAATTCAGTGTTTGGCGTTGATGTGCCAGTTTTCTTTGAAGAGGAGCGACTGATTACTGAACTGCATGACGTTCTTGTGGAAGAAACCGAAGATATTTCGTTGGCCGAAGTTCGCGAATTGGCGATGAACATGCCGGCAGTCGGTCGGAGATTGGTCACGCTGCATCGTCGCGATGATGAATTGAACGACGACTAGCATTATAGGTGATATCTCGTAAAAATAGTATTTGGCTTTTACTTATAAAAGTAAAACCGTAAAACTGAGGTGGTTCTTATTTCTATGAGGCCGTTCTTATTTCTAAAGGTCTGAGAGTATTGTTCAGCTGGGGTGACTATGCAGCATCCCCATTTTTAGTGGGTAGAGGCCGTATCTGCCTTCTCTTATCATTTCTTAACCGTTTAAAACAAGATAAGGGATAAGCCTATGGCCATTAACAAGAATGATGTCGTCAAAGAAATTCGTCGCCGCAGCGATATCTT
>JBBCIP010000205.1:0-17925 GCA_037189785.1 Alphaproteobacteria bacterium
GCGCAGTGGCATGAAATTCCGAACTCCGGCCCCTTCACCCTGCTGGTCGGCCCCATTTATATGACAACGGTCAATATTCCTCCGGAAGAAGGCATTCGGTTCGGATTCCGGGTTGAAAAACGTCACTGTAACCCACGCGACACCTGTCATGGCGGCATGCTGTCGACTTTTGTCGATATCGTCCTGGCGCGTGGTGCGAGCTATGGCATGACTAATTTTGCCGGGGCGCCGACAATGAACATGGCCATGGATTTCATGAACCCGGCCCATCTTGGCGATTGGATCGAAAGTCGTGTTTCTGTTTTAAAAAAGGCCAAGCGCACGGTTTTTGTCAGCTGCGTGATTGTCGGCCCCAATGGCCCACTTGTGCGCGGCAGCGGCATTTATCGTATTCTGTTCAAGAATGAAAACCCGCCACAACCTTAATACGCGCGCCATTAAAACGATAAAGCCAAGCCCGGGCATGACCATGGCGTACTGTAAACGCGTCCATGTCCGGACGACGTGATGTAAGCGGTGCGCAAATCTTCGCCGCCAAAACATATATTGGTGATCAGCGGATCTTGACCCGGAGCAATGATTTGATCAACCACATCGCCACCCGGCGTAATAACGCTTATAGCCCCAGTAACCAAGGTCGCGACACAGATCCGCCCCAAAGCGTCAATTGCCAAAGAGTCCAACAATTGATAGCCGCCAAAGCCATAAACCAAGCGCGCGCCGCATGGCCCTTGGCCTGATTTTACGACATGGCCCGGATGGTCGATCGGCCAAGCCCAGATCCGCCCCGTCGCCGTCTCCGACACGTATAATTCAGAACCATCCGGCGATAGCCCGATACCGTTAGGTGTGACTAATGGAAAAAGAACACGGGTTATTTTTGATCCATCCGGCAAGGCATAATAAACCGCACCATGATCCCGATAACTTTCACGATTCTTACCGCTGTCCGTAAACCAGAACCCACCGGCGGCGTCAAAGACAAGATCGTTTGGCGCATGTAAAACATGGTCTCCACCACTTGTGTAAAGCGGCGTGCAGAGACTGGATTTAAGATCAACTCGTTGGATGCTCCCACCGTGATAGTCAAGCGCCGGACCACCAGGAAACGCCATCCCGTTGCGGGTGCGCCATGTCGTGCCGCCATTGTTGCACACATAAAGAGCAGCGTCCGGACCGATAGCAACACCATTTGGCCCACCACCACAATCAACAACCATCTGTGTATCGCCTGTGGCCAGATCGACGCGGGTTAAACAACCAGCTGCAATTTCCGCAACGATCAGCGAATGATCAGCTAGGTATACCGGGCCTTCTGGAAATTTTAAATTCTCAGCGACAGCTTTCATGATGATCATAACCGATCCGTAACACCGCAGACGGCCGAGATTTTATTCTACTGTCTCAAGATACTTAACGACATCTTTGATATCTTGCTCCGACAGCATGTCTGGATAAAGCGTGGGCATGGCTTCGGGTGGTTTTTTGATGAATGTCACCAACGAATCTTTGGTATATTTTTTCCAAAGTCCGGTAAGTTTCGGGCCCGATCCGCCCCCTTCAAAATTAGCGCCATGACACCCCAGACAGGTTTCATCATATAGTCTTTGCCCACGCTTAGCGGCATCCCCCCCTGCTTCGACACGAACAATTTTGTCATTTGGCAACGCATAAATGACCAAGGATGGAATCCCGGTGGCTTGCGGCCAGCTTGAGCGCGAAATGTTACCGGATGTCAGCGCCAAATACTGACGCCCTGCCATCTGATAGGTGATAATGCCGCCGGCGATCGCGCCGCGTGTATCAATCTTTCTAAGGAGCGCCCCAGTATCACTTTGAAACGCGTAAAGGACGCCCGCCATATCGCCAACAAACGTAACATTGCCTGCGGTTGGGGTGACCCCTGATACGACCGGCGCCGACGTCTTGTATTTCCATCGCTCGCGGCCGGTCAGGGCATCAAATGAAGTTATCCAGCCCGCACTTTCTTTGTCCTGTTCATGGCGGCCGCTCATATAAAGTTTACCCGCGATATAGTCCTGAACCGGATGGGTCTGCCATACCGTTGTGCACCAATCCGTCGATCCGACAACCAATGATGAATGCGTGGGATCGTAGCCCGGGCTGCTCCATTCAACACCGCCATAGATGCCGGGGCAAAATCGTAACCCTTCTGGCGTCGGTTCAACTTGGTGATTGAGAATTGTCGTGGTCGGCACTTTGTAAACCAAAGCCTGGGTCGCCCGATCAATCAGATACAGAAATCCATCTTTGGGCGCGACAGACACATAGTCTTTACCATCCAGCTTTATCAAAATTGGTGGGGCTGTAACGCCATAGTCATGAGTGTCATGCTGAATAGTTTGGTAATGCCAGCGCCGCTTGCCCGTATTGGCATCCAGCACCAAAACGGAGTTTGTAAACAGATTATCTCCTCTGCGACTGGACCCGTTCCAATCAGGGGCCGGGTTGGCCACCGGAACAAATAGTTCTCCTGTTTGTGGATCGAGCGTGTAGGATGTCCACGTTCCACCGCCGCCGGTTTTCCAGGACTCACCCGCCCAAGTATCATTGCCGAATTCGCCCGGCCCCGGAATGGTGTCAAAACTCCAAAGCGTCTGACCCGTTTTAAGGTCAAAAGCCATGATACGACCACGGATTCCCCAATCGCTGCCCGCCAAACCGACGAATACTTTTCCTTGCCAGATGACCGGAGCAGAAGACACAAACTCGCCGATCGTCGGATCACCGATCTTACGACGCCACAACTCTTTGCCTGATTGCGCATCATAGGCAAGCAGTCGCGCGTCCGCCGTGCCACGCACAATCACGCCGTCATCGTAAGCTGCACCGCGACTGGTATTAAAAACTTCTTTTTCTTCGGGAACGTAAACAGATTTCCAAATCACATAGCAATTTGTCGAATCGATCGCCATGGTGGCCACGCGCATGGTGAGATAAATGACACCATCGACCATGATCGGCCCGGCACTGAACGGCCCAGGCCCGCCGACTTGGACGCGGCAAACTTCCTCGAGATCATCAATATTACGGTCATGAATTTGGTCGAGAGCACTGTAGCGATTGCCATCAATGGTCCGGTTGTAATACGGCCAGGCGACATCACTTTCGCCAAATGATAAAGTTTCGGTCTCTCCCTGCATCGCCTTTGGAGTTCCATCGGTGGGCGTGGCCGCCGACAAACTCTCGCCTGAAAAGCCGACGAGAGCGGCCCCAAAAACTCCAAAAGATATCCAGCGACCAAGCATTTCCGCACCTTACTGAATAACTGAATTCACCAACATACAAAGCTAATAAAAAACGCCGGGCTAATAAAAAAACGCCGGATGAGGAAAGCATAGCTTGCCACACCCGGCGCAATGGTAACGCGCAGTTTAGAACTGATAACCGACCGCAACACCATAGACTGCCGGCTCACCAAAGCCTTGTTGAACGGCTGCAGTTGCTGGCTGTACTTGGTTGATATAGGTGGTATCCGTTACGTTCGTTCCGTACACTGAGAAAGACCACTTATCGCTTGGGTCTGTCCAGGTTGCCCGCAAGTTCAGCAATGCGTATGCGCCTTGGCTGAATTGCTCAACTTGGTCAAAGTAAATGCGGGATGTATAGTAAAGATTAGCATTCAGCGTCAAATTACCATCAAACAACGGTTGTGTATAAGTAACATCGACGTTGCCACTAAATTTCGGCGCACGTTGCATGGTGAGCCCGGTAGCATCCACATCAAATACCGAGAACAGACCATTTGGATTTTGTCTGTAGCCGACAGCCACCGGGAAATCCGTATATTCGGCATGCATATAAGCACCACCCAGTGACACAGCGAGATTATCCGTCACATTGGCCGACAGCTGAGCTTCTAAACCATAGATCTCTGCCGATGCCGCATTACGGACAATCGAACCAGGAGACAAGAACGCCGTCACTTGAAGATCGTCATACTTGTAGAAGTACCCCGATACATCAAGCCTTAAACCGGACCCACCGCGTTTATAGCCGACTTCGAATGCATCAATCGTTTCTGGTTCCACAGGGGAAATGAAATTGGTTCCTGCAGGCAGCTGGCCGGATTTAAAGCCTTTGCTGTATGACGCATAAACATTGGATACATCATCAAGCTCATAGCGGATCACAAAGCGTGGCGTCGTGCTCTTCCAGCTTTCTTTACCCGAAGCAGGACCGCGCGATGGCATATCAAGCACAAGCTTAGCATCTTCAACGCTATACCGCACACCACCGGTCAAGAATAACCGATCAGTGACTTCATAGGTAACATCCGCATAACCAGCATAAGCGTTGATCGTGTTGACAGACCCTTGAGTCTTATTAAATGGGCCACCAAACGCCGCTACGTTCACCGAAGGATACTTAATATTATTATAGAAATAATAAGCTCCTACAAACCACTGGAAACGCCCACTGTTATCGGATGCCAAATTGAATTCTTGCGTGAACGATTCATCAAAAGCTTCATAATTCGAATGAATGACATGTGCTGATGATGAGTCATTATCGTTGGCGATATAAGTATATTCATCACGATATTGTGTATGCGATGTTAAGGTCGCAAAGCCAAGCTCGAACGTACCAGTAAAGAATACGCTGTCGCCTTTTACTTTACTTTGCGTTGCATAATCGTTGGCAACATCGCTACGCCCGGTCGGGATCAATGTGCCTGGAACGGATATGCCACTTGATAGACCATTGAAGGAGTTTTTCGCATTGTGGGTCGGATCATCAGACCATTGATGCGCATAGCCTAAGACAAACCGCATCGTGTCGTTTGGCTCGAGCAAGACTTTGCCGCGAAATGCATATTTTTCATATTCGGCTTCGTTATGGCCGTCAATGAGGCTCTTTTTCCAGCCGTCACCACTTTGATAATAGCCGGTAAGATTGATCGCCATCTTATCTGTTATGCCCGTTGAACCATAAAAACCAAAGGAGGCTTTATCAAAACGGCCATAACTTGCATTAAATTTCGCAGTTGTCTCATAGCTCGGATCAAGGGTGGAAACCAAAATAGCACCACCTGTTGCGTTCCGCCCGAACAACGTTCCTTGAGGTCCTTTCAAAACCTGCACGTTTGATACGCTGAGCAACTGAATATCAGATGTGAGGCTGTTTGGCACAAAGAAGCCATCCACATAGGTGGCAACGTTTGTGCTTAGGCCAGGACCCGCAACAGAGCTGCCAACACCACGAATGGTGGGCTGAGCAAACGCACCAGATTGGTCGATACGCATGCCCGGAACCATTTGCGGCAGATCAGAAACACGCGTTACACCACCGCTTTCCAGCGATTCCGCCGAGATCGACGTAATAGAAATCGGCACATCTTGTAAACGCTCTGTCCGGCGTTGTGCTGTTACAACAATCTCTTGCGTCGGCAAACCAACTGAACTGTCGGCAACCGTCTGTTCATTCGCCATGGCTGGCGCCATGGCTGGCATCGTAAGCACAAGAGCTAAAGCTGTTAATGTCATACGCCTCATAGGCGTGGTTACCCGTGTCCGTATTGGACACAAATTGATATCGGATTTTTTAGGCATCCCAAAAACGACCCTCAATTATTTTTGTTACATTATCGCACTGTTGTGCTATTTTATATATTGATTATTTTAAGGACCGATGTCAACATTTAAAGGTCATGGGAGATTTTAATGGATAGATAAGCATAAAAATGAAGCACTTAATTGCTCCCGCCCAAACGGCGTGCTCGCTTAAGAAAAATATACTGGGCCTCATAAACAGAAAATGTGCTGCTAAAAATACACACTTAAATAAATGATTCCATGGTTGCTGAACCATCAGCAAGACTGCTTATTGAATGGAGACGGTTTCTTGGCTCAAGCAGAAAATATCTCGAATACAACAGAAACCCGGGACGGGCTGTCTTCAACAATGAAGTGGAGCATCGCAGCGCTCCTGACACTCTGCTTTACGCTATCATATGTCGATCGCCAAATTATCAGCATCTTGATCGACCCGATAAAACAGACATTGAATGTCAGTGATACACAAATCGGCCTCATGCAAGGCGTAAGCTTTTCGTTATTTTATGTGGCAGCGTCCTTGCCTTTGGCATGGCTATCAGATCGAGGGCACCGCTCTATCGTTATGACAATTTGTGTCGCCGGATGGAGCATCATGACGATGCTCTGTGGGTTAGCCAGTACATACTGGCAACTCTTTATGGCACGAATTGGAGTTGCCGTTGGCGAAGCCGGACTTCCGCCTGCGGCTCTAACAAATCTTGCTGATATGTTTGAAGCAAAGCGTCTTGCGCTTGCAACATCGTTCTTTATGTTGGCGCCCTTTATCGGTGGCGGTATTGCCCTTATTGGCGGCGGAGCATTGTATGCCGCCAGCGAACATTGGAATATAACCTTACCGTTACTAAAAGATTTAGAGCGCTGGCAACTTGTCTTCATTATTGTCGGAGCGCCGGGTTTACTTCTAGCTCTGATGATCCCGCCCATGACACGGAGATTAAAAGGAAATCACAATACGTCTGCACAGAATTCTATTACAGAGCTACTCGTTTTTTATAAAGAAAATTGGCGAGTTGTTATTATCTATGCATTGGCTATTGCTCTGGTTATTTCTGTTCTAATGGCGTATGTCACGTGGCTCCCTGCAGCCATTATGCGCTCAAATGGTATTGATGAAAAAACCATTGGCACATTATTTGGTCCTATATATATGGTTGCTGGTATCTTAGGTACTTTGAGCGCAGGCCTGATTATAAATCGTACCGGCGGTTCTGATACCGTCAAAGCTACCTTAAAGTTTATGCGATTATGCGTTCTGATTGTATGGCCGCTTGCCGGCATTGGTCCAATGCTTGGATCTCTTTGGTCCACGCTCGCTTTTATGGGCGTTACCATCTTTTTGATTAGTGCGATCAATTGTCTTTCATCCTTGCCGCTGCAATATCTTGTACCGAAACATTTGCGGGCTCAGGCCATCGCATTCCATGGAATGATCGCCGCCCTCATCGGTACCGGAACAGGTCCCGTTATTGCAGGCTACCTCAGTGATAACTTAACGATGTTTGAGCATCCTTTATCCGCAGCCTTATCATTAATGGCTCTGGTAATATTGCCTATCGTAGGGCTTCTTATGCATAGCATAATCAGAAAATACAAAGGACATGCTGTAACAGCATAAACGTTTTCAAATCATAATTTGATCAATATAGTTTGCTTGGCCTGCTGAAAATTTCAGCCCGTTATTGCTGAGCGTCGATAGTCTTGAGGTGTAATCCCCGTCCATCTTGTGAAGGCACGAGAAAAGTTACTATGCTCAGAATATCCAAGCTTCAATGCAATTTCTGAGAGCGACATAGTCTTATCTTTCCGGATTTCAAAGATCGCGGCACGCACACGGCACTGATCAAGTATCTCTTGATAAGAAATATTTTCCACATTGAGTTTGCGACGAAGCGTTCGACTTGAAACACCCAGTTTGTTGGCCGCTTCATCTTGACTAGGCAAACCATCAAGCATTTCACCATAGATCAATTGGCGCACACGATTTGACATCGGCATTGACTGACGCTTTCGAACAAGCTCTTTGATTAAGTCGCTATAGAGAGACGTGTTTGCGACCGCCATAAGCTCTAACCGACTATTCAGCGCAGATGTAGGAAAACGGATGCTATTGGATTGTCCACCATAGATCGTTTTCGCGTGTACGATCTTACTTAAATCTGAAGCAACCATTTCTTGGCTGGCTTCCACCGTTATTTCGACTTGCTCCCAAACACTATGGCTGGCATTGCGAAGCAGTGTGGAAAAGATACCCAAAGAATATAAAGCATCATGATGGCGTGGCCATATATCAGGATCTAAAATCTTATAATGGAGCCAGGTCCATTGTTCCTCGATTTCCAACTGCAAACTGGTGGCATCTTGCACCAAAGGATACATCTCAGACAGTCGGGAAAGAGCCATGCCAAGAGTCTTTGACCCACAGATCATCTGGCCAAAACTACCACTGCCCATGGATTTCGCGGCTAAACCAATGGTCCAAGCCAAGCCACAGCCAGGATTAACCGAACCTAATTTTTCAAGTAACCGAACAAATTTTTCAAGGGTTAAAGCATTGGCGCTTTGTGGTGAAACATCTTGGCCAGCATCAATGACACTCAACAAGTCAAGATCGCCCTGTTGCCTCATAACGTCGTGCCAATCAGCCAATCCAGCAACACTAATATGAGCCGAATTCATATTATTCTACCCGAAGAAACCTCAGCCATACGATACAAGGCCAAACTACACCACATTCAATGTAGTTTCAACAAAAACTATTTTGTAAGCTTTGCACTATATGTGCCGCATGTCTAAAGGCACACGAATTATATCCGACAAAAAACGCCCAAAAAGTAGAAAAGGGTATTAAATAAACCTCGATAAAATCGAACTCTATTCGCCGCTATTGCTTAGCACCATTATATAATATGTCCAGCATTCGATCGGCAGTTATAAAGAACTTACCCCATGTATCCATATAATCCGCCAATGGATTTAATGATTTAATCTGATCAAGATTTTTACCCTCCGCCATCAATTTCGCCACTCTAGCTTGGATATCCTTTAACATTGCTAAGGCTGTCTGAATATCTTCCTTATTTGCTAATGGTCCGTGGCCAGCGATGATTTTTGTATTCGGGCCACTCATCTCAAGCAATTTTTCAAGACCAGCTATGAAACCAGCAATATTCCCACCAGAATCAAGATCGATGAACGGAAAATATCCATTCCATAGAATATCACCGGCGTGGATTACATCTGCCGCTGGGAAGTGAATAATGGCATCACCATCGGTATGCGCAACACCAGGATGGAAAATTTGAATATCATGGCCATTGTAACGAAAGGTCATGGCATCGGAGAACGTCAGAATCGGCAAAGCCCCCTTTGGCGATTGTTGGGGCCCTGGGGCAGCCATCCGCTTATAAGCGTTTTCATGCGCCAGGACAGTCGCCTTGGCCCCCAGTTTTTCATTGCCGCCCGTATGGTCAAAATGCCAATGCGTATTGATAATGTAAGTAATCGGCTTATTCGTAAGCTTTTGGATAGCTGCAAGAATTTTGGGAACCAAAGGATCGAATTGGGTATCAATTAGGATCACCCCATCCTCGCCAACAGACAACCCGATGTTTCCCCCAAGACCTTCCAGCATATAAAGGCCATTGCCTAAATCGGTCGTTTTCACCTCAATGGCAGCAAAATCAATTTCTTGTGCCGTAATTGCTGAAGCATAAAATAATGTGCTGAGCGAAATCAGCAGTGAGTAGAAGAAACGACCGATCATTAAAATCTCCTAATGTTAAACTGCCTACCATTAATCCGCTAAACTAAATCCAACGATAGCATCGCTCATTTTAGTTTGAAAACCACCATGGCCTCCGGCTGCGACAACAACATATTGCCGCCCATTATACTTATAGGTCATGGGCGTTGCTGTCGCAGGTGCAGGAACAGATGCCTTCCAAACTTCTTTCCCTGTCTGAATATCATAGGCTCGAAACATATTATCCAAACTAGCACCGATAAAGACCAATCCCCCCTTGGTTATGATAGGGCCACCCTGATTGGGAGCTCCCCAAGATGACAGCGATTTGATCCAACCATTACCAAATGCAACCCGGCCAAATGGCTTCTTCCAAAGTGTTTCACCTGTTTTCATGTCGATCGCAGCCAAATACCCCCAGGGCGGCGGATTACACGGCGCGCCGAGTGATGATAACAAAACCTCACGCAATAGGATGTAAGGGGCGCCCTCCATATCAAATACATGAACACCAGGTTTGTTATGAACAGCAGGATCATAGTGCTCACGCGGCAGCAATTTAATAGAAGAAACCATGTTAGACGCATTCAGAACGGCAACACCTGTTTCTTCATCATAAGCAACGCCGCCCCAATTCGTGCCGCCCAAAAAGCTCGGATGCAAGATCGAACCTTGTTCGCTTGGTGGTGTATACAGGCCGTCATTCCGCAACTCGGCCAAACGCTCGCGGCATTGCTTTTTGTCGAAATACAGTAGTCCCCAGGCATCATCTGCTTTCATCTGCTGGGATGTCACCGGTTCCGGCAAAGTTGGGAAAGGTTGGGTCGGCGAAGAGTATTCACCTTGAATGTCTGTTTGGGGCACCGGGCGATCTTCCACAGGAAACAACGGTTTTCCTGTCACGCGATCCAGAACAAACAAAAAGCCCATTTTTGTTGGCTGTAACACAGCCGGGATAACTTTATCGTCCTTTTTGATGTCCGCCAAAACCGGCATCGCCGGTAAATCATAATCCCAGAGGTCATGCCGTACAGTCTGGTATGACCATATAAGCTGGCCAGTCAATGCATCCAAAACAACGACTGCGTTGCCATGTGGAATAGGATCGGTGCGGTTAACACCATAGACATCAAAACTTGGACTCCCTGTAGGCAGAAAAACCCAGCCGCGGTCCATGTCTATAGATATCGGAGCCCAGGTGTTAGCGCCCCCGGTCTTGTCGCTCAGATGTTCAGGAATAGGATTCCAACTCCATATTTCCGCGCCCGTCCGTGCATCGAAAGCGCGAACAATGCCATCTAAAGAGTCTTTTTCACGATTGTCGAAAATTGTACCACCAACGATCACGACATTTTTATAAATGGCCGGTGGAGAGGACGCTGCAAGTTTGCCGTGCCCCTTATTATCCAATTTACTAAGGTCGATTTTCCCATTGTCCCCAAACTCAGGGCACAACTTTCCATTATCTGCGTCGACGGCTAACAACGTCGCATTGCCCATAGCTTGATATATGCGCTTGCCACAGAACTTCGATCGCTCGTCGGTATCTTCTGACTGCCAATATGAAACGCCTCGGCAAGTATGAGAACCATGAATAGTCCCGGTTAACGGCTTTTGCGGATCATAGGCCCATATTTCCTGACCTGATGCTGGATCGAGTGCAATAATTCGATTGAACGGCGTACACATATAAAGCTTATTATTTGCGAGGATCGGCGTAACTTGATAGTTGGTTGCATCAACTTCAGCCGTGCCTTTCGATATTTCACCGGTATGATAGGTCCAGGCTTGTTGGAGCTTGTGAACATTCTGAAGGTTGATCTGATCCAACTTGGAATATTTCGTGCCCGAGGCCGGCCCACCGTATGTTGGCCAATGCCCGTCCGGAGAATTGAGATCCTGGTTTTCTTCTAGTGTTTTTTTATTATCTTGAACAGATTGCGCATCATCAGATGCTTGGTCAGACTTATTTTCTGAACACGCCGCAGTCAGTAAAATGGCGCTTAATAACAGAGCACGATGAAGCATATTTTTCATGATAAAGTCGTCACTCAAGCAAGTTGAAAAAGACTGGAAAGATTCGGATCTTCATGACGAACATGGACAATCAAGCCACCGATCGACCGAACACCCTCTAAAATGCAACATACATTATTCGCCACTTCATCCATGTCAACCAATGGGCACTTACCGCCAGGAAAATATTCCTTTTGAATATCGATAAGAACCAAAGCGACTTTTGGCATATCTAATGTTCCACTACGTACGACTGTTAGTTCCGCAATGCATCATTAACTTTTCTATACATAATTGTTTTTTGGAATGAATCGATACCGGAACTATCACCAAAATCTGCAATATTTTCTGCAAAATTATTGATGACGTCAGCGTCCGAAGCTCCATCCATTTCAAGCACGATCATGATTTTTGGAGTATATTTTTCCTCAATCATCACCACTCGGTGTAAATCATAGCGAGTTGCTTTGATCAAGCCTTTCATGTTTTCGAGCTTTGGTAAATATTGATCGATATACCATCTGTTAAAATCTTCCGTACTTGGCATATCCTTACAACAGTCAATTTTTACCAACAATAAATATGATTTTTGTCCACCAGCGTTTAATTGCACTTGAGTGTTATCGATATCTATAACACGGCGACGATAATAAACGCGCTCTGTCACGTCGATGAGTTCTATAGAGCGTTTATTTTTTTCCATATTCCAACTGGCTAGCAACATATCGATGATGGTTTTATCGATATCGGGGCTATCAATATTATATAACGCCAGATATTTCCCGCTAGGATCATGAAGAGCTGTTTTTAAGGCGCCATCGACTTCAACACTAACGCCTCGGCGGGCCCGCATAAATCCCGGTACTTTCAATACGTCAGGAATGTCGATCTTGTCATACCAATAATTGAACTCGCCCTCTCTTTTTGGGTCAGTAATATTACTGACCACCATCATCAGCCATTCCCCTTCTGTTGCATCGGGCCGGGCATAATTTCCCCACAGCAAAAATGGAATGACTGCTAGAAATGAAAGACCCCATTTTTTCATTCTAACAATCTCCCAATTAATTCCCACCCTCATAAACAAGTTGACCTTCGATATAGGTCTGTAACACTTTAACTTTATGAATTTCTGTTGCGGGTATTTTGAATGGGTTGCGGTCCAGAACGATTAAATCAGCAAATTTATCTGCCTCAATCGTACCACGCTCTTTTTCTATTCCCATCTGTTTGGCGGCTTGTATTGAAAACATCGCAACTGACTGCTCAAGAGTAATACCTTGCCCACCACCAAAAGAGTCACCGCCGCCTACAGGCTGCCGCGTTATACTTGTTTCAATTGCAAGCCATGGATCTGGCGACGGCACAACAGGCCAGTCAGACCCAGCGACAACAATTCCGCCCGCATCAATAGCATCCTTGATTGGCCAAACACGTTCTATCCTTTTTGCTCCGATAGCTTTGGTGATATCGTCATTGATCGGTGACGGATACCAAAGATAGGGGGAAAATTCGATTGTTGCGTTTAAAGCTTTAGCCCGCGGAATATCTTCCCGGGTAATGAATGTAGCGTGTCCAACTTGATGCCGTGGCCCGTTCATACCATTTTCTTTACGCGCGAACTCAATCGCGTCAAGTGAGGCACGCACGGCTGCATCACCTGCAGCATGGAACATTACTGTAAGGTTTTGCTTATCCCAACCACGAACAAGTTGATTCATTTCAGATGTATTGAATAACAACAAACCTTTTTCTGGAGCATTCGGCTGATGATCTTCATATGGTTCGACCATTGCACCCGTGTGGCTTTCAGTGGGAACTCCATCGGCAAAAACTTTGATGCAATCGGGCCGAAAATTCTTGCTCGCATACTCCTCGCGCTTTTCCAGCATCGTCGTGAAAGAGGCTTCAACCTTACCTGCCACACTATAAGCCATACAAGCTTTGACAACTTGTTTGAGGCCGCCCTTATCCGCCAAACTGCGGTAAGCCTCAAGTCCGTTCGATAACACCATGGCATCAAGCAAACCGACGATGCCATATGAAAGCATCAAATCCAGGCTTTTCTCAAGCGCAACCACATTGTCTTCAGCCGATGGTTGCGGAACATGCATCATGACCAATTGGCGCGCGGTCTCGCGTAACACGCCGGTCGGTTCTCCGCGGTTATCTCGTTCTATAATCCCGCCTTCAGGATTAACTGTTTCTTTTGTGATACCGGCAATTTTGAGCGCACGAGAATTGGCCCAAACGCTATGACCACTGATATCAAACAACATCACCGGGTTATGAGGAGATGCGGTGTCGAGCGTCGCGCTGGTTATCGGCGTTGCTGCCATAGACGATGCCTGCCACTGCCCCCCTGTTACCCATTCACCCGGTTTTTTGGACTTTGTGCATTGAGCTACGATAGCAAGCAATGCATCAGCGTCGACACCTTGGGGAATTTTACACTCCCCTTCTTCGTCATTGCTGGCCATCATCGGATGAACATGCATATCATAAAGGCCCGGGAAAACTGTTTTTCCTTTTAAATCGTGTATTTTGGTCTGTGATGAAACAAGTTTTCTTATTTGTTGATCGTTTCCAGTTGCAATAATTTTTCCATTGCCAATTGCGACCGCAGAACGCCAACCAGATGGCGTGTAAACCTCACCATTCACAAATGCCGTATCAACGACCGATTTCTCTTTTGCATAAACAAAAGGTGTGGCTGAAAGGAATACTGCGCCTGAGACAATAATGGATAACACAACCTTCATGACCTACATTCCTTAACAGCATGCTCAACGACAAAAGATAAAAAAACTGGCCGCAGATTTAACCCCGCGGCCAGAATAGGCGCATATTAGAAATTGAAAGATAAGGTTGCCCCATAAGTCACAGGCATACCGTTGATCCGTACGAACGTTCCATTACTGCCATAAGCCGCAGGCCAATAATGGTCATTAAATATGTTACGCCCCCAAATAGTCAGACCCCACTTTCCATCCGAGGCCATCAAACCGACACGGGCATTGACCAAGAAATAATCGCTGACCGGATCTTGTGTTCTGCTGCCAATGCCATCTTTATAAGAAACATCACCGCCAATCATCAGATCAAGCCGATCATTCAACGGCCAAATATACGTCAACGTGGAATTAACCTGCCAGTTCGGCGCATTTGCAAGCTCAGTCCCCGAAGCGTCAAAGATGATGACATTTGGGAAACTGCTGCTTCCATCAATCGCCATATATTCCTTAATCTTCGTATCAAGATAAGAAACACCAAGATCCCATGTCAAACCGTCAGTAACCAACCAGCGCATCTCAATTTCTGCGCCTTTAATTTCCGATTTCGGAACATTCGTACGACCCGCAATATTCCCAACCGGCGTTACAGCAATCGTTGGTTCCTGCTTGTTCTTGTAATCGTAATAGAAAACCGATGCATTCAGTTGCATGCGGCTATCAAAAACTGTTGATTTCACACCAAGCTCATAAGCCGTCAATGTTTCTGCACCGTATGGCCTTAACTGAGAATGTGTTTGAGCGCTGGCACCATTGAACCCACCGGACTTGAATCCGCTCGAGATCGTAGCATATACAAGCACGTCATCAGTTGGCCGATAATCCAACGATACTTTCCACATCAATTTATTGGTGGATATTTTATCGCTGAAAATGCCGAACTCACCATACCCCGGCGTTCCTGGAATATCATTATAGATGCCACAATCACCCGGCCCAATTGGGGACGGGATCGGAGATCCTGCTGCAAGCCCCGGCGCAAGAATATTGTTCCAAGACCATGCAAGAGATCCATCACCAGTATCATATGTACAGCCGGTCCAACTACGATCTTCCTCGGTGTAGCGTGCGCCTAAACTTAACTTAAATTGTTCGGCAAATCGCCACTCCACACGGCCGAAGCCGGCAACCGTTTCGGTTTTTTGTTCATACTCGGTGTCAATTTCATTGATCCCAAGTATAAAACCAAACAACGATTGATCGAATAAAAACTCATAGTTTTCACGCAATTTGTCCCAGGAATAATATCCACCGACAATCCAGTAAAAATCAGAGTCCGTATTTGAAGCAAAACGTAGCTCTTGTGAAAAGGCTTTCAGATCTGTCCCGTTATAAGTATGCCCATCTTCGAATGCTAAGCCTGATGTTTCATAGCGCTCGTCACGATTAAATTTATCATAGGCTGAAATCGACGTCAGATTGACACCTCCCAGATCCCAATCAAGTCTTGCCGATATCCCTTTGAGAGTATTATCCCGTTGCGGTCTGAAATCAGGAGACCAGTCAGCTGCACGGCTTTTTCCAGTTGAGAAAAAGGGCGTTGCATCTTGCGCGGTCGGCAAGGGTTGCGCTGTGTCAAAACCCGCAATACGTCCATCATAAGCCGTTGGCGCAATATTCTCTGATTTATCTCGTAACCAATGCGCGCTAATCAACACTGATGCATCTTCGTTCAAATCAATATTGACCAGACCGCGCACAGCAACTTCATCTTTCGCACCAAGTTTATCGCCGGGCCGGGAAATACTTTCCTGCCATCCCTTGCTGGATTGCACGACTTTGGTTGCAATGCGCGCCTGTACATTATCTGTGACAGGCCCACTGACAAATCCCGAAACATCTAAAATGTTAAAGCGGCTGAATTCAACACTCGTACCTGCTTCAAAATCGCGTGTCGGTTTACGGCTAACAAAATTGATCTGTCCTGCAGTCGTGTTACGGCCATAGAGATCACCTTGCGGCCCTTTCAATACTTCAACGCGCTCCAAATCGAAAAGCACCCCTCGGCTCATAACTGCATAAGGAATCGCTTTTTCATCAAAATAAAGTCCGACCGTGCTGGATGAGGCTGTTGAAAAGTCAGAAAAGCCAACGCCCCGAATAGTATAAACAGGAACCCCGGTTGGAGCCGCGTCAGTAATGGTCAAACCAGGCGTCAACGCCTCAAGATCTGTTGCGGCTCGCACCCCATAATTGCTTAGTTGCTCCGCCGTGAACGCATTGATTGTAATCCCGACATCGGTGATGCTTTGTTCACGCTTTTGCGCAGTGACAATAACTTCTTCTAGGCGTTCTTGCGCCATCACTGCAGCTGCATTACCCCAAGCACAACCACAAAGGATTGTAGAGAAAAGCATGAGTTGTTTTGTTGAATATGATTTTTGTTGATTTCTACCCATCAGATGTTTCCTCGTCTTGATTTTGTTTCATATTTTTTGCAAAAGTCTACACACGGCCAACAACCGCAAACCATAATGCGGTGAACCGTTTAGTAGACTTTATAAAAGTTGGCGTAATCGTCTTGTCATTTTAGGCCAAAATCGTAATCTATTGATATTATTTTATAATTTATTTTCAATTCTTTAATTCGGCAAGCAAACGCCTATAATCTTCCTATAGTTTTATAGAAAATTTCTTGTGAATTATTGCCTGCTATTGCTGCGCTTCACCTGTATGATTAGTAATCACAGCTGCTTAAAATTCAACTCTGCTAATTTTAAATTTTCAATATGACGTGAATAATTTTTTCTTATCGCTGCTAATATAAAATTTTAATGCAAATAACGAAGACTCAAAATTTTTATTTATTTAATATTTTCTCGTAAAAAGCGCGAGCCGCAGCAATCCGCTCAAGCCGTCTTTGTTTTTCCTGCTCCCAAGCCTGCTTTAATTGTTCTTTAGAAAAGTGACTATTTTCTGGATTATTCAACCATGATGCTTCAGTCCGCAATAACCGATCTAAAGCTGCATTCGCTTTCTTAATTAAAGGCGGCAACTTTGATTTATCGGCGAAACTTGTTTCACCTTCGAGGATGATATAAATGGCTCCTGTATGTGCAGTGGCACCTTGATTTCCTTTGGTCCGTGCTGCCAGCCATGCCCCAGATGTTACCGGCCAAGTAAAATCTATTTTTAAATACCCTTGTTCATCAGATTTTCTCACATCCGCGATAACGGTACCATTCACAACAATCTCTAGGTTTTCTAATTTGCCATAGTCTGGATTAAGCGCGGCTTTGGCTGTGATGATGATCCGATCACCTTTTTTGGGCTTTAGCACAGCCCCAGGCCCCTCGCCATTGGCCTCTAGTCGAATAATAGGGCCATTGGTGACGACTGAACGGCCCTGTTTAAGACCTTGAAACCATGCAGTCGGCAAATCCGCACCAGGATCCGTTTGAACATAGACCCGTTCGCGTCCCGGCACATCCCCCCACGGGAAATCAGATCCGGCCGTTGGCGCCAGCATAAAACCCATATTCAGAAAATCATACCACAGCGCGGTTCCTAAATGACCGAATTGAAATATTTCTATGAAATCAATAGTCCCGAATGGAGCTTCCAACGCAAGCGCCGCTTCGACGTTATACATATTATCCCAAACCACATGGGCAAGCCCCAACATGCCACCAAGATCGTGGGTCTTCTGGGCTATCGCATCTGGCTGAAAATAGTCTTCCGTTGAAATGGCAATATGCTGTTCATTATTTACGATAAGCCAATGCGCCAATTCTGCCGATCGCGGCGCTTCTTGCCCCGAAACAAGCCAAGTATCAAGTTGTGTGGAACGACCGCT
>JBBCIP010000206.1:0-5614 GCA_037189785.1 Alphaproteobacteria bacterium
TTATGTTCTTGGTTCTCCGTGGTGTCGGCTTCAACGGCGGCCAAGAACCAGCCGTCGGCGTTTTCATCGACGGCATGTATCAACCGCAATTGGGGTTTGACGTCAGCTTTCTGGATCTTGAACGGATGGAAATGCTGCGCGGCCCACAAGGCACGGTCTTTGGACGCAATACCCAAGGCGGCGCGCTTAATCTCGTGACCCGCAAGCCCGATGAAGATTTCCGCGGCAAAGCAGAAATTGAAATTAGCGAATTCAACACCTATCGGGCCCAAGCCAGCGTCAGCGGCCCATTATCCGACACGGTGTTCGCCGGTATCAACGCCGAATATATGACAACCGATGGTTTTGTGAACAACGCGAGCTTCGGTGGCGATGAAGATTATTATGATCGCTATGCTGTCCAAGGCACAGTACGGTTCGTGCCGTCGGACAGCTTGGAAATCATCCTCAGCGGTGACTTTTCGAAACGCAAAGGCAATGAAGTCGGGATCGGTGTGCCGCTAGACTGCCGTTGCTACAATAGCTTTGCCGATAAAATCGGCCCCGAAGACACCAAGGAAAACGCCGGTGGTTTGTTGACCATCAACTGGGATGTATCCGACAATATTACCCTGACATCGTTGACCGGCATTCGGAAAGTCAAGTCGTTCATCACCTTTGACTTCGACGGTGTTCCAACCAATCCGTTGTCAGTCATTGCCAATGGCGTTCCCGCATCCACCATTCAACCCGGGCCGCGCCTTGTATCTGGCAACTACCAATCAATTGGCGTGAAGCAAGACTTCATCAGTGAAGAATTGCGTTTGACCGGAACGTCAGAGAGCCTGGATTGGTCGGTCGGGGCCTATTACTTCGATCAAAATCAAAATCAAACACGCGATCGGACCGTTGGCCCAGGAGCACAATTTGCACCCGTCGCAGCCCTGTTGGTGCCTTTGTACCTTCAAGAAGATTTCGATATGGATCGCGACGGCTGGGCTTTGTTTGGTCAAGCCAGCTGGCGGCCAGTGTCACGCCTTGAGTTGACGGTCGGCGGTCGTTATTCCCGCGAAACTGTGGAAGTCGGAGGGGAACGTATTCGTAACTTGATGAATATCGAAAACGCCAATCCGACCTTCTTCCAAATCAATGCCAAGGATACTTATTCCAACTTCTCGATGATGGGATCCATTTCGTATCATTTGACCGATACGACCATGACCTATTTCACCATTTCAGAAGGCTGGAAAGCCGGTGGTTTCAATCGTTTCCCCAGCACCGCAAATGCCGTATTGTCCTTTGATAGTGAAAGCTCGACCAACTTCGAAATTGGTGTGAAGTCATCATTCCTCGACAACCGTATCACCGCGAATTTGGCCGCGTTCTATATCAAGATCAAAGATCAACAATTGGGCACCGTGACACCAGACGGCGCCGGTGTCCCGGTATCGACCATCACCAATGCCGGATCCAGCCGCAGCCAAGGGCTCGAGCTGGAAGTGAATGCCCGGCCGACGGATGATTTCCGACTCAGCTTCTCGGGGTCTTATACCGACACCAAGTTCACGGACTTCGTTGAGATTGGCGCTGGCGGTCAACAACTTGTTCGAGATGGCGAAGCCTTCCCGTTCGTGCCTGAATTTATGGCCTCGGCAACGGCTGAATATATCTTCCACATCGGCGATGAAACGACACTCGAAGTTTCTGCAAGTTATCGGTATGTCGATGGCTATATGGTCCCGGACTTGGCTGTCGGTGCAGCCCTGGGATCTTCCCTATCGGTTCCAAGCTATGATCGGGTCGATGCCCGTGTCACGCTGGGCCTACGCGACAATTGGCGCATCACCGGCTACGTCAGCAATCTATTTGACAGCTATGACTACACCAACATCTCCTATGAGAATCTTGGTGGTCAAGCCCCGGATAGTTTGTTTGTCATTCCGCTGCAACCACGCCAATTCGGCTTGATTGTTCGTAAAACTTTCTAAGTGTCACGAAACGGGCGCCCGTGAATTCTTGCGTGAATTCTCACCGGCGCCCGTTTTTTCATTTGCAGTAAAGGTATACGCCATGACCATCAGCCGTTTTCCACTCCGCCGGTCTTGTCTGGTGATCGTCTTATCACTGCTTCCTATCCAGGCTATGGCCGACACGGATATGAATGCAAAGATGACCGCCATCGCTGATCGGGTCTGGCAAAATGCCTTGGAAAAACAACCGGACCTTCGCCCTAAAGCCGGATTACCGGTTACGGAAATTCCCGACTTAAGCTACGAACAGCACATCAAGGATGTGGCCTTCGCAAAAAGTATTTTAGAGTCCCTGAAATCAATTGATGTTTCTAAACTATCTGAAGATAGTCATCTGACCTATGATGCTATCTTAGAAGATAATACAATCGCCGTCGGCAACGAGCCGTATTATTGGCTCGATTTCTCCATCGTGCCTTATAAGATTTTTAGATCACTGGCGTTCATCCACGACACATTGCGCAATCATGCAATGGCCAGTGACAGTGATCGCCAAACCTATTTCACACTTTTGCAAGAATATCGCGATCTATTCGTGCAGCACCTCGATAAGATCAAAGGACAGGCAGATCGTGACCTCTTGTTGTCGAAAGAAGGGCGCGACAGCGTGGTCGCCATGTTGGAAGGCACCAAAGCCAATCTTCATCATAACGTTATGGTCGGACAAACCATTCTCGAGACGTTACCGGCAACAGAGCGCAAAGCCATCGAAGCAAAAGCCAAAACTTATATCGATCAAGAGATCGCTGCCGTTTTAACCGATCTTATTGCTTTCCTTGGTGATGATTATCGCAAGCGTGCCCCCCAAGGCGTTGGCCTGGCCTATTATCCCGGCGGCAAAGAATATTACCGCCATCTCGTCCAAGCACACACCGCTTTGACCATGTCACCGGAAGATATTCATGCTTTGGGTTTAAAACGCGTAGCCGAAATTACCGCCGCCATTAAAGAAAAGTCGCGGGAGGTTGGTTTTGACGGCACAGTCCTTGATTTCTTCAAAGACATCAAAAAAAAACCACGGTTTATCGACAAAACTCCGGCAGACCTTGAAAAACGCTTCCATACATATTTACAACGCATTGAACCGAAGATCAGTCACTACTTTGCCCATCTTCCGAAAGCGCCTTATGATGTCAAGCGTCTACCCGAAGCCGATGAAAAAGGCCTGACCTTCGGGTATTATAAGCCACCGACGGCTTTGGATCCGTGCGGCTATTACGTCTACAATGCCTCTCATCTCGAAGACAAAAGCCAAGTCACGGCAGGCTTCCTGATTTATCACGAATTGATCCCCGGCCATCATTTACAAATCGCCCGCCAGGAAGAAAGCACAACCCTTCATCCTTACCGTAAGAATTATTGGTCGACAGCCTTTATCGAAGGCTGGGCCGAATATGGATCAAGCTTGGGTTATGAAATGGGGATGTATGATGATCCCTATGATGATATCGGCCGGAAAATCGGCGAATTGTTTTTAGCAACGCGTTTGGTGGTCGATACCGGTCTTGGCTATTACGGGTGGTCGTTAGAGCAAGCACGGCAATTCATGCGTGACCATATGTTCCAATCAGAAGCTGAGATATTGAGCGATAGCTTGCGCTACTCGACCTATGCCGGTCAAGCATTGGCCTATCGTTTGGGTTTAGAGAAAATATGGGAACTACGCAGAAAATCAGAAGCCGCACTGGGCGATGATTTTGACATTCGCGAGTTTCATGAAATTGTGCTGGACGGCGGTAGCATTCCATTAAGTGCGCTTGAGCGGCGTGTCGAACGCTATATCGCTGCCCACGCCCCTAAATCCCAGTAATACCATCCACCACGCTTATGGGGCCGCATGAACAGATGCGGTCCCATGTCAATTTGGGATAGTTGATTTCACCCTGCGGCCGTCAACACCGCCATGTCTTCGGTTGTTAACTTTAAATCTGCCGCTTTGGCAAAATGCGCAACCTGGCTTAGCGAGGTGACGCTGGCGATCGGTGCCGTCACACCATCCCGCGCCATCAGCCACGCCAGAGCGACATCAGCTTGCGCAGCGTTATGTCGGTCTGCAACCATATCCAATGCTTTGAGAATATTTTGCCCTTTGGCGTTCAAATATTTTTCAACCGCATAGCCACGCTGACTATCCCCAATGTCCGCTTTCGAGCGATATTTCCCGGTGAGGAATCCCGACGCCAAACTAAAATACGTGACAACGCCAAGATTATTTTTGACAGCATAATCACGCAATTCTCCTTCGAAGGAACTGCGATTATACAAATTATATTCCGGCTGCAGGACGGTATAATTTGGCAAACCTTTTGCCTGTGATACCGCACTCGCTGCCGTTAGTTGCTCTGCCGTATAGTTCGACGCACCAATGGCCCGCACTTTCCCGGCCTTTATCAAACGATCGTAGGCTTCAAGCGTTTGGTCATGCGGCGTGTCGTTATCCGGCGCGTGAGAGAAGTAAAGATCGATAGTCTCAACACCCAACCGGCGCAACGAGGCATCCGACGCCTGGGCGATCCAATCCTTAGACAAGCCTTTGTTGCCGCCATTACCAAGATCATAGCCGACCTTGGTGAAGATCACGACTTTATCCCGCACACCAGGACGGGCTTTCAACCACTTGCCGATAATGGTTTCAGACTCGCCACCGCTGTTGCCCTTGACCCAACCGGAATAGACATCAGCGGTGTCGATTGCATTGAAGCCATGATCGATGAAAGCATCCAAGACCGCAAAGCTTGTTTTTTCATCGATGGTCCAGCCAAAAACATTACCGCCGAAAACGATTGGCGCGATTTCAAGACCGCTGTTACCAAGCTTACGCATCATCATAGTACTCATCCTTTCGTTTTGCACTTAAGGCTACATCATCTGAGCGACAACAGCCAATGCGGGAAGCAGCAGAACAACACCCCAAGGCGGCAGTTTATAATGGACCAAGAGCGCAAAACCCAAAACAGCGATAACGGCATCCATGGTACCCACAACAGCGCTCGTCCATAACGGATTATAAAGCGCCGCCGCCAGAATACCAACTACCGCCGCATTCGCGCCCGCCACCATCGCTGCGGCCGCTGGGCGCTGCCTCAGATCATCCCAAAACGGCATCATGCCGTAGACCAACAATAGGCCCGGCAAGAAAATTGCGACAAGCGCGATCAAGCCCAATACCACGCCCGCCAAACCCGGCTGCATGACCGCACCAATATAAGCCGCAACTGTAAACAATGGCCCGGGTACCGCTTGCGCCATGCCGTAACCGGCCAGAAATTCTTCAGTCGTGATCCAGCCTGGATCAACCACTTCGGTTTGCAGCAACGGCAACACCACATGACCGCCGCCAAATACCAAAGCCCCGGCCCGATAAAACGCATCAAAAACAGCAAGGCCTTGTGAATCGACCGTATGGATCAACACCGGCAAGACCACAAACAAAACCGCGCACAGGATCAACGCCGTGATCGCCGCAGAACGGCCGATTGGAAATCGCATAGCACCAGACTTAGTCGCCGCAACATCACGACAAACGCAAAACCCGGCCACTGCCCCAAACACAATTGCAACAAGCTGTCCAACCGATCCAACCAGCAACATCGTGATCCCGATAG
>JBBCIP010000207.1:0-9741 GCA_037189785.1 Alphaproteobacteria bacterium
GGACGGTATGTTAAACGCGTTCCCGCAGCGCTTTTCACGGTGTTATAGGTATAGGCGGCATTGACGGAGAAATAATCGGTCGGCTGCCACACAAACCCGGCTTCAATACCTTCCGACTTCGATTTGCCTGCGACATTGAAATAGTTTGGATCAGGCGTACCAAAAGCGCCGCCGTAGACGATCTTATTATCTGTTTCAATGCGGAAATAGGTCAATTCAAAGCGGAAACTATCGAACAGACTTTGTTCAAAGCCGATGTCAAGACTTTTGCTTTTTTCAGGTTCGAGATTGGCATTACCCAACATTGGGTCGCCACAGCAGATCCCATAAAGCTCAAACAAGCTTGGCGCCCGGAAACCGGTTGAATAGCTGCCTTTCAGCTTTGTGCCTGTTTCATCGATATTATAAGCCGCTGTGACACGATAAGTATCAAAAGTCCCGAAATTATCATGATCTTCGATACGTGCACCAAATGACAACGACAATGCATCAAACACAGTCAGTTGATAAAGGGCAAAGTATCCTTTGGTCCAGATGGACGCGCCGAGCGGTGTGCCGTCGGAAACATATTCTTCCTTTTTGGCTTCTGCACCGAATACTAAAATATTATCAGGATTGATCGCGAAAGACCCGACGAAGTCATATTTTTGGCGTTCACCAACATAGTAATACGATGGCGCACCATTATCAAAACCGTCCCGTTCATTACGGGCATAAGCCGCGCCGATTTCGCCCGTGAACCGATCATCAAACAAACGGAATTCCGATGATATGCGACCAGAATATTGCTTATAATCATCACCACGATCGGAATCGTCACAGAACGGACCACCGCAAGCATCAAAATTCAATGTTCCTTCGGCATAACGGAAAGCGCCTTTGAAATCGACGTTTTCTGATGCGGAGAAGTCCAACCGTCCCCCTGCGGACAAGTTGTTATACTTCTCGCCTTCGCTATTACCAGGAAGATTGGAATCAGCCGCGGAGAAGCCATCCGTATCCACATATTGGACATCAATGTTATAGCCGAAGCGGTCTTCAAGCGCGCCGCCCATCAAGTTGATCCCACCTTGGAAAGTGGAATATCTACCGGCTTCCAAAGCGACCGACCCTGATAGATCTCCGCTACCGCGCTTGCTCATGATATTCACAACGCCGCCAACGGCTTGACCACCGTAAAGCACACTTTGTGACCCACGCAATACTTCAACACGATCAATGCCGCCGGTCAGAAGCTGCGAGAAATCGAAAGCGGTTTGCGACCGGCTTGGGTCCGAAACCTCGATCCCGTCGATCAAAGCCAAGGTCCCTTCAGTCCCCATACCACGAATACGCACATGGGAATCAGTCCCTCGTGCCCCATATTGCGACACGGACAGCCCAGGCGTTGTTTGTAAGATATCGATCACGAAACGCGTTTGCTGGTTTTCAATGTCGGTCCGGGTCACGACAGAAATTGAAGACCCGATCCGACTGATATCTGTGGGTGTACGCGTTGCCGTGACGACAACTTCATCGCGGGTCACCGCTTCATCAGCCAAAACTTGAGTGTTTAAAATAGTCGTCGATATTAATAGACAAGCGAAAGCTTGCGTTTTCTGAGAACGCATCTCGATACTCCATCCGTTGGGACCAAACCGTATCTTCGGCCGTGGTCCGTTTTTCTTTTTGGGATGAATTAGATACGCCCGATGTCTCGGATAAGCTGATGCTTGAATATCCGTAGCCAACACACCCCAACTGTGGTGTCGCCACTACGGATGACCGCTCTTCCGGCAACTCCCGACCGAAGGACGTGCGACATTGGCGGCAGGTCTCCTGGCTCTTGGATCATCGACCCGCTGCTCCTTCCCAAGGTCGAAACCTCAGTGGCTTATGCAGCGGGAACTCCCCAATTACAGTTGCGGGTACAGCTGCAGCATTGCCTGTCTGCTATTAAACAAACGTGTTGGCGCACTGCATTCCCTTGGACCCCCTCGCGGGGGACCGCCGTGCGGGACTATAGCGAGAGTCTTTTCCCTCCGCAAGCCCGACAGATGCATAGATATGAGGGTGTGACTTTTTTACCAATTGCGACGCAGTTTAAAGATCAGATGTAAGAAAAACGGCACACCCAACAAAGCCGTCACTGCGCCGAGCCGCAATTCGTTGGACGATGGGATAAGCCGAACCGCAACATCCGCCAAGGTTAAAAGAGCAGCACCAGCGATCGCCGCCGGAACAAACAAGCGGGAGCGTTGAAAGCCAATCACATAGCTGACCATATGCGGCACGATCAGGCCAATGAACCCAATACTTCCGGTAACCGCCACCGCGCCACCAACACCAAGAGCGATACCGATAATCAAACGAAACCGGACATGCCGCATGTCGAAGCCAAGACTTTTGGCCCCGTCCTCGCCCAATGATAATGCATCTAGTGCTCGACGATCCCAGTACAGCAGACAGGCCCCGATAATAATGGGCGGCGCCGCGAGCATAACATGCTTCAGACTGCGATCTTCCAACGACCCCAGTAACCAAAAAGAGATTTCCATGGCCGCAAAAGGATTAGGCGATAAATTTAAGGCCAAAGAAATCAACGCCCCTGCAAGCGTGCTGATCGCGATCCCAGCCAAAATCAATGTTAAAACATTGTCGCTTCTGCGGACGAACGCCAATACCACCACAAAGGCAATCAGAGCCGCCACGATCGCCATCATCGGCAAAACCAAGCTCGATATGGCAGCCAAGCCGAAATACAGCGAAATCACCGCCCCCAGGGCGGCAGCGTTGGAGACCCCAAGCACCGATGCTTCCGCCAGCGGATTGCGTAAATAGCCCTGTAACGCCACACCGGCCATAGCCAAAATAGCGCCGACCATAACCGACAAAAGCATGCGCGGCAGGCGAATGTCTTGAACAATCACAGTGGTGGCAGCATCGGCACGGCCAATCAACCCAGCAAACACATCGGTTTGACTTAAAGACACCGGACCCACACTGAGTGATGCATAAACAGATATCAGCAACACGCCGATCAGGCAAAATAGGATCATGAGCTGCGGCTTGACAGCTTTCTTGGGCGTAGGTTGGGGCGTCGAAATGACGATATCACTCAGCACGGCAGACCTCATCCGGAGTCGTCTGACTGTCTCGTCACCCGTGATGTCCCGAGACGGCATTCTCTTGCGCTATGGACCAAGCCACGCTAAAACGCCATCATGACAGGTAGCGATAGAGACTTATGAAGTCAATCCTGGTTGCGATCACAACGGTTATTTTATGCTGCAGCGTGTTCGGAATTGCCGCGGCCGAGGCCGCTGACGTGTATCCGCCCGCACGTCCTCAACGGGTCGTATCTTTAAATCTCTGTGCCGACCAATTTCTCATTGCCTTAGCCGACAAATCGCAAATTGCCGCCCTTTCCAAAAACGCGCGGGACAAACAACTGTCTTATTATGCGGATCGCGCAACTGAATACCCGATATCGGCAAACAGTGCGGAAAGCATCGTTGCCCTGAACCCTGATCTTATCATCAGTAACAAACTGCGGTATCAACATACTCAATCCATTTTACGAGATCACGGATATAAAATTTCAAATCTTACAACCGCCAACAGTTATAAGGAGATCATTCAACAAATCCGGTTAGTGGCCGATTGGGTCGGTTATCCTGAGCGGGGAGAAGCGTTAATCGCTGAAATGAACCAAGCGCTATCTGAACTGCAGGACCCCGCAAACATAAAACACCCCACCATCGTCCATTATCAGCGGCGTGGCTTCGTGACCGGCGGCGAAACATTGCTGGACGAAATCATGGAACACGCAGGCTATAAAAACATCGCTCGTGTTCTTGGGACAAAGAAAGTGACCCGGGTCTCTCTTGAAAGCATCATCAAAGCCCGTCCGGATTACCTACTCCTGACCACCAAGGCGACAACGGCAGAAGATATTGGCGCAGAGGTGCTGCAACATCCTGCACTAGCGCAACAGTTTCCCGACAACAACCGGCTATATATACCTGAATCTTATATTTCCTGCGGTGGCCCTTCCTATAGTGCAGCCGTTGCGATGCTCCACAAACAGAGACGTGACTAAAATTCAATGCCCGCCTGGGCTTTGACACCATCGCGGAAGGGATGCTTAATCAAAGTCATCTCGGTGACCAGATCTGCAATCTCGATCAAATCTTCATGTGCATTTCTACCGGTCACGATAACATGGGTGTCTTGCGGCTTTTGTTTAAGAAAATCGACCACTTTTTGCCGTGATAAATAGTCGTAGCGCAAAACGATATTCAGTTCATCACACAACACAAGTTTATACTGTGGGTCAGAAATCATCTCCATAGCAACATCCCAAGCTTTTTCGGCTGAGGCAATGTCTTTGGCCCGGTCTTGGGTTTCCCAGGTGAACCCTTCGCCCAGGGTTTTTATGGTGACTTGATCGGGGAAGGCTTCCAAAACCTTTTTCTCCCCACTGTCCCAGGCTCCTTTCACGAATTGTACGATTCCAACCTTTTGACCATGACCGATCGCGCGACAAACCATGCCTAATGCCGCTGTGGTCTTGCCTTTACCTTTGCCGGTATGGACAATCAACAATCCTTTTTCGATTGTTTTATTACTCATAATTTTATCGCGGGCCGCTTTCTTTTTTTGCATTTTTTCCGCATGGCGGGCGTCATCATACTCGGTCATGATTAGTCTCCTTTTCGAGTAAGCCTTCTAATAGCTCGCGGGTGATGTTCCGACGCGGCTTCCATAACCTGCGATCAATCGCCTCGATAAATCGTTCTGATATTTCGCGCAATGCATCGGGATTGACCGCTTTCATAAAGTCACGAACAGTCTGATCAGCTATATAAGCGTCAAACAATTGATCAAAATGATGATCTTGCACAACGGAGGTGGTGGCCGCATACGCAAATAAATAATCGACGGTCGCCGCCATCTCGAACGCGCCCTTATAACCATGGCGCATGACGCCCGCGATCCATTTCGGGTTTGCAGCCCGCGCCCTGACGACCCGCCCAAGTTCATCCGCCAAGGTGCGAACTCGGGGCGTCTCGGGACGGGAATGATCATTGTGATAGATTGTCGGCGTCGCACCTTTTATTTTTGTAACTGCCGCGACCAGGCCACCTTGGAACTGATAATAATCATCAGAATCCAAAAGATCATGTTCGCGGTTGTCTTGATTTTGAATGACCGCGTCCACGCGGGCCAATTGAGTTTCAAAGATAGCCCGTCCGCCCTCACCCTTTAATCCAGCGTCATAGATATAACTTCCCCACAAAAGATAAGCGTTGGCCAGATCATCAGCTGTTGTCCAAACCCCTTCATCAATAAGCGCCTGAAGTCCCGCGCCATAAGCGCCAGGCTTTGACCCAAAGATCCGACTCCCGGCTTGGCGGTCAGCGTCATCCAGGCTGAGCCCTTGGTGCTGGGCCGCTGCCTTATCAAGCAAAAATCGTTCGGCCAACGGGTTATCCGCGCCAGGTTCATTGAGTTGCATCACGGCGCGCATCGCACTATCAAGCAACTGGATTTGGACAGGAAAAGCATCGCGAAAGAATCCGGAAATCCGGAATGTAATATCAACACGCGGGCGCCCCAGAACAGCGATCGGCAATATGTCAAACCCTGTGACCCGGCGCGCCGCCTGATCCCATGTGGGTTTTACGCCAATCAATGCCAAAGCTTGGGCTATATCATCACCGCCCGTTCGCATGTTGGATGTGCCCCAAGCAGAAATCGCCATATGCCTTGGCCAATTACCATGGCGTTGACGATAATCATCAACCAACAGCTGGGCCGATTTCCAGCCCAAGGTCCACGCCGTAGATGTCGGCACACTGCGACTGTCGACCGAATAAAAATTGCGCCCTGTCGGTAAAACTTCTGGTCGGCCTCGGGTTGGCGCGCCAGATGGCCCAGGCAGGACGAATCTACCATCAAGTCCTATCAGTAACCCAGTCAGCTCTTCTCCACCGCATTGACGCAGCATAGGCTTAAATCGTGTTTCGATGTTTGCCAACACAACACCTGTGTGATGCCATTCCGGATCGGCGACAGTTTCGCCGCTGACCAGCATTGCCGCTAAAATTTCTAGCCTTTCCACCGTGTCGCCGATCGTCCGCCATGAATCCATGGATAAGGGGTGCAGAACTGCGGGGCGTGAACCGTTCCAGACCTCGCCCAAATGATCCGTCAGCGGATCAAACGCAGACAGCCCCAGATCTTGCGCCAGTGCGCGCAGCAAAGACGCATCATCGGCTTGGCCGAGACCGCGGGGAATGCGGGTCAGTGCGATCAACAGATCGGTTTCTTGACGCCCTGTGGGGGATTTTCCGAATATATGCAAGCCATCACGGATTTGTAATTCTTTCAGTTCACAAAGATAATTGTCTAAAACAGCCAGAGCTTCGTCTTCTGCTCCGTTGTCAGGAAACCCACAATCCTTATCAAGACCGATGCGTGTGGCAAGATCCAGAATCTCTCTCCTGAGTAACGGAATGCGGCGTTGATCTTGACCCACGGCATCATAATATTCATCGACCAAGGCTTCGAGATCGCGCAACGGCCCGTATGTTTCCGCCCGCGTCAACGGCGGCGTCAAGTGATCGATAATCACCGCCGAACTGCGCCGTTTGGCTTGCGTGCCTTCACCCGGATCATTGACAATAAACGGATAAAGATGCGGGATTGGCCCCAAAACAACCTCGGGGAAGCAATTTTCCGACATCGCCACAGATTTACCCGGCAGCCATTCCAGATTGCCGTGCTTGCCCATATGTACGACCGCATGCATCTCAAACACCAATCGTAACCAGGCATAAAACGCCACGTAGCCATGCGGCGGCACCAAGGCAGGATCATGATATGTGGATTCTGGGTCAATATTATAACCGCGGGCCGGTTGCACAGCCAAAACGACGGACCCAAAGCGATGAATGGGAAGTACAAAGACCTTACCTGCACCATGCCGTGTGACAAACGGATCTTGTTCGGGATCCCCCCATTGTTCATTGATGGCGTCTTGGACAGTTGCCGGGAGTGAATTGAAATACCGTTTATAATCATCCAGCGCGAACAAAACGCCTGAGTTCAAACCATCTATCTTCTTTCGCGCGTTGGTCGGACCGGCCGTTAACCGCGCCATCAACGCGTCGGTATCTGCGGGTATATTTTCGAGCGCGTATCCATCGTGTTTCAACGCTTGAAACAGCATCATGACGCTGGCCGGCGTATCAAGACCGACACCATTGCCCAAACGCCCATCACGATTGGGATAATTTGCCATGACAACAGCAACACGACGATCATGTTTCGGGGTCATCGCCAAGCGACACCAGGCTGCGGCAAGATCCGCCACAAAATCAATACGATCCGCTACTGGCTGATGGACAACGATCGACCGTTCAGTGCTGTCGTCAAAGCTGCGTTCTTGTTTAAACGCGACGGCCCGCGTGATGATTCTTCCATCGACCTCGGGCAGCGATACGTTCATTGCGATGTCACGCGCGGGCAGACCATATATATTGGTGTTCCATACATCTGCCGTTGTCCCGGCGAAAATGACTTGTAATATCGGCGCCCCTGGTCTTTCCAGTATGGACGAGCGCCGTTGATCGCCGGGCGTTGACACGGCAAATCCGGTTGTATTCAAAATGACCTTGATATCTGCGCGGTCTAGATAGTCGCTCACAATGCCTTCAACATCGTCATTCTTCAAGCTTTGCACAAATATCGGCAATGGATTCAAATCACGAGCCAAACACGCCGCGATAAGGGCATCAATGCTATCGGTCGCGGCGGCAAGGGCGACCGCACGATAGAATATGATTGGTGCAACTGGACTATTCTTTTTCCAGTACGCCTCAATGTCTGAAAACGTCGCCGTGCGCAGATCCGGCCAATACAGCCCCGCCATCGGCACAGGCACCGGTTCGCGCCATGGGTAACGATTTGAGTCTGTGCTGATCAAGTCAGCGATATAACTCAGTAGGCTTTGTAAATTTTTCTGCCCGCCATACCGGAAATAAAGCCATAACCGCTGATAGACGTCAGCCGCTACACTCGATAATCCCTCATAGTCCGGATCTCTTTTGTCATCCCCAGGCACTATGACCAGAGGAATAGAGTGACGCTTACAAACCGCGTAAAGCTCATCAATTCCATATGACCAATAGCCACGCCCTCCGGTGATACGCAGGCACACAAAACGCGCTTTTGCTATGGTATCTTCCACATAAAGATCAACCGACAGGTTATGTTGAAGTTCCAGAAAATTCGCGAGACGCAGAGAGGGAAACGGATCCTGAAAATCAGCCAAAGAATCGGCGCGTGCTTTGGCCAATGCGGCAAGCTCTGTATCGGCACCCGACAAAATAACAATATCACCCGGCGATTGATCCAGGGACACGGCCTCAGATCCATCGATAATGACGCCCGGCTGGGTCGCCAATAAATGCATCAGATCATGGCCTTCTTAAGGGCTTCTTCAATGGCATGCTGATCAAAGTTATGTTCCCCGATCACGACCAAGCGCGTCCGGCGATCTTCACCGGAGACCCAACCACGATCGTAATAATGTTGGATTCTAGGACCGACCGCTTGGATAAGGAGCCGCATGTCACGGCCTTCCACCGCACAGAACCCTTTGACACGCAATATGTCATGGGCCTTTGTCGCCTCGACAATGGCCGCCAATAATTTTTCTGGGCTTTGAATGACACCACCATCGACAATGAAACTTTCAAAATCATCATGATCATGATCGTCTTCGCTATCATGATGAGACGGGCGCGCATCAAGATCTGCTTCCGCACCCGCCGCAAGGCCCAGCACAATATTGCCGTCAATAACCCCATGGGCCGTTTTCAAAAATTTTACCGAGGGCCGAACTTGATGTCGCAGATCTTGTTCGATCGCCTCAATACTCGCGTCAGACAGCAGATCAGTTTTATTCAACACCACCAAATCCGCACACAACAACTGATCGGTAAACAGTTCTTCGAGCGGTGTATCATGATCCAGCGTGTCGTCAGCAGCCCGTTGCTGCATCAGCGCATTTTCATCACTAGCGAACCGTCCTTCGGACACGGCGGCGGCGTCGATCAATGTGATAACACCATCGACCGTGACCTTGGTGCGGATTTCCGGCCAATTAAATGCTTTGACCAAAGGTTTCGGTAAAGCCAAACCCGATGTTTCTATGATAATATGGCTCGGCGGATTGTCCCGCTTCAACAATTTTTCCATGGTCGGCAGAAAGTCATCCGCGACCGTACAGCAGATGCAACCATTAGCCAATTCAACAATATCATCTTCAGAACATACCGCATCACCGCAGCCCTTGAGAATTTCTCCATCGACACCAAGATCGCCAAATTCATTAATGATCAAAGCGATGCGACGGCCATCGGCATTCTGCAATAGATGACGAATGAGAGTTGTTTTTCCTGCTCCCAAGAAACCGGTGATCACTGTTGCGGGAATTTTCGACATATCAGTTCGCCTCATAACAAAATTTGGAGGCGATGAAAACACGGCGCCGATCATAAATCGGCCTCAAGACAACACATGTCTTATCCGCGTGTTCCAGTGCACCCCGCCCAGAGTCAACGAATGTTTGAGGCCGGTCTCCTGGCTCACGCTCCATTTTAAGATTCGGACGGCGCCGTAACCTTCCCAGGACAATCCCAGTGGCCTTCTACGGCACCCAACCGATGGGCGCTTACAGTTGCGGGGGCA
>JBBCIP010000208.1:0-9622 GCA_037189785.1 Alphaproteobacteria bacterium
GCTGTCGAGCGCACCATAAACCATGATCTCGCCGCCGAACGCCACCGAGTCCACAAGCTTGTCAAAAAACGCCCCGGCAATACAATCGTAAATCAAACGCACACCAACACCGTCGGTGATCTTTTTAACCGCCGGGCCGAGATCTTCTTCGTCGGTCACCACCACATGATGAGCACCGACCGATTTGATGAAATCGACTTTGGAGCGCCCACGGGTGGTCGCAATCACCGTCGCCCCAGCATCATTGGCCAGTTGGATCGCGCCGATCGCCGCACTCGACGACCCGGCGGTGATCAACACCGGCTCCCCGGCTTTTAACTTGCCCCAGGACATCAACGCGCCCCAGCCGGTCATATACTGCATCCAGACCGAGGTTTGCTCCTCGACCGAAAAATCGAGGTTCGGGTTGACCGGCACCAAGGCAAAGTCCGGCATGATCGCGGTCTCCCCCGCCACTTCATAGCCGTTTTTGCCGTAAGGGACGTTGGCGACCCGATCGCCGGGTTTGAACGCCGTAACCCCCGGGCCGACCTTATCGACCGTGCCCACGGCCTCGTAGCCGATCCGCGACGGTAGGTTCGGGATCAGCGCGTGGGTCAGCTCCATATACATCAAGTCGGCGCGATTGAGCGCGAACGCCTCCACATTCATCCGCACTTCACCCGGGCCCGGCTCGCGCTCGGGGATATCGTCGATCCGAAGCTTTTCAGGCCCACCCAACTCATGAAACCGCACAGTCCTCGCCATTGTCATCTCCTGTTATTAGCCAGGGTAAAACTACAACGTAGTTGACTGCGGCTGACAACTACCCAGTGGGGTAGGGAAAAGTACAACGGCGATAGTTCTAAAACGGGGCTACCACCATTAATCAATTGACGATGCTCTAGTCTTTCTGCCTATAGTTGAATGGGGACATCAACGATCTATTGGGGCAAACCAGCGCATGAAACAGATTTCCGTTCGCAAAACGATTGATGCCGGGTGGCGGCTAGCATTTGACCGGTGGAAAACTGGTCTTCTTATCACAGTCCTCATGCTGTCCCATTTAGTCGTTCTGTCCGCCATTCCACGCCTGAGTTTGGTACAGGGCCTTGATCCCAATGTGCAAATGGCACTTCAGAGTATAGTCGTCATAGCCTATTTCGCTGTGTTGCTGATCGCGACGGTTTTCTATGTTCGACTTTTTATGATCGGCGAGGAGCGAATTTTACAGATCACATCAACGGAGCTTGCGCTCAATGTGTTTGCCTTAACAAAGCAAAGCTTGCGCTTATTGATCCCCTTCGTTTTGCTATATCTGCCGGTCGTTGTTCTCGTTTTCCTCTTACAAGGAACCGTGTTCACGCAAACCATGTTCTATATTTTTGCGGCCGGGATATTTCTATATTTCGTAGCCATGATTATTTTCGCCACTGTAGTGTCGATCGGCGTCGCCCCCAGTTTTATTGCCGCAGCTATGGGGCAAGATTTGATTTTTCGCGATTGTTGGACTGTTTTGAAGACACAAATTGGCCGCATATTCTTAGCCCTTCTGCCATCACTCTCCGGGAGCATCTTGGTCGGCATTCTCTGTGCGCTTCTGCTATCGTTCGTGGCTCCCTATTTACCGCAACGAGATAAAGAGATGGTCGAGTTGATCGTCGCCAATGGCGTTTTGGTACTGTTCGCTCCAGCACTTTATATGGCCATCGGCACCGCCGTCGCAATCATCTGTGAAATTTACAAAGCATATTGGCCGGAACAAGCAAGGCGTGTCAGCGCTTAAAGGACAAAACTGGCGACCCCACTCGTGTGATGAATAACAGAGAAAGAATGACGTTCAATGGTGGAAACAAACTTAACCGTTAAAGCCTTGGTCACCACCGCCTACGCACAGATCATTGCTCAGTGGAAGCCAGGGATTATCTTGGCTATCGCCCACACGCTCCCCATAATCCTTTTCGTTCATCTTTTCTCATTTGTGAAACTCACTCCATCTAACGACGCAAATTTCCTTATAATGAAAGTTATTTTATTTCTATTCATACTGTGGCCGATCATTGCAGTATCATTATTCTATTCTCGTTTATTTTTAATTGGGTCAGAGGGCTTTTTAAAAATTCGATGGCACCAATTTCTAAACTATTTTGGTCGCGCCTTTGTTTTGTTTCTGAAATTGCTCGCTGTTTTCATTTTGATATTTTCACTTTCTTTTTTACTATTTTTTCTTTTGGATGCTTTATTTGAGTTTAAATCAGACGTATTTGTCTGGGTTTCATTTGTAAGCATCATCTATGGAATGATATGCGCAATTGTTGTGCTTTTTATAGCTATTCGTATTAGTCCTGTTTTTGCGGGTATATCTATCGGAGACGAAATAAAACTCAAAGTCGCTTGGGAACAAACAAAGTCCTACATGAGTAAAATTATTCTTGCCATGCTTCCATTTGTACTGGCTTTCAGTGTTGCCATGTATGCATCAAGAGAAATCCAACCCTTGTTTCCAGCATCACCCAGTACATTGTACATAATTATATTCACGTCAGATAAGGTGGATTTATACATATCAACCTTTGCAACGCTTTTATTCTCGCCACTGTATTATGTTTTGATAGCAACACCCGTTGCGATAGCCTGCGAAGTGTATAAAAAAATGCGGCCGAACCAGTACGAAAGCCTTGCACTGGCAAATAGTGCAATGCGGACCAAAAGTTAAACTTGAAAAAATAAAGGCTGTTTAAACCGCTTTCGCCAACCTGCCTTGACGCCATTGCACAAACTTCCACGCGGTCTTGGCGGCGAGGGTGGCGAGCCAGCCGTTTGGTTTGAGATCGGCGGCGCGCAAGATCATGCGGGCGGCATTTTCGATGTGGCGTTCACGGTAAAGGCCCATGGCTTGTTGCCAATAGACCGTGGCGAAGCGCTTGTTTTCGTATGGCACGTCCGGTGATGTGAACGCGATGTTGGCGCTGTAATAGGCATAGGCCAGTTCATCGTCTTCGGCTTCTTGCACACGCCCAACAGCAATTTTTAAACGCGCCCACCACGACAATTTACCGTGTTGTTCATAGCGCTTCAGATGTTTTTCAAACAATTGATAATGAAAAAATTCATCACTGGCGATGCGTTTGCAAATGTCGCGCAGCACCGGTTCCTGACAGGCATCCCGGATGGCCGAATAAAACGACGACGTGCCGGTTTCGACCACGCAGCGGGCAATCAATTCGCCCGACCGTGAGCCACGCACCGAAGCCGATGAATCCAACGGCAAACTGTAACCGGCGCGAAAATGGGCCAAACTTTTTTCAAATGAAAAACCTGGGTCGGCCAGTTCCGCCCAGCGACCGAGCGCTGCGCCATGTTGTGCTTCTTCGACGCCCCATTCTTGTGCGGCGGCTTTGAAGTCTTCGTCATCGGCGAAAACATTGCAAAGATAGGTCACGTAATCGGCACTGTTGGCTTCGACGAGCGAGGCGGTTTTGGCCACAGCCAAAAGATCAGACGTCACCGCGCTGGGATCGAATTTGTCCCAGGGGATATCGTCTAATGTCCAGCGTCCGCTCATCAGGGGCCTTTCGCGAAAAAAACAGTCTATGTCATCAAAGTGTCAAGTTTAGGACGAATACAAAAAATCCCCAAGACTTTTGAGAGCCTTGAGGATTCAATGACTTAAATGAGGGATCGCTTACGCGGCCGTTTGCGCCACGATATCGCGAGTGGCGCGCAGCTGATCCAGCTCGGTCTGGGCGCGAGCCCGAACGTCGGCCTCTTTCGCATCAGCCACATCTTCGCTCAGATTTTTGATCTTAGCATCGATTTTAGCCAGATCGAGATCGGCGAGCGCTGCCGCTTCCTCGGCCAGGATCGTGAGCGTGGCCTGCGTTACATCGGCGAAACCGCCCATGACGAACAGCTTGGTCACAACGCCGTCGTTATGCACTTCGACGATCCCCGGACGAATGGTGGAAATCAGCGGCGCATGGCCGACCATGACGCCGAAATCGCCTTCTGAGCCCGGCACGATGACCATATCGGCTTGACCCGATAAGACCAACCGCTCCGGAGAGACGAGTTCAAATGTAAATTTGTCCGCCATGGATCTTCCTTACCCTTAAGCCGCTTCAGCAGCGAGCTTCTGGGCTTTTTGAACAGCTTCTTCGATGGCGCCGACCATGTAGAACGCGGCTTCCGGCAAGTGATCGTATTCACCGTTGACGATCGCTTTAAAGCTGCGGATCGTGTCTTCGAGCGATACGAATTTACCAGGCATGCCGGTGAACACTTCGGCCACATGGAACGGTTGGCTGAGGAAGCGTTGCAGCTTCCGGGCCCGGGTCACCGTCAGTTTGTCGTCTTCGCTCAACTCATCCATACCCAAGATGGCGATGATGTCTTGCAAAGATTTGTACTTTTGCAGGGTCGACTGAACAGCACGGGCAACCGCGTAATGTTCTTCGCCGACAACGCGTGGATCAAGAATACGCGAGGTCGAGTCAAGCGGGTCAACCGCCGGGAAGATCGCTTGTTCGGCGATGGCGCGGCTCAACACGGTCGTTGCGTCCAAGTGAGAGAACGAGGTTGCAGGCGCCGGGTCGGTCAAGTCGTCGGCCGGAACGTAAATGGCTTGCACGGACGTAATCGAGCCTTTGTTGGTCGACGTAATCCGTTCCTGAAGCGCACCCATGTCGGTGGCCAGTGTCGGCTGGTAACCCACGGCCGAAGGAATACGACCGAGCAACGCGGACACTTCCGAACCCGCTTGGGTAAAGCGGAAGATGTTGTCGATGAAGAACAATACGTCCTGGCCTTCGACATCGCGGAAGTATTCGGCGATCGTCAGACCGGACAGCGCCACACGGGCACGGGCTCCTGGCGGCTCGTTCATTTGACCGTATACGAGGGCCACTTTCGAACCTTCGGAAATGGCGTTGCCATCGGCATCTTTAGCGATAACACCGGCGTCCAAGAATTCGTGGTAAAGGTCGTTCCCTTCCCGGGTCCGTTCGCCCACACCGGCGAACACAGATGTACCACCGTGGCCCTTGGCGATGTTGTTGATCAATTCCTGAATGGTCACGGTCTTGCCCACACCGGCACCACCAAACAGACCGATTTTACCGCCCTTGGCATAAGGAGCGAGCAAATCGATCACTTTAATACCCGTCACCAGAACTTCTGCTTCGGTCGATTGGTCAACGAAGGATGGGGCCGGCGCATGAATTGGCGCCGTGCTTTTCGCGCCAATGGGCCCGCGTTCATCGATCGGCTCACCGACCACGTTCATGATGCGGCCGAGTGTTTGCGGACCAACCGGAACCGCGATGGCGTTCCCGGTGTCGGTGACGGCTTGACCGCGAACCAGACCGTCGGTCGCGTCCATCGCGATGGTGCGGACCGTGTTTTCGCCCAAATGCTGGGCCACTTCGAGCACCAAGCGGTTGCCTTGGTTTTGTGTTTCCAAAGCATTCAAGATGGCCGGCAATTCACCGTCGAACTGAACGTCGACGACGGCACCGATGACCTGAGTAATGCGACCTGAGTTTGCCATTGCCTTCAACTCCTATAGCGCTTCGGCGCCCGAGATAATTTCGATCAATTCTTTGGTGATCGCAGCCTGACGTGACCGGTTGTACGTGATGGTCAGACGGTTGATCATATCGCCGGCATTCCGGGTGGCGCTGTCCATAGCGGTCATACGCGCGCCCTGTTCGCTGGCGGCATTTTCGAGAAGGGCGCGGAACACTTGCACCCGAATATTGCGCGGCAACAAGTCGGCGAGAATTTCTTCTTCATCCGGCTCGTATTCGTAAACCGCACCATTGAGATCTGGGCCGCTTGCGGCTGCACCGGTGTCGCTGATGGCGGCCGGGATCAACTGCTGCTTGGTCACCACTTGGGTCAACGCCGATTGGAACTGCGCATAGAACAGCGAGCAGACATCGAATTCGCCCGCGGCATAAAGCGCCAGCAGACGATCAGCGATCGCACTGGCATCACTGAACGCGACCCGCTTGATATGTGCGGTATCAACACTTTCGATAACGCGGTCGCTATGGTCGCGGCGCAACGCTTGGAAGCTTTTCTTGCCGACGGTGATGATTTTCACGGTCTTGCCGGCAGCCAACAGACGTGCCGCTTCTTGGCGAGCGGCACGAACGATATTGGTGTTGAAGGCGCCGCACAGACCACGATCAGACGTTGCGACAACCAACAGATGCACATCGTCCTTACCGTTACCAGCCAGAAGCTGCGGTGCACCGGGCTGGTCTTTCAGGCTAGCGCCCAAAGACGCCAAAACCCGTTCCATACGCTCGGCATAGGGGCGTGCTGCTTCCGCCGCTTCTTGAGCGCGGCGAAGCTTGGAGGCGGCCACCATTTTCATGGCCTTGGTGATTTTCTGCGTCGAGCGGACACTTGCAATCCGGTTACGCAGATCCTTTAGGCTAGCCATCTCGCTTGAGACCCCTGATTACCGTGATTTACGCAAAAGACTTCACGAACTTTTCAAGAATGCTCTTGAGTTTAGCGTCGACGTCGTCGGAGATTTTTTGCTCCTCACGGATCGACTTCAAGATGTCGGCGTGATTGGCGCGGATATCCGACAAGAACAGCTTTTCAAAGCGGTTGACGTCTTCAACACGAAGGCCGTCCAGGAAGCCCTTCACACCAGCGAAGATCGACACCACCTGTTCTTCAACCGGCATCGGTGCATATTGATCTTGCTTCAAAAGCTCGGTCAAACGCGCACCGCGGTTCAAAAGCTTTTGCGTTGAGGCGTCAAGGTCGGACCCGAACTGAGCAAACGCAGCCATTTCACGATACTGGGCGAGTTCGAGTTTGATCGAACCGGCAACCTGTTTCATGGCTTTGATTTGCGCGGCAGATCCGACGCGGCTCACCGACAGACCGACGTTAATGGCCGGGCGAATACCTTGGTAGAACAGACCGGCTTCCAGGAAGATCTGACCGTCGGTGATCGAAATCACGTTGGTCGGAATGTAAGCGGACACGTCACCAGCTTGGGTTTCGATGATCGGCAGAGCGGTCAAGGAACCACCGCCGTTTTTGTCGTTCATCTTCGCGGCGCGCTCAAGCAGGCGGCTATGAAGATAGAACACGTCACCTGGGTACGCTTCACGCCCCGGAGGACGACGCAGCAACAGCGACATCTGACGATAAGCCACCGCTTGCTTCGACAAGTCATCATAAACGATCACGGCATGCATGCCGTTGTCACGGAAGAACTCGCCCATGGTGCAGCCGGTATAAGGCGCCAGGAATTGCAATGGCGCCGGATCGGATGCCGTTGCAGCAACCACGATCGTATATTCAAGTGCGCCGGATTCTTCGAGCTTTTTAACGATTTGCGCAACGGTCGAGCGCTTTTGCCCAACGGCCACATAGATGCAATACAGTTTTTTGCTTTCGTCGGTGCCAGCGTTAACACCTTTTTGGTTCAGGAAGGTGTCGATCGCAACAGCGGTTTTACCGATCTGACGGTCACCGATGATCAACTCGCGCTGACCGCGCCCGACTGGAACCAGGCTGTCGATCGCTTTCAGGCCGGTTTGCATCGGCTCGTTCACGGATTTCCGTGGAATGATGCCTGGGGCCTTCACTTCAACGCGCTTACGCTCGACATCAACCAGCGGGCCTTTGCCGTCGATTGGGTTGCCCAAACCGTCAACCACGCGACCCAACAAAGCCTTACCGACTGGAACGTCGACGATGGTGCCGGTCCGTTTAACCGTATCACCTTCTTTAATGCCGCGGTCGTCGCCGAAAATCACGATACCGACGTTGTCGATTTCGAGATTGAGCGCCATGCCCTTAACGCCGCCTGGGAATTCGACAAGCTCACCGGCTTGCACGTTGTCGAGTCCGTAAACACGGGCAATACCGTCACCGACCGACAAGACCTTACCAACTTCAGATACCTGTGCATCCGCCCCGAAATTGGCGATTTGCTCCTTAAGGATCTTCGAAATTTCAGCGGCCCGGATGTCCATTATCCAACCTCTTTCATAGCAACTTGGAGATTTTGAAGTTTGGTCTTCAGTGACGAATCAATCATGCGTGAACCGATCTGCACGACCAGCCCACCCAGGAGGCTCGGGTCAACCCGGGCATCCAACGTCACATCACGACCAACGATTGTTTTAAGCTTATCGGTCAAGGCCTTAACCTGACCGGCATCGAGGGCTTGGGCCGACACGACTTCAGCCGTGACCTCACCCCGCTCTTGGGCCAGAAGACTACGGAAGGCGGCGATGATCGCCAGCAACCCATCAACCCGACCATTGGCTGCCGTGGCGCCCAAAAATTTACGGGTCAGATCACTGACCCCTTTGACACCGGCAACGGCTTGTAAATTATCCAGGAGGGCAGCGATGGCGCGCCCCCGCTCGGCTCGGCCCAGAAGCGGATTTGAAATCAGGCTTTTCACGGCGTCATCGCCGTTGATCAGACCTTCAATAGCGGCCAAATCCGCCGCAACCACTTCTAAGCTATTGTTTTCTTTGGCAAGTTCAAAAAGTGCCGTGGCATAACGCCCGGCCACGCCGGATGCAACCGCTGCGCTTCCAGTCTGTTCGGGAGCTTGGCCCGCTGACACCGATCACTACCCCTGCATTACGCGCCGACAGCAAGGCTCAAAGGCCATACGCCGACGTCCGTTGAATGTCTATCCCGGGATTCGCACGGCCAAACCTAGAATATCCTGTAAAACAAGACGTTATGTCACCAGATTTGAGCCGAAAACACATCACGTTTCCCGACATGCGCCGCCTAGGTATCACACAGTTTTGGAGACTGCAACCCGAGTCTTACCGGGTTATGACAGATAGCTTCGATATTCCCGATATCAACGGCCGAAAGCCCTTATTCCCTATCGCGCCAAGTGCAAACCGCTGTCGTGACCCCCTTCCGGGGCGCTAATCACAGAACCCTGTCCGGGTCGTCCTTGAGGGCAAGCTGACCACGTCGACCATATAAGCGGGCCCAACCCCATAAACCAGCCCGGGAGACGGTGGCGGAACGCTCTCTCCCATCCCAACCTTCTCTGCACAAGGACACCCGTCATGAACGATGACCCCACTCTAAGCGACGATCCCATTATCGATAGCGTTGACAGCACATCGAGCGACGATGAAAGCTCCCATTCCAACGCCATTGCGTCTCCGAACAACAGCGTTACGGTTTTTTTGCCAATCAAAAATACGGCCCCCGAAAACATCCCCGAAGATGCCATCATCATGATCCATTCCGGAACCGAGGATGTCTTGCAAACCATAAAAGACATGCAAGAGGCCGATCCTGAGTTATCAGATGAAGCGCTGACGCGGGCCGCCCAATGCTGTGCCTTCTGGAAATCGACAGGGATCGAAGCCCTGATCTACACCTGTTCTTATGGCGGCATTACCTTGGTGAGCGGGGTTTTGATCCGATTTCTGAATTTTGATGCGTTGACCACTATTTTGGCCTCAGGAACAGCCGGTGTTTTCGTCAATGACAACGCCCGGATCTTTTTTAGTCATCTATTGCGGACGCCAGGCGAAAAAGTGCCGGACGACAAAAAAGCCCAGTATGCCTATCTAAAACAATACGACTTATTACCGTTGTCCCTCCTAGCCGCCGGTGTTAT
>JBBCIP010000209.1:0-5896 GCA_037189785.1 Alphaproteobacteria bacterium
CGCGCCTTGATCACCGCGTCAAACTTTCTGACCTATGTCGATCAGGGGCTATTTGATAGATCCAGCTTTTTCCGGATCGTAACCCCCCATAACCAACCGGAAAATGAAATCAAGATTTCCGTGATTCAGGGCGGCCTCAAGCCGAACGACCCACGCTGTTTGGCGCCGATCGATCACGAACCGACCAGTGTGACCGGCATGCTCCATGAACACGGTACCATCTCGATGGCACGGCCAAAGAATGGGTCCGGCTCATGCTCGTTCTTTATTTGCATCGGCGATCAACCGGAATTGGATTTCGGTGGGCAACGCTATGACGATCACCTTGGCTTTGCGGCGTTTGGTAAAGTGTCTCAGAATATGGGTGTCGTTGAAAAAATATTCGAGCGGTCTGAGAAAACACCCTATCTCGAACACGAAATCGATATCATCCGCGTGTCACGCGTATCACCAAACACTTGAAAGCTGATTTCAGATATCACTTAGCTATAGGATAACTTAAATCCTGGTCACTATTGGCAATAATAGCCAGAAACGTCGTCCAGGCCGCAACATTTTGACGCAGTTGGTCGATATCGACTTTATCCAGCGTATCATTAGCGGTGTGATGCAAATCGAAATACCGTGTTGCATCTTGCCGCATCACCATGATTGGGATGCCCAAATCCGCCAAAGGACGGATATCGGAAAAAGCAACCGCTTGATTGTCGCCATGGCCGATACCTAATGGGGCCAGGGCGGTCGCTAAGTGCTTCATCAACGGCAGAGCTTGCGGCCCGACCCGATAACTAAAACTCCAGACCCGATCCGCACCCAAATCGGCTTCACTGACAATCGCATGATTTTGATCCCGATGTTTATCGCGATACGCATAAGCTCCATGCAGCCCAACTTCTTCTGATCCAAACCACACGATGCGGATACTACGGAGCGGCTGATGGTTATCCATAATCAATTTGGCCGCAGCCGTGACCATACCGCAGCCCGCCGCATCGTCCAGTGCCCCTGTACCCGTGTCCCATGAATCTAAATGACAGGACACAAGAACCATACCCAAAGCTGGATCCCGACCAGGAATATCCACAATCACATTGCCGGATGATTGATGGTCTAACTGCTTAGACGTCATTGTCAAACGCAACGTCACCGCTTGGCCGCGTCCCAGAATACGATCCAATTGATCGGCATCGGCATTGCTGAGCGCCGCCGCAGGGATAGGATTTACATCTTTATCCCAGACCTGCCCGCCCGCATGGCCCATCCGATTATGGCCAGTGCCCAATGACCGCACCACAATCGCCAGAGCCCCTTTCTGCGCCGCCACAGACGGCCCGAGCCGCCGCAATGGTGTCAACGCGCTATAGCCCGACGCATCTTGCGTCGGCGCCATGGCGTGGCTGAGATAAACAATTTTTCCCGCCAACGCCCGATCCGGCACAGCCCGTAGTGTTTCAAGATCTGTGAATTTCTCAATGGCCCCCGTGACACCATTGGGTGGTGTACTGGCGCTGCCGCCGATACCTGTAATGACCAATGGTTGCGGATAGGGCGAGACGATTTCCGCCCGTTCATCACCCCGCAGCCAAACCGGCATGTTGTATGGTTCTATGCGCACATTGGTGAACCCCAACGATTTTAATTTCGCAACGCTCCACGCCCGAGCGCGCGCTTCTGCATCCGTACCGGCATACCGAGGACCGATTTCAGTCGACAATCCTTCCGTGATGTCCCAGGCAACAGTGTCTTTAAGGGCTTCCGTCTGCAAAGACAGATATGTCGGCTGCGCCACCGCACCCGACACAGAAACCATTGAAAAAATAGATACGATCCCCGCTCTCAGGTTGTGCCTAAGCATCATCCTGTTCTCCTGTTTGTTGGCTGTTCGCTGAAGCTATACGGTCACGATATTGGCCACATCCGCCATGTCATGCAGAAACGCTTCGATGGCGTCATCCGTTGTTGCCCAGTGACAAGCAAACCGCGCAGATCCATCATTGAACCGTGAGCCCAGCCATCCGCGTTTTGCCAAATGATCCTGGGTTTGTTGCGATATCTCGATAAAGATCAGATTGGCTTCAACAGGGTGTGTAATCCGCCAGCCTGTTTTTTCAATAATGCCGTCGGCCAAGCGACGTGCCATCATATTAGCATGAGCTGCATAGCGCTCCCACGCCCCTGTTTCCAGCAGCCCCATCATAGATGCCACATGATAGCGCGACTTTGCCACCAACTGACCCGCTTGCTTCAAGCGCGGCTCCAATCGATGCGCCAAGGATTTGTTGAAGATCACGAGTGCCTCGACACCAGCCGCCCCAGTTTTCGATGCCCCAAACACCAAAAGATCAACGCCGCTTTTCGCCAAAACTTCCAGATCGAACCCGGCGGCCGCAGCATTCGCCAAACGCGCACCATCAACATGCACCAAAAGATTGGCATCCTTGGCTGTAGTCACCAAAGATCGCAACTGATCAGATTTATAAATGGTACCGTATTCCGTCGCATTGGTCAGCGATAACCCGGCTAGCGGTTGGCGACGGTAGGAATCTCCAAGGTTCAATACATTGACCAAGGCATCATGATCAATCTGCGCTGATGGCCCCGGCAATGTTCGCAACCCCATACCATGACCAAAATATCCGGGCGCCCCCAATTCATCGCAATTAGCATGGGCGTCTTCATGCAACAGGATAGACTCAAACGACCGCGCCATCATCGACAACGCAATCGCGTTAGCCGCCGTGCCCGATACCAGAAACCGAACATCCGCATCTGCATTCAGGCGCCCACGAATAAGATCCGCTGTGCGTTTACTGTAATCATCATTGCCATAAGGCGCCGCGATCCCTTTGTTCGCTGCAACCAAGGCCTCAAGCGCTTCCGGGGCAATACCCGCGACCGTATCCGACATAAAATCCAAACGCACAGCAATCTCACCCTTTGATATCAAACCAACGGTCGGTTTTCACAGAATGAAACCGCACACCATTTCATCACTATCCGAATTATCACGTGCTTGGGGTCTGCACTGCAGCGGTGTTATCACCCAGTAACAATTCAGCACATTGTTTCGCTATATCGGGGCTGGATAAAGCATTGATCGTCGATTCTCCATGAACATACGCATAGATCAACGCGGCGCGCCCCGTGGCTTGGGCCTCAGACACCCCGTTCGCCCGCAGCAACGATGCAATATAGGTCAAGCGCAAGCGATCAACCTCATCTAAAACATCGGCCGCTTTTTTATCGCTCCGTGCCCATAACCGCATGGCCAGTTCGATACTGGTGCCTTCGGACCGGCCACAGGGCCAATGGATCAAACGCTTCAGGCGGCCAAGGGCCAGCGGCTCACTGCGCTCCAACCACTCGATCACGCCCAAGGTCGCACTGCGCCGCCACGTGTCCAACAATGTTTCAAGCAAGGCCGACCGATCTTTGAAATGGTGGTAAAAGCTGCCTTTGGTAATACCCAGCGTTTTAGCCAAGGCCTCAACCCGGATTTCATCAACGCCCTTGCTGACCAAAACATCCAAAGCGGCCTGCACCCAAGCATCCGCTCCCACCCGCTTGCTTTCCCGCGGTTTACGCATCACAGCCGTATTCGCCACGTAGTCTCTCCATTTGCCTTTTTGCCGACCAGGCCATAAGGCTAGATCTTGCTCACATGTCCTTATCATACTATAACGTATGTCATGACTTCAATTCATCATATATCCGACGATTCAAGCCAGCCCGAAGCGGTTTTACGCGCCTTTTTCAAGGCCGGGGAAGACGGTGACGTTGCCGCCGTCCGTGACTGCGTGACCGACGATTTTACTCTTTACGAAGCCGGGCACATTGAAAACTATGATTTCATGGTCCGTGCCGTCACCGCTATCGGCACCAGCGGCGGCATATATCGCTGGTATTTATCTGATCTGAAAACGCGGATTGATGGCAATCTGGCCACCATCGTCTACCGCAATCGCGGCGAACATCAGCCTGCGGGGGCCGCCGATATCCAACGCCCGGCTTGGTTGGAAAGCGCCATTCTCACCTTCACCGATCGGTGGCGCCTCAGCTTCTTACACTCAACACCGATCGCCCCATCCGGAAAATAACGTTATTCGACCCCATTCTTTTCTGCCCACAACCGTACGTAAGACACATCGTGTTTTTGCGCTTCGGGGCTGGCCGTTAATGCTGCCGCTGGGAAGTCGACATCTTGGCCGCGCACATATGTTTCAAAAAAATCGGACACCAATCGGTTTGTAGCCGCCAGCATACGCTGCCCCGAAATGGTGCCGAGCCGCATGATTTTTTTACGGGCCGGCCCGCGCAATAAATCCGTGAAATCGGTAAAGTCCGGATGCGTCGACCCCGCGATCAAAAACCGATACTTATCCGGTAACAATCCCGCATCGCGAACAGTTTCATACATGTAATCGGTTCGGGCAAAATTAATGTCGGCATTGGGGCGATTGGCGCGCGGATCACCCAAAAGCACCATGAACGGGGCCGGAATGGTTGCGTTATATTGCGCCTGATCCCAGGCCATGGCATCCAGATTAACGCCCGCCTTGCAACGTGCGTCACGCAAACAAAATCCAGCCGTGGTCGAACCGCCAAATGACATCCCGACCAAGCCCAACCGTGCATAATCGCCCTGATCGACGATCTGTTTGACAGCACCGCCGACTTGCCCGTTTGCAATGCTATCCAAAACGAAAGCAATATCGTCGCGCCACACCTTGGAACTTGCAAACATGCGTAAATTATCTAGATCTTTTGCTTTCAACGCCATCAATGCTTGATAACGCATGCCCGGATCCATCGATCCAAGATATGTTTCAAGTTCCGGCAATCCTTCGGACTCCACAATAATTTTCATGGTTTCAGAGGAATCGACACGGATCACGTCGCCATCATTAAACAACACAGCGGCGGAATCATAAGGATGCGCCAAGCTCAAAACCAAATATCCGCGGCTTGCCAGATCTTCCATCAGCACCGTGTTCTGCATCTGCAGCGACCAATAGCCATGGTTAAAAATGATGATCGGCAACTTCCCCAGCTCAGCCTGGATGGCCGCATTTGGATGGCTGTTGGTACCGACCAAACGCAAATGAGTCCAAGTGTGTTTGGGTTGACCGAACTGGATCGCAAACGGTTCGGCCATCGCCTCAGCTTCGGCTTTGGTGAAATATGGCTTGGGTTTCGACCCAGCAGCAATGATCGCAGGATACCAAGCCTGAACATGGACACGACGCGAACCGCCTTCCGGCGCAAATTTATCGATGCGGTTGTGGTCAACCAAATCGAAACTCGCGGTCCCCACAGCATTGGGCCCAGCCGGCCGCGGCAAATCGGTGGCCGGGAAACACCACAACAAAAATCCCGCAGCGCCGACCACACCAAGATATGTCACCCGCAGAATACCGCCCACCCAAAACAGACGCTTCTGGTTTTTAGTACCACCAAAGATCTGAACACCGAGCAGGATCAAACCGGTCACAACAACAATGCCAACCGCTGCCCACGCTTGCCACCGCCCCAAAGCAGCAAGCCAAACACCGAGACCGCCCGCGCCGAGCAAAACCGCCCACATCAAAACCGTGCGTTGACGCGATCGCGGCAGCAAAGTTAGCCCAAGGAACACCAACAGGCAGACCAATAAAACAATATCCGATGGGCGCATGTTATATGGTTCCCTTGTTCAACGACCTTAGCTACCAACTTTTCTGACGACACTCTTCTGATCGCGCAAAGCCGGAAGAATATATTTATTGATCCGCTCGAACCGACGTGTGGCGCGGTTACTGAGATCGCTGCTCAGCATCAAAACAACCAAATCAAATTCGGGAAAAATCACCAGGATCTGTTCTGCATTTCCCCAAGCCGTCACACCATAGACAATGCG
>JBBCIP010000210.1:0-18224 GCA_037189785.1 Alphaproteobacteria bacterium
GTCCCGATTTCCTTTCGTGCTTGTAACAAGCGTGCCGCAAACTGCCCGACCGGATCGCGCATGTCCAGATCATCGACGGTCAGCGACAAAAGATGAGTAGACAGATCCGTCTCCATAAGAAACGGGCTTTGAATGTCATGGGCCATGGCGAGAATTAGACTTTCTTTCATGCTTTCCGTGGCCTGTCGTTGGTTGCCTTGGCTAGAACAGATGACGGCACGCATGAAATAGCATTCCACCAGAGTTTTTCGCCAGTCGTGACGGGCGGCGATCAATTCCAAATCGTCGACCACCTGAAGCGCTTGACTAAATTGACCAAGGGCAATGAGAGTGCGAGAGTATGCGAATCCGACGCCGTCAAGCTCACGCCATGTGACTGTGGTTGATACCCCAGAGCAAGATGTCCATAGCTTGGACAGAGATTCGATATCCATCTGGCCTTTCTTGTCGGCACGTGCAGCGGCTTTCGCCTTGTAGATCAGCATGAGATTGCTGAGTCGCTGAGAATGAAAAGCGTTGCAGCTTTTTTTGAAACGTTCGATCACTGTGATCACGGCATCGTAGCCGCCGGTTAAATAGGATAGTTCGCAGCTTGCTCTCAATTGCGGTGCATAGACCTCGAACCAACCAGTTACATCGGCGAATTCTGTCTGAGCGATATATAATGCTGCATTCGCTTCGTTGAACCGGCCCAGATCGACTAAGGCTTCTATCTTAACACTTAAAGCCGTCAGAATGGCGAGGTTGCCAGGGTTGCCAAGTTTGCTTTCTGTTAAGCTGATAGCTTGATCGCACTTTTCAACGGTGGCAGTTAAATTTCCCCGAATTTGGTCATGGATGCCGTCATAAATGATCGGATATGAAGATTGATATGGATTCTCCGCATCGTCAAGCGCTGCCATGGCAGCATCAATGGCTTTTCTCGCAGCTGTGAGTTCGCCACGTTGCAATAGAGATAAGGAGAGGTAGGATGGTAACAAAGATCTGGCTCGTGGATCGGCTTGCTTTGCATTTATAATATCGTCTTGCAGATTTTTTAGCAGAGTATCTGACGCCATCTCATCTGAAAATACCAAAAAGAAGAATCGGGTAATGATGATTTCGTCCCGCATGTTCCTGCACGCGGCCAGGCTAAAATCAGCTGTGTTTTCTTGCAGTTGTTTGAATACGTCCCGACCTTCCTCTATTTTTCCAGTGGCCGACAACATTGTGGCCTGAGCAAGCTGAACCCGTGGGCGAGTTTTGTGTATAGTCGCGGGAAGCAGCGACAACATGCGATTGAGCAGGGACGGCCCCCCGTTTGAAACCAGCAGCACCCCGCCGGCCTGTTCAAAAAAATCGGCAGCAAGGTCTGGGTCTCCGGCCTTGATCGCATGATGCATGGCCCAATATGGTTCGCCAGATTGCGCAAACCATATTGCAGCGCGGCGTTGTAATGCACAAACGGCTTTCTCACCTTTGCAGCTGAGTAGATGGCGCGCTTGAGCTCGCAGCAGGGGATGGACGCGGATTGTCGACGTATCTGCGCTCATATAGCGCACCAACGGATAAAGGCGGTTCATGCCTTCGAGAAATGTGAGACTACCCTCGGTTTGGCGAACGAAATCACATAGTGCCGGGGGAAAACGATCAAGAAAGGAGGTATCCACAAGAAAGTCCCGTTCTTCGGGGGTGAGTGCACTCAAGACTTGTTCTGCCAGAAATCGGGTGACTTCTTCATGTTGATCCGTCAGGGCTTCGAGGACAGTGGTGGGTTCTCCGCCAGCTTCTAGCCAAAGCCTGACCAATTGGAGAACAACAGCCCATCCTTCGGAGACTTCATAGACACGTTCCGTCATCTCCGGCGTTATCATGGAGTCGAACAAAACTCGAGCATCCTCCATGGACAGCCGTAAATCTTGGGGCCCGATCAAGGTGACTTGGCCTGCAGCATAATGCCGGGCGATAGACAGCATGGGACGATAGCGTGATGTTATGGCTATATGAATAAAGGGCGGTAGACGATTCAAAAGATGTGTGACGATACCGTTGATGTCTTCATTGCTGCAATGGTCGTATTCATCAAGCATAATAACGCGCGGCAATACCGATAGCTCTAGAGCGCGCAAGATTGTTTCCTGTGTCAGCTGCCATTGCCCGGTTTTTTTGGGGAAAATATCGTCCGGTCGGTCTATAGGAAGGCCACTGGCTTTCAATGCGTTCCCCATGGTTTCCAGAAAGTTGTCAACCGTCCACGTATCTTCCGTGAATGTCACCCAGGTCACAGCAATATTCTTTAATTTAAGATAATCTTGCCATTGGCTAAGAAGCGTCGTTTTGCCAAACCCGGCAGGTGCTTGAATAAGTGTAAGACGGCGGCAACGGCCATGGTCGAGCCTTTGGACCAGTTCATTCCGGTCAATAAGCTGAACGAGTTGAGATGGAGCCTCATACATTTCTGTCATCTTAATAATGCCACATATCACTTCATTTTTATCATTATATAACCCGATGTCGGGATAAAAACTATTTTTACTGATTTACGTTTGCTGAACAGCAATGAAAGGGCCACTTTTCAACTGAATATCCGCAGATCGCTCATATCAAACTCTCCAAAAGATTGGTTGCAGGAAGCGTATGGCTTATATTGATCAGCAAGCACATTTTATGGCAAGGGTTTCAAACGTAATTGATTTGTATGCGAGTATATTGTGTTTTAATTTTCTACTTTTAAGAATTTGATATGTCGGGGTTTCGCCGGTGTTTTCCACGGTAACACTAGGTCTATTGCTTTTGAGGATCTTATTGGGCAATCTTAGCTATTCTTTAAAGGAAGCGCCACAAGAGTATGTCCTTGTTGATAAATGATGATAGTCCGTCGAGCAGATGGTATATTCAGTCAAAGCTGTTGCCACCTAAACCCCCTGTACGCATGTTTGCCAAACAAGAAATGGCGATGCGTCTGGCGCAGGATGTTGCACTGACAATCCTGGATGCTCCAGCTGGATATGGCAAAACCACTGTTTTGTTGCAGGGGCTGGAACAACTTAAGGCGGTGGGTCGCCAAGTCTGTTGGCTTTCCCTTGATGAAGAGGATCGTGCGCCGGAGCAGTTCATTGCTTATATTATTTTAAGTTTAAAAACAGCGAATGTTGCTCTTCCTCATCTTGAAGAAGCGGCGATAGCCCGTTTGGCTGATATAGAATATAAGAAAGTTATAAAGCCACTTTTATTATCAATAGCACAACACAAGCTCCCATTGATCTTAGTAATGGATGACTATCACCATGTTACAGGTTCGGTAGTTGATGAGATCATGAATCTTATTTTAAATTATCAACCTCATAATCTAACCTTTATCGTCGCCGGTCGTGGGCGACCTGGATTCAAGTTTGAGCAACAACGTGCATCTGGGCATGCTGTCGTTATAGATAAATCAGAGTTGGCATTCTCCCCAGCAGAAATCAGCACTTATTTCTCAGGGGCTCTCACAGAAGCTGAAACGCAGATTCTGGCATTACGTAGTCAAGGATGGCCCGCTGCAATTCAACTTGCTATGTTATGGTTAGATCGAAATAAGGAGGCAATGTCGTCTTTAAGTAGTTTCTCTGGGCGTACAAAAGAATTGGCTTCTTATCTTGCCGAGCAAGTTTTTTTGGCCTTGCCAGATATAACAAAGGATTTTCTACTACATACTGCTATTTTGGATGTCGTGGAAGGGCATATGGCCATTGCCTTAACGGGGCGGCAGGATGCTTTATTACTGTTAGAAGAACTGGAACTTAAAGGATTACCCATTCTTAGTTTAAACGAAGAACGAACACGTTTTCGTTATCATCACCTTTTTTCTGAATTTTTGTATAATCAACTTCGGCGCTCTAATCCTAGTTTGCTGCATAATCTTCACAGTAAAGCCTCATTAAGTTATGTAAAAAGTGGTGATAAAATCCAAGCGGCCCGTCATGCGGCTGCTGCCGGTAATGCAAACGAAGCGGCGGCTTGCCTAGAACGGGCTGGCGGATGGTATCAAGTTATGCGTGGGAAATTATGGAATTTATTAGAATTTCGAGATTTGCCAGATAGCGCGTTTTCGGCGCATCCACAGTTACGGTTAGCTCAAATCCATTTGATGGCTCGTGAAGGCATGGTTCTTGAGGCAAGGCAAGCCTATAATGAACTTAAGGCGTTAACGGATGATTTTAACAGTTCAACGGGTCGCGATTGGAATATTGATGTAAGAATTGATAGTATCATTGTCGAAATGGGGCTTAAAATATATGAAGCCAAACCAATTAAATTCGAAGAAGTTAAGTCTCTGACGCATGTCATAGAATGTAGTCACCGTAAAGATAAAATGCTTTCGGTCATTTGTCGCCACATGGCGGTAATTTCGTATTATGATTTCGGCGACCTACAAAATTGTTGCGAAGCGGCAACACCGTTATTTCGGGAATGGCATGCGGCAGAAACATTAAGCATGGCCAATTATATGGCCTGCTACCGTGCGCGGGCGCTTTTTGGACTGGGAAAGGCCTTAGCAGCCGAAGATGTTTTAATGAGCATATTGGCCGAAATGAGCCAGTTTTTTGCCGAAGCCAGTCGAAGTGGTGCTGTTGCGCCATTGTTGCTGGCTGAAATAAAATACGAACAAGGCGATACAGAACCAGCCAAGCGCCTGATGGGGCAAAGTTTTTCTCGCATTATAGATGTTGAAGTGTGGTTTGATCTAGAAACGTCCACCTATCGCACTGCTGCTATGCTAGCATTTCATGAGAAAGGAGCCGAAGAAGCTTTAAAAATATTAGATATAGGAATTGATGCGGCAATCGCTCGGGGTGTTGAGTTAACTGTAAGATACTTAGATATATTGCGCCATCACATCTTAATACTAAGTGCACGTACATCTGAAGCAAAAGCGATTCTAGAAAAACCATTTGTCACTGAGATACTCAATACTCCGACTACAGAAAAAATGGCAGCTTGGCAGCTATCCCATGCTATAAAAATCAGCTATAGTCGGCATTTAATAATGGAAGAAAAATATAACGAAGCTCGTGAGCTGCTGTTGCCACTTATAATGCAATTGCGGATCATGGGGCATAATCGTTATTTGCTTGATGCTCTGATCCTCGCACTTTTTACAGAAATTGACTCGGAACAAACAGAGAAGCTCCTGGCGGAGGCGATAGATTTAGCTCGACCCGAAGGTTTTATCCGTCCGTTTTTTGATGCAGGGCCGGATTTTGCTGCGCTTGCTCAGAAATTATTGAAGTCTTATTCAGTCCTTACAATTGATCAGGCGGCCTATCTGCAAAAGCTTTTAAAGCATGGGGATATTAGCGATAACAATGGCTTGTTGGTCCAAACAGACAGCAATTTAAGCCCTCGTGAACAAGAAATATTAGAAATGATGAGTGCCGGGCTATCCAGCAAGGAAATTGCCGTAGCACTGGGCGTTGCCGAAAGCACAGTGAAAACTCATCGCAAAAACTTATATCGTAAGCTTGGAGTCCACCGTCGTTCATCGGCTATTGCAAAGCTGATTGCTGGCTAACACCAAGGGTGCCTCCCCCTTTTCAGGGGACCCCCTCTTATTTCCCTCCCTCCTTCCGACGAATTGCGAGGATGTGCAGCCGCATTAAAGTAGGGGCATAACATCACCACACAAAGAAGCTGTTCTCGGCTTCATAAATGAACTTGGGAAGGAATTGGAATCATGTCTAAAACTCATCTCCGCAATAATTTATACGCTCGTACAGCTTTCATTGCTCTCGGATTTTCTTCAGTTCTGACAATTGAAGCTGCGGCTCAAGCTGATAGATTTTCGCTTGAAGAAATTGTGGTGACGGCACGTAAACGGGAAGAGCGCCTACAAGACATTCCTGACGCAATTTCTACCTTTTCTGCTAGTGCTATCGAAGACGCGGGGATTGCTTCAGTTAAAGACTTTACGAATCTGATTCCGAATATGAGTCTGATTCAGGCTCAGAATCAGGGTACCGTCGCCATTAACATTCGTGGTATTGGTCAAGTACGCAATGGTGAACCACCGGTTGCTATGGTTATTGATGGGGTGCAGCTTTCAAGCCCCAATCAGATTACCCAAGAGCTTTACGACATAGAACGCATTGAAGTACTAAAGGGGCCGCAAGGTGCGCTTTATGGGCGTAATGCTATAGGTGGGGCAGTCAATATTATTACCAAGCAACCAAGCAATGATTTTGAACATTTTCTACGATTAAGCGCGGCCAATGGGTTTGATCTGAAAGTTCAAGGTGGTTCCAGCGGCCCCATAGTTGAAGATAAAGTGCTATATCGTATTTCTGGCAGTTATCAAGATTTTAACGGTGTTATTCCGAACGTGACACTTGGTGAAGATGTCGACTTTATGAAAGACAAGAACTTACGCGGACGGCTATTAATACTGCCGACGGAGCGTTTGAGCTTCGACATACGGGCATCTTACTCAAAGTACGATGGTGGAGCGTCTTGGTATATTCCGTTGCCTGATGGACAACCAAACAATACTACTGAACAAGTACAAGGAAATATTCTTGGCCTTGGAAATAGAGAGCTGCAAGAATATGCCCTTAAGATTGAGTATGAAGCAGACTTTGCAACATTAACATCGGTTACAGCATATTCATCGACAGAAGAGTATTTCTAAGAAGAATTGGATTGGCTCGCTACTCCTATCCTAGCAGCTCAACAAGATCTTGATGTCGAGGCCTGGAGTCAAGAATTCCGGTTGACGTCTCCATCCAATCAAGCTGTACGCTGGATGCTTGGTACCTATTTCATTGATACGAAACGGTATGTTAATACAGTTGTTTATGTGGATTTAGATACAAGCCTTCTTGAAGTTGCAAACCCAGTAGATAAAAGTAGAAATAAAGCAGCAGCAGGTTTTGGCCAAGTCAGCTTCAATCTTACGGATGCATTGGAAGCGACGCTTGCTCTCCGGTATGATCGTGACAAGCGTAAACAAACTTCGCTGACGATGGGGATCGTTTCTGAAGACACATTCTCAGCCTGGCAGCCAAAGGTTTCATTAGCATACAAGTGGACTGAAGATGCTATGACCTATGTCACAGCGGGACGTGGATTTCGTTCTGGAGGATTCAATCAAGGTACCGTGACTTTCCCGCCTCAATATGCCGCCGAAACCAATTGGAATTATGAATTCGGTTTCAAAACATCCTGGCTGGATAATCTTTTGCAAGTAAACGGTGCGGCGTTTTGGATGGAATTCAAGAACCAACATGTTTTCTTATTTGATACGGGCATACAAGGCATCGTTAATATCAATAAGACCAGAATTAAAGGTGTGGAATTAGAAGTTCGCGCACGTCCAGCACGTGGTTTGGACATATTCGGGTCGATCGGCCTGTTGGATGCCAAGATCAGAGATTTCAATGGTACAGGCCTTTACGATGGTTCGCAGTCACCTTTGACAAACGAGTGGTCTGCTAACTTCGGTATTCAATATGCCCATGATCTTGGTGGTGATTACACCCTCATCGGACGCGTCGATTATGCGACAAAAGGTGATTTATTCTGGCATGTTGATAACATCGATAAGCAGTCGGCTCATCATATTGTTGATGCTCGCTTAACTCTGGAAGTTGGCGAAATATGGAAACTTACGGCCTTTGCCAAGAATTTATTCAACGAGAAGTATACAGAAGAATTCTTCTCCACAGACTTCACTGGTCTTGTTGCAGATATTCGTTGGCCAAATACGCCACGTCGTTATGGAATAGAAGCAACATACCGTTTCTAATGGAGTGCGCTTATGAATAACATTGCATCTGAATATTATTCGGCGCCATCACCGGAACAAGCTAGCCGGTCTCGGCGACTTGCCAACCCATTACCCTATGAAGGACAAGATGGTCTGTTCTTTCAAACATGGTATCCCATTTGTCTATCTTCGGAAATTCCTGCAGGGACAATTTTAGGATGTGACTTTCTGGATGGCAAAGTCGTTGCTTACCGAACTGAATCGGGCAGAGCACACGTGGTATCTGCATACTGTCCGCATATCGGTGCTGATTTGTCGGTTGGCAGTGTTATTGGTGATAATCTGCGCTGCGCTTTTCACCATTGGGAATATGATGAAACCGGGGTTTGCACGAAAACCGGCATCGGAGATACGCCGCCGAAAGCAGCCTGTCTTTTTCATTTTCCGACGCTTGAAAAATACGGTGTTATTTGGGCATTTAATGGTGATGCCCCACATTGGAAAATGCCAGATTTTGAAATCCCGCATGAAGACTTGCACTTTAGAGTTATACGTGTTCCACACATCTATAACTGTGATGGGTGGATTTTTTGCTGCAATACGCCCGATATGCAGCATATCAAAGTTGTTCATAAGATAAAATTTACCCATGATGATCCACATACTTTGGTCGAGTGGCTTCCTGATGGCTTTGATTATCGTTTTACGGCTGATCATCAAGGTGCCATCTCAATTAACTGGCAAATCGGTATTCGTGGGACGAGTTTTTTCCGTCTGCAAGGGACATACGATGGTTGGTGGTTAGGGTCTATTACCGGTCATAGTTGTCCTCGGCCAAATCAGCATGAAGTTTTTCTTATTTTGGCTGTTGAACGTGGTGATGGTTCTCCTGAAGCGATGATAGAAGCAGAGAAACGGTTGGATATTGCGCAAGCACTTTTGGAACGAACGGTTGATGAGGATCGCGATATTCTGAACACGATTCACTACCAGGCGGGAACCTTAACAAAAGGAGACCGGACGCTATCGCAGTTTTTTGACTATCTTCGTGCATATCCCCGAGCTCATCCCTCAGCTCAATATATCCGCTAGTTTGGAAAGGAAAAATCATGAGCAAAACTATATATCATGCCCGTAAAGATCTGGAGAATGCTTTCTCATTTGCTCAAGCCGTAGAAATTGACGGTTTTCTGCACATCTCGGGTTGTTTGAGTTGGGACGATAACGGCGAACCCAAAGCGGTTGGAGATATGGCCGGACAGGTTCGTAACGTATACAATGATCTTGAAAAAGTATTATCTGCACACAAAGCAACATTCTCTGACGTCCTCAAAGAGACCGTGTTCACGGTGGATATGGACGCTCTTGTTGCCGTTGCCGATGTTCGGGCTGGGTTTCTGAAAGGTCATAAATCATTCGCCGCAACCTGGGTTCAGGTGCAAAGACTAGTCAAGCCAGAGTTTCTTTTGGAAGTTGAGATGATTGCCAAGGTACCAAGCGTATAAGGCAAGCGTCACTATAAAGTTTATATAATAGGTGAAGTATGACGAATAAGTGTTCCGGCGAAAATACCCTAAAAGAGCTGTGGGAAAAAGGCGAAGTTATGATGAAGGCATTGTCTTGGTCTCCTAAGCAAGCACCAGACTGGGATGCCTTTAAAAGCTTATTCCATAATAACGCTTTGCTCACACCAGCGGCACGACCGTCAGCGCCAATCTCTGTGGAGTCATTTATTCAACGAATGACAGCACAACGGGATAGCGGGGCACTAGTGAACTTTACGGAAATACAACTAGCCCAAGAAACACACATATTTGGCAATATCGCTACAGTATTCCAAGTTTACCGAACAATTGTTAATGGTGGAAATCCTGGGCATGGAATAAGTGCAATGACATGGATACATGACCAAGAACAATGGTCATGTATTTCTATGGCTTGGGACGCCGCATCTGAAGGAAAGGAAATACCTTCAAAATATTTACACTGCTGATACCTCCATCGTGATCAGTCGGAAGATGTAGGGTGTGATGAGCGTATAAGATTTTTCACAATAGAGATGGTACGTGACTGTGATGAGTAGTGTTATTATCTATCAATTGCTGTCACAAAACCAATTCTCGGAATATTCCGCATCTCCGCGCGCATATATCGTTTTTTGCGGAAACGGGCAGTAAGCGCGGTTGTATTTGCTCTGCCCATCAATGGTTTTTTGGGCCTGCAGTCTCCTTGGCGCATGTCCGGTTTCAACCCATTCAATCAACGGGGTCATAATATCAATTTCGTCAGGGCCATATCCACCGGAACAATTGGCGACACCCGGCAGGAAAAATAGACGGTAGAAATCATGGGTGGCTTCAAGCCCCAAAGTGTCGATGATAGTCTTGTAAAATGTAATACCCATTGCCGGATTGATGGCGGTATCCGACCACCCCCAGAAGCTGAGAATTTTGCTGCCTCTCTCTCGGAATGCATCAAACTCCGGTTTTGGGTTCATCATTTCGTCAAACCATGTCATACGCGCCGGATCCCGCTCAAAATCGAACGTCTGCCAGTTATAGTCCGGGTTTTGTTGTGGGAAGAATGCCGCATATTTAAAAAAAGACTGTGCCATCACTGTCAATGACAGGGGAGAGGCATCGGCATTGGCCAGCCAGCGCGTCGTCGTTGATGGCTCAAGCGTATCCCAATACTGCGGCAACGGATACGTCCCCTTGATCGGCGGACCGCGTCGAATATCCGCAAGCGCTTTCTTTTCCGCATCTGTGAAGCAACCCTCGTCGCTCTTACCATTGCAGGACGGCAAATCGCGGGCGGGATCTAGATCACATTGGCGATAATCTCACAATGTTTGGGGACGTCCGTGGTGGCAGGGATGAGTTTGGCCCGAAGCGTTATGCCGTCTGTGGCCAAGGCTATCTGGACAGGGGCTGGAGGCCAGATGGGGCGTCCGTGTGTAATCTACAGTCGACCGTTCGGCTCCACTAAACCGTGACGCACCCGCCGGCTTGTGTATGGGGGAGTTCTCGCCAGATCAACAGTCCAAAAGGACAGATATGGATACTGTCATCATTTAACGATCAGTTCTGAATAGTAAATAGATCATGGTTGGCGATATGGGTGAGACCTGCTCACCTTACAGAATGTGGGAAGCCTTTATTCGTAAGTACAGCCTACAGACTCGTGGATTTAGGCGTCTTAGTACTTTCTCCAAATTAATTGAAATACATTGATTGATCCAAATTGGTTTATTTTAATATATTGAAAAATATGAAAATTTTTATTTTCTGAAAAAAATCATCGTTTTTTGTTGACCCAATGATGCGGGTTGAGTATTCGTTTGGTATAGGGCCGAGGAAGAAAAAGCCCCAATCTTCTGATCCAATTTATTATCCGTTGAAGAGGTGTATTGATGAAACTGGCGACAATCATGCATGCTGGCCGGTCGACCGTAGGTGTGGTTGATGCAAGTGGTGGCCGTGTTGTGCCTGTGCTGACGGATGGCGGTATGCTTGATGTAATCAGTAACTGGACTGGTGATGCGTCTTGTTTGAGGCTTGCAAGTACGCCTCTTGAGCTGTCCAACGTGCAGATTTGTGCCCCAATCCCACGGCCAGCGCGCAATATATTTTGCGTTGGCAAAAATTATAACGCACATGCACAAGAATTTGCACGGAGTGGTTTTGATTCGAGCGCGCCTACTCTTGCAGAAGCAATTCCCACTCATCCGATCATATTCAGCAAGGTTCCGGAAAGTGTGATTGCGCCTGGCCAACCGATCGTTTATCCGGAAGGCGTCAGCGACGCTGTGGACTATGAAGCCGAGTTAGGTGTCGTAATCGGTCTGGGCGGGCGTGGTATTACGCGGGAAAATGCGTATAAGCATATATTCGGGTATATGATCATCAATGATGTAACGGCGCGTGATCTGCAAGGGCGCCACAAGCAATGGTTGATTGGAAAATCATTAGATACATTCTGTCCCGCTGGGCCATGGTTGGTGACGGCTGATGAGGTGGATCCAGAAAATTTGAATCTTCGTTGTTGGGTGAATGGTGAGCTACGCCAAGAAGCCAATACGTCCGATTTGATATTTGATATTCCGACACTAATTGAAACATTGTCGGCAGGTATCACGCTGAGGCCAGGCGATATTATTGCAACAGGAACGCCAGCGGGGGTTGGCATTGGATATAATCCGCCTCGGTATCTCAAGCGTGGCGATACTGTCTCCATCGAAATCGATGGGCTTGGTCGACTTAGCAATACAATTGAATAAAATGTATTTGCTGAGGCAAAATTGGTAAAATAGAGAAAGGTAATATTTCATGACCTATAGTATGGTAACGGAAGTTCATGGTGATGGAGATCCGGTTATTTTAATCCATGGCCTTGGTGGAACGTCGAATGTATTTGCGCCGTTGACTGGAGTTTTGTCGCGCTTCTATAAATGCGTGCGTCCTGATCTTCCCGGCTCTGGCCGTTCGAAGACCCCATCTTCTTTGTCTCTTGTTGAGTTGGCTGACGCCATGGGCACGCTCATGGACGAAAATGGCGGTGGAAAGTGGCATGTGGTCGGGCATTCGCTCGGCACCATCGTCTGTCAGCATCTAGCCGTGCGTCGTCCGGATTTGGTGCGCAGCCTATCCTTGATCGGTCCGCTGTTGGCACCGCCGGATGCAGCGCGCCCGGCACTTAAAGACCGCGCTACGAAAGCTCGGACTGACGGGATGGTTGGGATTGCGGATCTGATTGTGCAAGCGGGTACCTCAGCGAGCACAAAAACTAACAATCCGGAAATTGCGGCGCTTGTGCGGGAAATCATGATGCGTCAAGATCCCGAAGGGTATGCCGTAACGTGTGAAGCATTGGCTGCTGTCGAAGCTGCTGATGTGGCACAAATTTCAGTGCCAAGCCTGTTGATCACCGGCGATGAAGATGGTACGGCGCCTCCACGTGCTGTATTGGCTTTGGGTTCGAAGATCAAAAATTCACAAACAAGCATTCTTAGTCGGTGTGGCCATTGGACTACTTTTGAAAAAGCAGAAGAGGTGAACAATCAGGTGCTAAATTTCCTTCTGTCTGTAAAGTAAAAAACAAAACAGACAGAGGGTTTTGGCTGAAGGCTGGGTTTTAGACTATTCGGGTCCCTCGGGTGATATGCCCGAGGGGGAGGCTAAGCTTGGGAGTATAGCTGATGAGCAGTATTTTATTTACCGATGTCCTTATTTTTGATGGCAGCGGCGAGCGTCCTTATCCAGGTGAAATTCTGGTTCAGGGAGAGCGGATCGTTGAGGTATCCCGCAAATCCGGTGAAATTAATCGAGATTCTCATCAAGTGATCAACGGTGGTGGGGCTGTGGCGATGTCGGGTTTGTGTGATTCACACACCCACATTACATGGAATAACGGAGCAAGCCTTGAAGCAACGACCGCTCTGCCGCCCGAAGATCATATGTTGCTGACGATTGAGAACGCAAAACTTTATTTGGACTGCGGTTTTACGATGTGCGTCGGTGCGGCATCCGCAAAGCCGCGTCTAGATGTCGTTATTCGTGATGCCATTAATCAAGGCCGGGTGCCGGGGCCGCGCATGTTAGCATCTGGTATGGAAGTAGCCACCACGGGTGCCGATGTCAATCCGTCGTTGACAGCTGACGGCGTCGAGGAAATGCGGAAGCTAGTGCGTCAAGTGTGCCGCGAAGGTGTAGATACAATCAAGCTTAGTATGTCCGGTGAGCAAATTACCGGGAAGGCATTCAATCACGAGACATTTTTTACCGATGAGGAAGTTGCTGTTGCTGTGCAAGAAGCGACCCGGCGTGGTGTTCGTGTCAGTGCCCATGCGCGCAATTCGGAATCCATTCGCTTGTGTTTGGCGCATGGGGTTAACATTATCTATCACGCCAGTTTCATCAGTGAAGAAATGTTGGATAAGTTGGAAGAAGCTAAAGACCGCGTATATGTCGCTCCGGGGCTCGCGTGGCTTGTACAAACTGTTTACAACGCATCGGATTGGGGGGTAACTCAGGAAGCTGCGGAAAGAATGGGCTATGTTCGCGAGTTGGAATGCGCGATCGACAGCATGAAAGCTTTACATAAGCGCGGTGTGCGTGTTTTACCGGGCGGAGATTATGGGTTTGCTTGGACGCCCCATGGTACATATGCGAATGATTTCGAATATTTTGTCGACCTACTCGGCTTCTCGCCCATGGAAACAATGATCGCTGCAACGACTTTGGGTGGTGATATCATGGGACGTCCTGACGATCTGGGCCGGATCAAAACCGGATATATGGCTGATGTGTTGTTGATCGATGGTGATCCAACCAAGGATGTGACGATCCTACAGGACAGAGATCGGATCCTCGCCATTCTGAAGGGAGGGCAATTTCATAAAAAACTCAGTTCTAGCTCCAAGCAACAGCAACGCACCGCATAATATGTTTCTGGTATAGAAACGTATCTTGGTTGCTGTTGATACGCTCATTGTGAAGAGTGATGACAGATGTGGGGACAAAGCTTGATATTAGACATCAAAAAGCTTTCTTTAATTCTGCTTGTTGTTGCAATGCCGTCTGTTGGCTTGTCCGCATCGTTGTTTGATGGAAAAACCTTATCCGGCTGGACTACTTCTGGTACGGCCTCTTGGCATATCGGTAATGGGGAAATTGTTGGGAAAATTGGGCGCGACGGCACCGATGGGTGGTTGGTATCGGAAAAATCTTATCATGAATACGGATTGCAGTTTTGGTTTCGGTGCGCCAAAACTTGTAGAATCGGCATTCTGACGGGCATTAGTTCCACAGGTGAAGAAAAAACCGGTACATATGTCTTGCTGGGCGAAAAAGAGCAAGGTGTTGATATAATAACATTAGACGGCGACAAACATATAACAAGCCGTCAAACATTGCCGCCGCGAAAAATTATCCCAAGTTATCCGTCGAGCGGACTTCCTCCGCCGCGGTCATTTTCAGCGCCTAAGGATCATCCGTTGGCATCCTTATCCATTGCCCCGGTCTTTCATGAACGGGAGTGGAATCACATTGAAGTGCGTGTCGTAGATCAGGAATTTCAAGCTTTTCTGAATGGTAGGCAAATCCGCTTAGGCGATGGCCAGCCGCCAAGCACTGACTATGGACCCATGGCGATACACTTTTCAGGGGCAGCGAATGCTGAATTGCGTATCCGAGATGCCGCCCTGACAGACTTTACAAAATTGAGCATGGATGATGGCTGGTTGTCACCGGACTTTGACATGATCCATCCTCATGGTCTGTTTTTTGGTCAGGGGGAAGCTGTTGCTGATTTCAATCGTGATGGTCATCCTGATATGGCGGCCGGCGGCATAATATTATGGGGACCAGATTTTCATAAGGGGCATGTTTTTAAATCAACACGCCCACGTGATCCGACTTCTTATGTCGTCGGTCAAGAATTAGGACATTTAGTTGCTGATTTCACAGGAGATGGATGGCCTGATATTTGGATGACAACCTGGCCAGCAGGGTCGCCGGGTGTGCTCTATGTCAATCCGCAAAACAAAAGTCGTCTTTGGGAATCGCATGTTGTTATACCTAATGTAGACGGAGAGTTTTATACCCTGGTTGATTTGCAGCAGACAGGCAAAGCAGGGGTTCTTTTTGCAGTCGATGGTATACTTTCTGTTGCAACGCCTGATCCGAATGATCCTCTCAAACCATGGCAAATAAAGGCGCTGACGGAAGAGGGACCATGGGGGAGACGTAACGCTCATGGTATCGGCGTCGGCGATATCAATGGCGATGGCCGTCCAGATATTTTGTCGGCCTGGGGATGGTGGGAACAGCCGGAACAATCACAGACTGGGCCATGGGCGTTTCACCCAGAAGCATTTGGTCGTGGGGCCCCTGCCAATCCGGGCGGTGCGTTGATGCATGTTTACGATGTCAATGGCGATGGCCTGGCTGATGTCGTTACAAGCTTGGAAGGACATGGTCGTGGCTTGGCATGGTTTGAGCAGAAGCGTGATAAACAAGGACGCATTACATTTGTTCAGCATATGATCATGGATCTGGATCCACGCCAAAGTCATAATGTGACGTTCAGTGAAATGCATACACTGGAACTGGTGGATATGGATGGCGATGGGCTGAAAGATATTGTGACTGGCAAAAATGCCACCAACGTCATGCATGTTAATATGTTTAATTATGTGGACGCCGATGCCGATCATGTTCTGTACTGGTTCAAACTGGTTAGGAAGGCGAACGGTCAAGTCGAATTCATTCCGAAACTTATTCATAATAAATCTGCTATTGGTCGCCAGGTTCAGGTCCAGGATCTAAACGGTGACGGGAAGCCCGATATCGCAATCAATAGTCGCAAAGGCGTTTATATATTTTACAACAAAATGGGCAGCGCTAACTGATGGCCTGCGAATAGTATTCTAAAAAAACTGACTATCGTATAGGGACTGGCTGCAATAGGAGTCTAGAAGATATGCACAAGATGATCACAGTGTTCACTACGGTCTGTATTACAGCGCTTACTACAAATACCGTGATGGCTAATCCCGGCGAAGTACCGTTTAAAGCGGATGTCCGACTTGAAGGATCGAGTCTTGAGGGATGGCAAACGTTTGGGCAAGCAAGTTGGTCTATGCAAGATGGTGTGATCACCGGACGTCCGCGTTCTGATTCTGGCGGCTGGCTGATGCTCGATAAGAAAATGGCTAATATTGGAGCCTATAGCAAAATTTTGTGCCCAAAATCGTGTAAGGCCGGTTTGTTGCTGCGGGCAGAGAAAACCGCAGATGGTGGATTAAAGGGAATCTATGTGGCGTTGAGTGATGCTGAACGCGGGATCTATGCTATTACGGTTGACGCTAATGGTCGTGAGACATCGCGCAAGCCGGTTGAGGCTGGGCACAGTCTTGGCGGCCTGCCAAAGACGTTCGCAAACACACCACCGCATATTATCGAGCATATGAAGACCCGTAAAGAAATGCTTGAGCGTTTGGGTGATCCCCAACCGAAAGATATCTTAGCGCCCATGATTAAACCGCTTGGGGAATATGCTCCGGGGGCTTGGAATTCTGTGAATGTTTATTTATACCAAGATTCATTGAACCCTTCCGTTAATGGGGCGCCGAATGGTGTTGGCGCTTTGCCGCAAAGTATTGTCGCGGCTGAAGATGGAACATATGGCGCTGTTGCTCTGTATGTTGGGGGCAAAGGATCAGCGCAGTTTAAAGATGTTCGTGTCAAGGACCTGATGCTACGCACACAAAGTCATGAAAAGACATCATCTGATTTTCATATGCTGCGTTTGGATTCATTGTTTTATTCTTGGTCACCGGCAGTGGGTGACTTTAACCGGGATGGTAAGAAAGACATTGCTGCTGGATCGTGGATCTACTATGGCCCTGATTTTACGAAAGCCCAGGAATATTATGTTCCAACGGTCTACAATCCGACGCAGGATTATCCACAGGTATCGACTGTTGCCCTGAGTGCTGATTTTACTGGCGATGGGTGGGATGATGTCATTCAATTCACAGGCAATGCCGGATTTATTACCGGTGTCTTATATGTCAATCCACAAGGGCAATCGCGTCCCTGGGACAAGCACCAAGTGCTAGATCTTTTGGCCAATGAAGATACCATGATGGCCGATATCGATGGTGACGGAGTGATGGAAGTCATCCATGGTGGACCAGATTTTGCCTTGGGGTACTCTAAACCGGATCCGGCCAATCCAACAGGAAAATGGATCACCACTGTTATTGCCAAGCAAGGATTATGGGGAGACCATTTGATCCATGGCGTTGGCGTGGGAGATATTAACGGTGACGGGCGCAACGATTTTGTCTCTCCTTATGGATGGTTTGAGCAGCCAGCCGATAAGCAAGGACTTTGGACGTTTCATCCCGTGGCATTTGGACGTAGTGGCATATCTCAAGGCGGTGGTGGCGGTGCACGGCTTGGAGTTTGGGATGTCAACGGTGATGGTTTGAATGATGTTGTAACCCCCCTTGAAGGCCATGGCTTTGGTCTCGCCTGGTATGAACATAAATTAGCGTCGGATGGAAGTATTACCTTCGTTCAGCATATAATCATGGATGGTTTTGAGGACAAAAATGCAGGTGACGTGATGTTTACACAACCGCACGCTGCTAACTACGCAGACATGAATGGTGACGGTATTTTGGATATCGTGACTGGTAAGCGTTTGTTTTCACACCTGAGCACCTGGTACGATCCAGATCCTTATGGAGAGCCGGTACTTTATATCTATCATGTCGTGCGTAATCCGAATGCACCGGGCGGCGCGGAATTTGTCCCACATTTGGTTCACAATATGTCCGGTGTTGGGGCGCAAATCATGGTCGAGGACATGAACAACGATGGTAAGCCAGACATTCAAACATCCGGCCCGCTTGGAAGTTATGTCTTCATCAATAAGACTAGTGTGAAAATTAAGTGAGACTTAGATTTTTTTAAGGGCCTGAACTTGATGG
>JBBCIP010000211.1:0-3573 GCA_037189785.1 Alphaproteobacteria bacterium
CGCGGCGAGCACCCCCATGATCACGCCCAAAGAGACCGAGATGAACAACGCCGTCAGCATCAGTTCAAGTGTCGCCGGGAACACTTGCAGCAAATCATCCAAAACCGGGCGCTGGGTAATGATGGACCGACCGAAATCGCCCTGCAACAAATTGCCGAGATAGTGAGTGTATTGGGTCCAGACCGGTTGATCGAGACCGAGTGCTTGACGCATACGTTCGACTGCTTCGGGTGTGGCCCGGGGGCCGGCCATCAATTGTGCCGGATCACCCGGCAACTGGTGGGAAATCATAAACGTGATGAACGTGACACATAACACGACCAACACCAGCATACCAAGACGACGCGAGATTGTGGCGGCAAAGGTCATTGTTTATTTGCCCCCTCGACCGTATCGCGGGTCATATCCCAGACGTTATAAATGCCGGGCTGCCACGCATTGTATTTGAGCCCACGGAGATCGGCGCGATAAGCCAATAATCCATGGACCGTAAATAAATCGACCATCGGTTTGTCACGGACGATAATAGCCTGTGCCTCGCGATAGAGCTTAATGCGCTGTTCGGAATCCATCATGCGTTCGGCTGCGGTCAACAGACGATCGACATCCGCGTTGGCATAGCGGGATAAGTTATAGCCTTCACCGGCATTGGTCGAATGATAGGCAAATTGCATGACGACCCAAGGATCTGGAAAATCCGGTGTCCAATTGCTGAGGGTCAGATCAAAATCACCCTGCAAAACTTTGGCATAAGCCGAAGGCGCCAAAGTTTCCAACTGCACAACGATTCCGACATCGGCCAACTGACTTTGGAGTGCGAGTGCGGTGGCTTCAATGGTGGTGGTCGCAGGGACGTAAGACAATGTGAATTTGGTGCCTGGGCGTATACCGGCTTCGGCTAAAAGTTTTTTGGCTTGTTCAAGATTACGGGTGACAATCGGAATGGTGTTGTCGTGGCCGGGAATACCTTCGGGCAAGACACCATGCATCAGGGATGCGTGACCATCAACCACGCCGTCGGCGATGGCGGCGCGATCAACGGCCAAAGAGAAGGCTTGGCGGACTTGCACGTTATCAAAAGGCGGGCGTGTGGTGTTCATGGCCATGGCGACGATCACCGGCAGCGGCCGTTCGAATAAGGTGACGCCGGGAAGCACGCTCAGCTTATCGACCATATCGGGGGATACGCCTTCGAAGATGTCGATATTGCCGCGCTCCAACAACAGGCGACGAGATGCGTTGTCCTTGACCGCTTTGATCACAATCTTATTGAACTGCTGCGGCTGCTGTGCGGCATAGGGATTTGGGTGCAGGACGATCCGTTGCCCGCGCTCCCACGCGCTGATCCGATAGGGGCCGCTGCCCGCCGTATTCTCGGATAACCAGGCGCGGGCCATATCATCGTTTTGCTGATGCGCCATCACCGCCGGATTGATGATAACCATCGGCGGCAAGGCCAGGATAAGCGGGAAAATCGGTGACGGGTCGGCCAGATGGAAACGCACCGTGTGGTCGTCGATGACTTCGATATTTTTTAATCCGGCTAGGGCCTGCGCGGTGCCTAATCCCAATTTCAACGTGCGTTCGAACGAAAAGCGGACGGCCTCGGCGGTGACCACCGTGCCGTCATCGAAGCGGTGATTTGATTTAAGGGTGAACAGCCATGTGCGGCCGTCGTTTTCCGCGTGCCACGACTGCGCTAATTCCCCAGCGACGGCACCGGTCGGAATGCCGTCATTGATTTCGTAGGTCAACAACCGTTCATAGGCCAAAGCCATCGGTCCAAAATTATTGAACATGATGGTTGCGCCGGGATCGACCGAAGACAGACCCGACGACTTGCCGATAATCAAGGTTTCTTGCCGTGCTGCCGTCAGGTCTCCGTCACCGCAGGCGCTCAGCCAGGGTGTCGTGCATAAAAGGAATGCAGCGAGACGAAAGACGCGCATGGTTATTGCGTTCCTTCGGTTGTGCTGACTGTTTGCAGTCTGGCGATGGCTTGACGTTTCAAGAGGGGTTTATCAATTTTCCCGACCGGCAGCATCGGCAGATCATCTCGCACAAAGAACCGTTTCGGCACTTTGTAATTGGCCATGCGGTCTTTGCAGTAGGTCAGGAGTTCGGTATCATCGGCAGCCATCCCCGGGCTTAACGCGATATAAGCTTCGCCGACTTCTTGGAACAGGGGATCAGGCACGCCGATCACGGCAACCAGCGCCACCGCCGGATGGGAGGCGATGACATCCTCGATTTCGCGCGGATAAACATTGAAGCCGCCGGACTTGAACATTTCCGACATGCGTCCGACCAGGCTGATATTACCGTCCGCACGCCAGAACCCGATGTCGCCGGATCGCAGCCAACCGTCATCGGTAAATGCCGCTTCGGTCGCGTCCGGACGGCGATAATAGCCGAGCATATTGAACGCGCCCTTGAATTGAATTTCACCGGCGTCACCGACGCCACAAAGTTTACCGTCGGGCGTTACAATCCGGCACGGATATTCCGGTGCGGGGCGACCGACGCTATCGGCCAATTGTTCGATGGTGGCATCGGGCGCGGTAAAGGTCATATCGGATGTGGATTCGGTCAAGCCATAGAGCGTGACCAAGCGCGCACCGATTTTCTGGAACCGCAGGATTTGTTCGCGCGGCATCGGGGCGCCGCCCCAGACGATGGTTTCTAGACAGGATAAATCGCGTGTTGTAAAGCTTGGTTTGTCGGCGGCCAGGATGAACATGGTGGGCACGCCAATCCACAAATTCACCCGTTCGCGTTCGATCACCTCGGCCACTTTTTCGGGATCGAAGCGCGGCATAAAAATTAAGGTGCCGCCGCGAATATAGGTGGTGCAGCAAGTGTCGCCGACACAGGCGACGTGATTGATCGGGAACGGGCAGACCGAGCGCGGCACATCGACACCGAATTCACGCCCCTGAACGGCATTGCCGAAACAAAGCCCGTAATGGGACAGCATGGCGCCTTTGGGTTTGCCGGTTGATCCCGAGGTGTAAACGATCAGGGCCGGGTCGCGTGGTTCAACCGATGCCGCGATGCTATGATATGTTTCAAGCGGTGTTTGGTCGCTGGTTGCCAAAAAATCGGCAAAACCAACGGCGTTATCGATGGGACCTGATACGGTGACCAATTTTTCGATACATGGATATTCAGATTGCAGAACGGCGAGATCCGGGCGGTAGTCCCGGCCCTCGAATTCCGGAATGGCGAACACCACCTTGGGTTCGGCATCGCCGATCAAATAGCGGTATTCGTCGATATGGTAACGCGGGCTCAGACCCAGCCAAATCGCTCCGATGCCGGTTGCGGCCAGAAACACAACCATGAATTCATAGGATGGAATGGCCAGCATGGCGACCCGATCACCCTTGGTCACACCGGCGGCGATGAGGGCTTGGGCACAGCGGGTCACATCGGCGTCAAGTTCGGCGTAGGTGACGCGTTTTTGTCCATCGACAACGGCTTCACGATCACCGGCAATCCGCGCGTAATAGGCAGCGTAATCAGTGATGCGGGTAAAAACGGGGCTTGCGGTGATCGGGTTCGTCATGGCTG
>JBBCIP010000212.1:0-2156 GCA_037189785.1 Alphaproteobacteria bacterium
CTCTGTTCATGATTACTTATATTTCTTTATGGGTGATCAGATCACAGCCATACGCCATCAAGATTGGAAACTGGTTACTCAAGCCCATTTCCGGACCACCTGGGTTTCTTTTGAAAACCTTAATCAATTGGATGGATTCCAGGCCCCTTATGACCTGTTGTTCGATTTGCGCCATGATCCTGACGAACGCTATAGCGTTGCTGATCGATATCCGGACATCGTAAAGCGCTTAAAATCTCAGATTAAGTCAGCAAGACATGCATTTGAAGCTCTGCGTACAGACCCAGCCTATGATATATTTCCCCAATAATCACACCTACTCAGCATTATCGAGCAATCGACATGAAAGTTATCAGTAAACTTGCCAATCTAGATTTCGAAGTCGGAACAATCAGGCGCGAAGGTAATCGTCTGGTGATTACCAGCGCCGAAGGTAAAGGCATCCCAACAGTCGTACATATGGCACCGAAAGATGCGCTTAGTATGCTGAAAGCTGCATTCTCAAATACATCCGCGCTTGGATTTATTTTCTTGTTTCCGCTTTATTACTATCGCGCCAGCAAAGAGAAAACGGAAACTAAAGCTAACATCAATAATCCTTGGTCATGATTGATAAGATGACATCTGTCACACTTCAAGACTATTTGAGAAAATATCGTGTTTTGCCTGCAATTGTCATGGAGAACGCAGACGACGCTATTTTATTAGGTCAGGCCTTCGCTTCTCATGGTTTGCCGATATTGGAAATAACTTACCGAACCAGTGCTGCAGGAGCTATTATAAAGCGGCTTCGGCACGAATTTCCCAACCTCATGGTCGGTGCAGGCACCGTATTGTCTCCAGCACAACTAGATGATGCCATCTCTGCCGGAGCCCAATTCATTGTCAGTCCCGGGCTCAACGAAACTATTGTCAAGTCCTGTCAAGATCACAATATCTCAATAATTCCAGGCGTCATGACGGCCACCGAAATTGATCGCGCATTGCAATACGGTATTGACTTGGTAAAATTTTTCCCGGCATCCGCTGCTGGAGGAATAACTGCCCTACAAGCTTATAGCGGGCCATTTCCATCGATGAATTTTTTACCGAGTGGTGGAATTTCTGCTGATAATGTCCTGTCTTATCTTGCTTGCACAAATGTTTTAGCCTGTGGTGGTAGTTGGCTTGCACCAGAAAGCTTGATTTCGGCACGAAAGTTTACAGAAATTGGTTCTCTCGTAAAAAGTACAGTTTCCCGTATTGGTCAAAAACAACCGTTGCCATCAAAGGATTAGGCTATGCCACGGATCGTGTCTTTTGGGGAAATGTTATTGCGGTTAAACTCCCCCGATCACAATCGGCTTTTACAAACGCCGTCATTTTCTGCAAGTTTCGGGGGGGCAGAATTGAACGTCTTGGCGTCCCTAAGCCGCTTAGGCATAGCGGGTACTTATATTACCGCCCTTCCCGATCATGCGCTTGGAACTGTAGCTATTGAAGAGATTCAACGCCACGGCTTAGAGAGCACATATATAAAACGAAAACCAGGACGCCTGGGCCTATATTTTCTTGAAACAGGCATCAGCCTACGCCCCAGCAAAGTAATATATGATCGTGCCGGTAGCGTTTTCTCCAACATCACAGCTCATGACTTTGATTGGCCCCGCATCCTAGATGGCGCTGACTGGTTGCATTTAACTGGCATAACGCCCGCCCTTGGCCTGGGTCCTGCTCACGCCGTCATCGCTGCTGCTAAAGCGGCATGTGATCTCAATATTCCCATCTCCTTTGATCTGAACTATCGGCAGCATTTATGGCAAGCCAATGGACTATCTCCACAAGAAGTCCTCAGCCCCGTGCTTGAATTGATTACAATCTTGAGCGCTGGCGCCGATGACTGTGAAGCGTGTTTTGGATTACCGGTTTCTGGATTGACTGATCCTATTGCACGCTTTGACCAACATGCCGATCATTTTCTGTCACGTTACCCGAAAATCAAAACCATTGTTTCAACATTTAGGGATGCACAAAATGCATCCAACAATACGATATGGGCCAGAGCCGTTAACCGAGATCAGAGCTACACCAGTTCACGGATTGAAATTTCTGGTATCATTGATCGCATTGGCGCCGGCGATGCCTTTATGGCTGGGCTGATTTATGGACAGCTGATG
>JBBCIP010000213.1:0-14538 GCA_037189785.1 Alphaproteobacteria bacterium
CAATGACGGTGGAAACTCCGGGTCACCACCGGGCTTGACCCGGTGGTCCATCATGCAATTAGAGGACATACCGAAACAGTGGATTGCCGGATCAAGCCCGGCAATGACGGTGGAAACTCCGGGTCACCACCGGGCTTGACCCGGTGGTCCATGACGCAAGTGGGGGAAATACTGAAACAGTGGATTGCCGGGTCAGGCCCGGCAATGACGGGACGTGCGAGGGCATGGAACGGTGGGGGCATGGAAAGATGAGGACAAACGATGACAGCATGGCACGGCGGTAAACAGACGCCATTGTCGGTCCCAGGCTTGTCACTTTTTAGAACAGTTAGTTTGTAACCAACTCCACCCGAAACACCACATTCTCCACCGCCGTCACGCGCACATGCGTTCCTGCAGGAAGATCCGGGCCTTCGACGACCCAGGTGGTGTCGTCGACTTTTAGTTTGCCGCGACCGTTCTCAATGGGGGTCATCAGTGTGAACACGCGGCCGACGTATTGGGCGCCGCGGCGGTTTAGGGTGCGGTCGGTGGTCGAGACGGGGTGGCGTTTGACGAAACGGCGGCCGAGCACGACGGCGACCACCGCGAGCACGGCATAGATCACCAGTTGCAGCGGCCAAGCGATGTCGGGCGCGATAAACACGATCAACGACACCGCCGCCGCCGCGAGCCCGAGCCATAAAAACGCAATGCCCGGTGCGAAGATTTCAAACGTGACCAAGACCACGGCGACAATCGCCCAAGTCCAAAATGTTGCGGGCCATAAATCGATCATAGGGATCTTCCGGTGTTCGGGACGCGGGCCGGTGGTGTGGTGCCGCCGCGGGGCGGATTGCCATCAAGATTTTTCCAAAGCTCGCTCATACCGCCAAGCGCACCGATCACGCCCGATGCTTCCAATGGCATAAATACCAATTTCTGGCTCGGCGATTGTGCGAAGCCTTCGAGCGCCGTCACATATTTTTGCGCAATAAAATAATTGAGCGCTTGCGGATTACCGGCCGAGATCGCGTCGGACACCATTTGCGTTGCCTTGGCTTCGGCCTCCGCTTCGCGTTCGCGCGCTTCGGCATCGCGGTAGGCGGCTTCGCGGCGGCCTTCGGCGGCCAGGATCGCCGATTGCTTTTCGCCTTCGGCTTGCAGAATTTGCGCGGCGCGCACCCCTTCGGCTTCGAGAATGGCCGCGCGTTTTTCGCGTTCGGCTTTCATCTGCCGCGCCATGGCGGTGACAAGATCGGCGGGCGGCTGCATGTCCTTGATTTCGATACGGGTGACTTTGATCCCCCACGGCGCGGTTGCATCATCAACGACGTTCAAAAGCTTGGCGTTGATTTTATCGCGTTGCGACAACAACTCGTCGAGATCCATCGAGCCCATCACGGTCCGAATATTGGTCATGGTCAGATTGAGCGTTGCATGTTCCAACTGCTGCACTTCATATGCGGCCTTGGCGGCATCGAGCACTTGGAAAAACACCACGCCGTCCACACGCACCATGGCGTTGTCGCGGGTGATCGCTTCCTGGCTCGGAATATCGAGCACCTGTTCCTGCATGTTCATTTTGGAGCCGATGCGGTCGATGAACGGCACAATGACATGAAAGCCCGGCTCGAGCGTGCGGGTGTAGCGACCCAGCCGTTCAACCGTATACTCGTAACCTTGCGGCACGACCTTGGCGCCCATGAACACAATGATCACGGCCAAAACCAACAACACGATCGCAAACGTACCCATCTTCGTTCCCCTTCATTCGGGCCTGATTTCGGCCCCACGGACGACCCCGGTTATAACAAAGGGGGGCCTGGCCCCCCTTGTGCCGTACCATCATCTGTCAAATATATTTCATCATGTTTAACGTAAATCTCAGGATTTATTAAAATTAACCCTACTTACGATAGCCCGGATCTTAACGTCGACCCAGCTTATAATTGACCGAGCGCGTATTCGGCGCTCGAGACCTTGAACTCGCCCGGGGCTTCGATATTGGCCTGCTGGACGACGCCGTCCTTGACCAACAGCGAAAAACGTTGGCCGCGTTGGCCCATACCGAATTTGCTGGCATCCATGGTCAGGCCCAGGGCTTTGGAAAAGTCACCATTGCCGTCGGCCAGCATGGTGACCTTGTCATCGGCATTTTGGCTTTTGCCCCAGGCGTTCATCACGAACACGTCGTTGACGGCGATACAGACGATGTCGTCGACGCCCTTGGCTTTCAGATCGGCGGCTTTATCGACAAAGCCCGGCAAATGCTTGGCCGAACAGGTCGGCGTGAACGCGCCCGGTACGGAAAACAGCAAGACTGTCTTGCCTTTAAACAAATCACTGGTTTTGACCGGCGCAGGACCATCTTTGGTCATTTGCATCAAAACACCTTCTGGAATTTTATCCCCGATCTTTACGGTCATGTCGCTACCCTCATTTCTACAGCGGTTGTGCAGGACTGCTGCCCCTAGACTACTGAACTGAGGCTATTAGGCCAATAAGGAAATATGGAGGTTTAGCGCTTGGGGCAGTGACGCAGTTTTTTGATGTCCGGGGTGCCGTCCCACGCGATCGGGCCGTCAGCAGTCACCGCAACGATATGGAGGCCCGGGAGCGTTTCCCCCTGGGGCAGCCCACGCACCGGCAGAACATAGTGATCGGGCCCATCGGGCACGGGACGGCCAAAGGTCACACCATCGGGACCGTCGATGAAGATATCGTCACCCGCGCCACCCAAAGCCTGATGACCGACCCGCAGCATCGGTTTGGGGCAAGCGACCTCGCTGCCGTCGACGCTCAATTTTTGCACCGCTTTGGGGGCGGCGTCGCGCGTGGTCTCGATCGCGGCGGCGTCCTGGGTTCGGACGGCGTGATCGACCACCGGCAGATAAAGCCGGTAGCGCGCCGTGAGCGGGATACAGACCGTCTCGCAGATCATGAAATCAGCGGTCATGTGCAGATCCAGGGCCTGACCGGGATGGTTGAGCGTGACATCGATCGGCAAAATCAGAGTTTTGCCATAGACGAAATTATCCATACCGAATGCCTCGATCCGCTTCGGAACCGGCCAAGTGATTGCAACGGCTTTAAGATTGTCCGATCCGGTCCAATCAAAGCTGGGCGGCTGGCCGACGTCGCCGGGGGCGCGCCAGTATGTTTTCCAGCCGTCCACCAGCATCACATGCCAGGCCAGCGTCACCATCGTCGTATCGGCGCTAATGCCGCTCGTGGCTGCCGTCACGCGGCTTTGGACATGATCCGATTTCTGCCAAACCGTGGCGCGCACAACATCGTCGGCAATGCCCAAGGTTGGGGCCAAGCTCGGGCACAACGCCCCCATGGCAATCAGACCTGATTTTATAAGCGGCAATTTTTTCATCGGGCGATCATAGAACAGCGATCCGGTGAACGTGAAGGAGAAAGCGCGACCGTCCAGTCAAACCCGCGTGACTAAGGAGTGAGCCTCGGTCATTCTGACCAAGCCGTTGTGGGGTTTGATTTATTCGGACAAGGCGCTGATGAAAATCAGCCCGGCCCTTGTCCCCCAGGCCAAAAAGGGCCATCTTATAGGACGTGGTTTTGTTTGGTGTGGCGCATGACGAACGGAGGTCTTATGCCGACACGCAAGGATGATGGATATTTAACCGGTCAATTATTGCTGGCCATGCCGGCTATGGAAGATGAACGCTTCACCCGATCCGTTGTCTATATTTGCGCCCACACCGCCGATGGTGCTATGGGGTTGATTATCAACCGTCTCAATTCGTCGATCTCGTTCCCGGCGCTGCTTAATCAATTGGGCATTTCGACCGAAGCCGACGTGCCGAATATCCAAATTTTCGGTGGCGGCCCGGTCGAAGTCGGGCGCGGCTTTGTCCTTCATTCCGCCGATTATGTGCAAGATTCAACATTGGTGGTCAGCGAGACCATCGCCTTGACCGCGACCGTCGATGTGTTATCGGCGATTGCCGAGCAACGCGGGCCGCGCTCCAACCTGATCGCGCTTGGCTATGCCGGCTGGGGGCCCGGTCAATTGGAAGCGGAAATTCAAAACAACGGCTGGCTGACCGTCGAAGCCGATGAGCAATTGGTGTTCAACACCGATATCAATATGAAATGGCCGCGCGCCATGGCCAAAATCGGCGTCAACATTTCAATGTTGTCGACCGATGCCGGACATGCATAACGCGCATCTGCTTTAGCGGAAACGGGCTGCTAAGCGGTCGTAATCTTCCAAGGATTGCAATGGACCGATCGCGCCGACGGCGACAGGACCGGCCTTCAACACCCGCGCCGCCACACGTTCGACCGCCGCTTCATCGACGGCATCGATTTCGGCAACGATTTCGGCGGTTGGAATTTCACGACCGAAAATCAAAATTTGCCGACCGATTTGCTCCATACGCGATGATGAACTTTCAAGCGACATCAACAGGCCAGCCTTTAATTGCGCGCGACCACGGGCCACTTCATCGGCATTGGCCTTGGCTGCCAGAGCTTGCATTTCACCGGCAATGACCGGCACCAAATCGGCCACCTGATCGGCGCCGGTGCCGGTGTAGACTCCAAGCCCGCCGCCGTCATTATAGCTTTGCGCAAAGGCATAAACGGAATACGCAAGCCCGCGCACTTCGCGCACTTCTTGGAACAACCGCGATGACATGCCGCCGCCCAACACCGTGGCATAGACTTGAAACGCATAATAATCGGGGTCGTTGAACGTCACCCCATCAAAGCCGAACGTCAAATGCACTTGTTCAAGCGGACGGTCAACGCGGCGGTCGCCACCGACATACCGAGCAAGTTCAGGCTCGGGCCGCGCTTTGGCCTGACGATCGCCAAAGGTCGCCAGCGCCCGCTGCACCAGATCATCATGATCGACACGACCGACACCAACCATCACCAAACGCTCGCCGCGATAATGTGCGTTTAAATAATCAGCCAAAGCATCGCGACCCATGCTGCCGACTGTTTCCGGTGTGCCTAAGATCGGCCGCCCCATGGCTTGATCGGGGTAAGTTGCTTCTTGCAGCAAATCGAACACCAGATCGTCGGGCGTGTCATTGGCCTGTCCGATTTCTTGCAAGATCACGTGCCGTTCGCGTTCCAACTCATCAGCATCAAACGTGGAATTGAGCAGAATGTCCGACAGGATATCGACCCCGAGCGCCACATCATCTTTCAAGACGCGGGCGTAATAAACCGTATTCTCGCGCGAGGTATAGGCGTTCAAATATCCGCCCACAGCTTCGATTTCTTCCGCGATTTGCCGGGCCGAACGACGCTTGGTTCCCTTGAACGCCATATGTTCGAGCATATGCGCGATGCCGTTTTGCGCCGGGATTTCATGACGAGCCCCGACATCGGCCCAAAGCCCAATGGTCGCCGTTTCAATATGCGACATGGTTTCGGTGACGACCCGCATTCCGTTCGGCAATGTGGTGATATTGACCATTAAGCCACCGTGCTCGCGATCCGCGCTTTGGATCGAATGTACTCTTGCACAACCTTTAAATCATTCGGCAGTCGATCATAACGTTCTTCGCGTGCAAACAAATCAGCAAGATGCGCCGGTAAGCCCGGACGCTCCCCGGTTGCTTTTTCGACCGCATCGGGGAACTTCGCCGGATGCGCGGTCGACAACGCGATCAAGGGTGTCGCAGCATCAACACGACAGCGACGCCCGGCATCAATGCCAACCGCCGTATGCGGATCAATCAATCGCCCGGTTGTTTTTTGCACATCCTGAATGGTGCGGAGCGTGGCGTCTTCATCAACACGGGACGCATCGAACAACGCCCGCGCTTTCGCGGTCTCCGCTTTGCCCACATCCATCTTGCCGGTGGCGCCGAAGCCATCCATCAGTTCGGTTATTTTGGTGCCGTCGCGATCATGAAGATCAAACAGCAACCGTTCAAAATTGCTGGACACTTGAATGTCCATGCTGGGGCTGACCGTCGGCACCACGGTGCCTTGTTCATACGCGCCGGTGTTGATGGTGCGCGCCATGATATCGTTGATATTGGTGGCAACCACCAACTGACGGATCGGCACACCCATTTGCGCCGCGACATAGCCCGCATAAACATCACCGAAATTCCCGGTCGGCACCGAGAACGCAAGCTGACGAGAGGGCGCACCCAAAGACACCGCCGCCGACACATAATACACCACCTGCGCCATAACCCGCGCCCAGTTGATCGAATTGACGGCAGACAAGTTGAGGGCATCGCGGAACGCCAGATCATTGAACATCGATTTGACCATGGCCTGGCAATCGTCGAACGTGCCGTCCACCGCAATGTTATGGACGTTCGATGACAGCACAGTTGTCATCTGACGGCGCTGTACCTCAGACACGCGCCCAGCCGGATGCAGCATAAAGATTTCAATCGTATCTTTATCGCGACAGGCTTCGATCGCGGCCGATCCGGTGTCGCCCGACGTCGCACCGACAATGGTGATCTTGTTCTGACGCTGTTGCAGGAAATGGTCAAAGAACCGGCCTAACAACTGCAAAGCCACATCTTTGAACGCCAAGGTCGGGCCATGATAAAGCTCCAACAGCCAATCATTGGCGCCGATCTGGCTCAATGGCGCGACCGCAGCGTGATGGAACGTCGCATAAGCGTCTTCGACCAAACCGCGCAAGGTTTCGACCGAAATGACCGGAGCCACAAACGGCGCCATGACGCGCACGGCAATTTCCGTATAGGGAAGCCCGCTGAATGTCGCCAAATCATTGATTTCAAGCTTAGGCCAGGTCGCAGGCACATACAGCCCACCGTCCCGCGCCAAACCAGCCAGAGTAACATCGGCGAAATCAAGAACGGGCGCACGACCCCGGGTGCTAACGTATTGCACGCGTCTCTCCATAGATTGGGTTTGCCAAGGGTGGCAAACAGATCAAAAAGGCCCAAAAACTGCCTTTAAGCGGCGCGTAGATTATCGGCGACGGCGCAGATAAACAACATAAATGACAATCAAGGTCAGGCCGAGGCCAAACCATGTGAAGGCATAGTCTAAATGATTGTTGGGGATATCCAACCGGGTTTGCCCACCGACCGGCAATCCGCCGGGATTGACAGGCTCCCGCGCCGCATCGACCACAATCGGCATCAACTCCAGGCCGGTGGCCGCTGCCATCGCCGGAATATCGATTTGAAACCACAAATTACCGCGAACATCCGGGTCCGGTACAAAGACCCCACCTTTGCGTGGCACGCGGGTTATGCCCGTGACGTGGACGGGACCGGAAATCTGGCCATCAGCCCGCGTCGCCGGGTCTTTGTGGGTCGGCGGGACCCAGCCGCGATCGACCAGAACCGTGTCGCCATGGTCCCGCACCAGCGGGGTCAGGATATGGTAACCGGCCTTGCCGTCGACCGAGGTGGTATGGAAATAAAGCTCGTGATCATGATCGAAGCGGCCTTCAAGCGTGACCGGGCGGTAATTCCAGGGCGTGGGATCGCTAATCGCCGGCGGCAAAGCCACGGCATCGGCGCTAAGGCCCTGGTCGATAGCCGTCAAAATGGCTGTTTTTTCGTCCAACCGCTGCAACTGCCAAATACCCAAGCCCATCAGCAAGCAAAACGCCAGCGCAACGATAACGACTTGGATAATGGATATACCCTGAGTGCGGTCAGTCATCGAGCCGCCCTTCGCTGGCCTTATGTTTGTATTTCATAGCGATAAGCAGGGCTTTGACGCGTGGCATCAACACCAACAACGCCACGACGGACAATGGGGCCCACAGCACCAAATGAACCCAAAACGGCGGTTCTTGCGACAACTCCAACCACACCGCACCGCCAACCATCAAAAACCCTAGGAACAGGGTCATAAATACCGAGGGATCATCACCACCGCTCGATATTTCAGAAAAATTAAGCCCGCATGCCGTGCATGCGGGCCTAACATTGATGATTTTTTCAAATAACGGTCCACGTCCACAGCGTGGGCAGCGGCAGCGTAACCCGACAGACAATGGCGATAATGATGTCTCGCTCATGCCCGTAGCGCTGCCCCTCCTCCGCTATCAGCGGCCCCAAACGTAGATGGCGACAAACAGGAACAGCCATACCACGTCAACGAAATGCCAATACCAGGCCGCAGCTTCAAGACCGAAATGGTGATCCGGCTTGAAATGGCCTTTCAACGCGCGGAACAAGCAAACGGCCAAGAAAATCGTCCCTACTGCCACGTGGAAGCCGTGGAAGCCGGTCGCCATATAGAAGGTCGCGCCATAGATGTTGCCGGCAAAGTCGAATGCGGCGTGGCTGTACTCGTAAGCCTGAACAGCCGAGAACAACACGCCCAATGCCACCGTGCAGGCCAAACCTTGGACCAAGCCCTTGCGATCATTATGAATGATGGCATGGTGCGCCCACGTGACCGTGGTCCCCGACAACAACAAAATCAAGGTGTTGATCAACGGCAGATGCCACGGATCGAAGGTTTCGATGCCTTCCGGCGGCCATACCGACCCGATATGCTCGGTCGGGAACAAAGCGGCGTTGAAATAAGCCCAGAACCACGCCACGAAGAACATCACTTCGGAGGCGATGAACAGGATCATCCCGTAGCGCAAATGCAATTGCACCACCGGAGTATGGTGGCCTTGATGTTCCCCTTCGATGACGACATCGCGCCACCAACCGAACATGCAGTAAAGCAATGCTGCAAAACCGATAGCGAAAATCGCCCACGGTCCATCGTGCATCCACGTTACGGCGCCAATGGCGCTAACCAGTGCGGTGGCGGAGCATAGCAGCGGCCACGGCGACGGGTCGACGAGATGGTAATCATGTTCTTTAGCGTGTACGTCGGCCATCTTGGTCATAAACTCCCTAGGACGAACCCCAAAATTATCTACTGTTTAACTTCGAAAAACGTATAGGACAACGTGATTTCCTGCACTTCGTCCAAGTTCACATCATTATCCAAGGCCGGATCGACGAAAAATGTGACGGGCATTTCCATCGACTCGCCTGGTTTCAATCGTTGCTCGGTAAAGCAGAAGCATTCGATCTTATTGAAATAAGACCCAGCCTTATGCGGCGTGACGTTGAAAATAGCGGTCCCGACCACGTCATGGTCGCTATTGTTGACGGCGCGATAGTACACAAGCGCCTCTTCCCCGACCTTCAGCGTTACTTTGCGTTGCACCGGCTCGAACCGCCACGGCAAGCCCGGTGCCGTATCGGCATTGAAGCTGACGGTGATATCCCGATCCAGAATCGGCACGTCATAGGCATTGGTCGCGACCTGAGTCGTGCCGCCAAAGCCGGTCACCTGACAAAACAGACGGTAAAGCGGCACCGACGCGAACGCCAACCCGATCATCGCAATAGCCGCCGCCGCCAACAGAATGGCCAGCCGCAGGTTTTTGTTTGGTTCAGGTTGGACCGCTGTGGTCATGCCGCTATGCTCCTTTTAACTTGGCAATGGTGATAAAGAAAAACAGGATCACCAAACCAAACAACACGGCGGCCAAAGCCAAATTCCGGCCGCGACGCTTTTTATGATGTTCGCTTAAAGGCATTAGAACGCACCCCCAAGGGCCTTATCCGCCAGCAACAAAACAAACAAACCGGCGAGATAGATCAAAGACAGCTTGAACAAACCACGGGCGGCCTGATGGCTGTCGCGTTCACGCCAGACGTTGACCGCTTGGGCGACAAAAGCGATCCCCAACAGAGCCGCCGGAATGCCATAAATCATCCCGGTCATGCCGATCACCCATGGCAATACGCCGAGCGGGGCCAGCAACAGGCTGTACAATAGGATTTGCTTGCGGGTTTCACGCTCACCGGCCACCACCGGCAGCATCGGAATACCGACAGCCTTGTAATCTTCGGAGGTGAACAGCGACAACGCCCAGAAATGCGGCGGGGTCCAGAAGAAGATAATGGCGAACAACAGCACGGATTCGACACTAACGCCGCCGGTCACTGCGGCCCAGCCGATCATCGGCGGGAATGCGCCGGACGCGCCGCCGATAACGATATTTTGCGGTGTGCGGCGCTTGAGCCAAATCGTATAGACGAACACATAGAACCAAATGGTCAGGGCCAATAATGCGGCGGCGGCCAGATTAACGGCCAAGCCCATCAACACCACCGAGCCGACCGCCAAGGTCACGCCGAACCCCAAGGCTTCGCCGCGACTGACCCGACCGCTCGGGATCGGCCGCCCAGCGGTCCGTTTCATGCGGGCATCGATTTCCGCCTCGTACCACATATTAAGGCAGCCCGAAGCGCCCGCACCGACCGCAATACATAGAATGGCGGTAAAGGCGATGACCGGATGGACAGTCCCCGGCGCCATCATCAGACCGACGAAAGCCGTGAAGATCACCAACGACATGACCCGCGGCTTCAAAAGCTCAAAATAATCGCGTGCGGTCGGCATATGACCGCTATCTGCGAAAATATCCAAACTGTTGCTACGAACTGTCATGACGGTTGCTTCTCGTCCGGTGGCGATCGGTCAAAATCAACAAGACGCCGAATTGGGTCTTAAAACGCCGATTTGGCCGCTTTCGCGGCCAAATCGTTGAAAAGTCAGTTACTTGATCCGCGGCAGTTTTTCAAACTGATGGAACGGCGGCGGTGAACTTAAGGTCCACTCGAGCGTGGTAGCGCCCTCGCCCCATTGGTTTTCCGGAACCTTCGCACCGGAGCGGAGTGTCTTCCAGCAGATCACCAGGAATACCAGCGCACCGGCATAGGACACATAAGCACCGATCGACGATACATAGTTCCAACCAGCGAACACATCCGGATAGTCCACATAACGGCGCGGCATACCGGCAAGGCCCAAGAAATGCTGCGGGAAGAAGATCAGGTTGACGCCGATGAAGGTCAGCCAGAAATGGATTTTCCCAAGGGTTTCCGGATACTGACGTCCCGACATCTTACCGATCCAATAATAGAACCCGGCAAAGATCGAGAACAACGCGCCCATCGACATGGTGTAATGGAAGTGGGCCACCACGTAATAGGTATCATGGAGCGAGGTATCAACGCCCGCGTTGGCCAGAACCACACCGGTCACACCACCCACCGTGAACAAGAAGATCATGCCCACAGCAAACAGCATCGGTGTTGGGAAGGTGATCGAGCCACCCCACATGGTCGCAATCCACGAGAAGATCTTAATGCCGGTCGGCACCGCGATCACCAAGGTCGCAAACATGAAGTAAGCCCGCGTGTCCACATCCATACCCACCGTATACATATGGTGAGCCCAAACGACGAAGCCGACGCCACCGATGGCGACCATGGCGTAAGCCATGCCGAGGTAACCGAACACCGGCTTACGCGAGAACGTCGAGATGATGTGGCTGACGATGCCGAAGCCCGGCAAAATCAGAATGTACACTTCAGGATGGCCGAAGAACCAGAATAGATGCTGATACAGGATCGGATCCCCACCGCCAGCGGCATCGAAGAACGTCGTGCCGAAGTTACGGTCGGTCAGCAACATGGTGATGGCGCCTGCGAGAACCGGCAAGGACAACAGCAGCAAGAACGCTGTCACCAAAACCGACCACACGAACAACGGCATCTTATGAAGCGTCATGCCCGGAGCGCGCATATTGAAAATGGTCGTAATGAAGTTGATCGCCCCCAAGATCGACGCCGCACCTGCCCAATGCATGGACAGAATGATCAAGTCAATAGCCGGGCCAGGCGCGCCGACCGTCGACAGCGGCGCATACATCGTCCAACCACCGCCGAACCCGGTTTGACCCGCATCGCCTTCAACAAACATTGAAGAGAGAAGCAAAATCAAAGATGTCGGCAACAGCCAGAAGCTGATGTTGTTCATACGTGGGAAGGCCATATCCGGCGCCCCGATCATGATCGGGACGAACCAGTTACCAAAGCCACCGATCAAGGCCGGCATCACCATAAAGAAGATCATGATGATGGCATGGGCCGAAACCAGCGCATTGAACAAATGGTAAGCGCCGTCGAGGCTGCCGCCCGTAAAGGTCGTCAAGAAGTCGACCCCAGGGTTTTGCAACTCGATCCGCATCAATACGGAAAAGGCGCCGCCGATAAGACCGGCCAGAACCGCAAAGATCAGGTACATCGTCCCGATGTCTTTGTGGTTGGTCGAAAAGAGGTAACGCCGCCATCCAGTCGGATGGCCGTGGTCGTCGTGACCGCTATGGGCGTCTACTGCTGTGTTTGCCATAATCTATTCTCCCGTGTACCGACCGACGACTACTCTGCACTCAAGGCCGCAACCTGCGACTTGGCGGCGGTGCGGTCGGACGCAAACTGTTCCTTGGCCTTCTCAAGCCAAGCAGCATATTTCTCTTCGCTGACCACTTCGACGACGATCGGCATGAACGCATGGCGAATGCCGCAAAGTTCTGAACACTGGCCATAATACACGCCTTCTTTCTCGGCGCGGAACCAGGTCTCGTTCAGGCGGCCAGGAACCGCGTCAATCTTAATACCAAATGCCGGCATTGCCCAAGCATGAAGCACGTCGGAGGCGGTTACCAGAACACGAACCACTTTGTTCACCGGCACCACGATGCGGGTATCGGTTGCGAACAAATAATGGTCGTTCTGGGCCTTGGCCTCGTCCTTGTTCAGCATGATCGAATCAAAGGCGATACCGCTGTCATCATTGTATTCGTATGACCAATACCACTGATGACCGGTTGCCTTGATGACCAGATCCGCTGGCGGAGCGCGGTCTTCGAGGTAAAGCAATTTGAACGATGGAATAGCGATAAACACCAAGATCAGCACCGGAACCAAGGTCCAGACGATTTCAATGAAGGTGTTATGGGTGGTTTTTGATGGCACCGGGTTCACGCTTTTGCGGAACTTAAGGACCACATAGGCCAACAAAAACATCACAAAAATAACGATGGCGAAGCACAAAATCAGCAGCTTGTTATGCAAGCTATCGATGGCGTGCATGACGACAGTCACCGGCTCCTGGAAACCCAACTGCCAATTTTTCGGCAGTGTTTCGGCCATGGCGGCTCCTGCACTTACCATCAGCGACATCCAGGCGAAAAGCGTTGCGGCCGCTGCCTTTTTGAACACTTTGGTCACGATTACCCCTTTTCTTGTCCTTAGAACCTACGGCGAGGCTTGAAAATCCGGGCAAAAAGCGCCTTTTGGCAAGACCGCTTTCTGGCTATTGCGGGCAAGTTATACCAGAAAAAAACCGGGCGACAAGCGCATTGAGCCGCCATTTTATCGGTCATGCGTGAGAGCCGCTATTCAGCGTTTACCGCCACCTGCCGCCTTTTCCCTTGATCCTGCCCCTGGGCCCGCCCACATTAGGATCAAGTAAATTTGAAGCTTTGATTCCAATCAATTATGGAAAGCGCCCGATGTCCGACCCAAAGATCTCGCCAGAAGCCTTATTTTACGGGGCCAATGACCTAACAACCGAGCGCGCCGAAGCGATCGTGAACGAAGCCCTGCATGGCATGGACGACGGCGAGCTGTATCTTGAATATGTCCAATCCGAGAGCCTCTCGTATGATGACGGGCGTCTGAAAGCCGCCAATTTCGATGTCAGCAAAGGGTTCGGCCTGCGTGCCGTATCGGGTGAAACCACCGGTTTCGCCCATGCGTCCGAAATATCCGAACCGGCCTTGAAGCGGGCCGCCGAAACGGTTCGTGTGGTCAAGGGCGGTCCCGGCGGGGTCATGAGCCTATCCCCGGACCATACCAATCGCCATTTATATAGCGATGCCAACCCCTTGCTCGGCGCCGATTTTCAAAGCAAGATCAAACTGTTACAGGATATCGACGCCTATGCCCGCAAGCTTGACGATCGGGTCCGGCAGGTTTCTGCGTCGTTGTCCGGTGAATGGCAAACCATTGAAATCATCCGCGCCAATGGTGAACGGGTGCGGGATATCCGGCCTCTGGTGCGACTCAATGTCAGTGTCGTCGCCGCCCAAGGCGACAAAATGGAAGCCGGCTATCAAGGCGCCGGCGGTCGGCGCGATTATACAGCCTTCTTTGATCCGGCCACATGGCAGGCCCAGGTCGACGAAGCGTTCCGTCAGGCCCTGACCAATCTTGAAAGCGTACCGGCCCCGGCTGGGGAGATGGACGTGGTGTTGGGTCCGGGTTGGCCCGGCGTGCTGCTCCATGAAGCGATCGGCCATGGCCTCGAAGGCGACTTCAACCGCAAGGAAACCTCGGCCTTTGCCGGGCTGCTCGGTCAACGCGTCGCCGCCCCCGGTGTGACCGTGGTCGATGACGGGACCTTAGAAGGTCGGCGCGGCTCACTGTCGGTCGATGACGAAGGCACGCCGACCAGCTCGACGGTCCTGATCGAGGACGGGATCTTGAAAGGCTATATGCAGGATCGGCTCAATGCCCGGCTTATGGGCGTCGCGGCCACCGGCAACGGGCGGCGTCAAAGCCATGCCCATGCACCAATGCCACGGATGACCAACACCTACATGTTAAATGGCGCCCACAGCCCGGAAGAAATCCTGAAATCGGTAAAAAAGGGTCTCTATGCCGTCAATTTCGGCGGCGGCCAGGTCGACAT
>JBBCIP010000214.1:0-13299 GCA_037189785.1 Alphaproteobacteria bacterium
CGATGCCGCCAAAGGCACTAACCGGATCACAAGCCAGCGCTTTACGGTAGGCATCACGCAAACTGCTGCCGGTGGCGACGCCGCACGGGTTGGCGTGCTTGATGATGGCGATGGCGGCCGTGCTGGGCTCGAATTCCGATACCAGATCAAATGCGGCATCGGTATCGTTGATGTTGTTATAGCTCAGCTCCTTACCCTGGATCTGGCGGGCGCGCACGATGGTCGGGCCGTGATCCGCAGCGGTGGCATAGACGGCGGCGGCTTGATGGGGGTTTTCCCCATAGCGCAGGTCTTGGATTTTTTCGGCGCCGGTGACAAGGCGGTCGGGGAACTGTTGTTCCAACACGGCCCCGGCGAACCAGCTTGAAATGGCGGCGTCATAAGATCCGGTGCGGGCAAACGCCTTGGCGGCCAGATTACGGCGCAGCGCAAAACTTGTGGTGCCGTCTTGGGCATCGAGCTCGGCGGTGACGGCGGCGTAATCGCTGGGCTCGACCACAACCGTGACAAAGGCATGGTTTTTCGCGGCCGACCGGATCATGGCCGGGCCGCCGATGTCGATATTTTCGATGCAGGTATCAATGTCGGCACCCCGGGCGACGGTCGCTTCGAACGGGTAAAGATTGACCACCAACAGATCAATGCCGCCGATGGCGTAATCTGCCATCGATACGGCATGTTCCGGATTGTCCCGTACCCCCAAAAGGCCACCGTGGATTTTCGGATGCAGGGTTTTGACCCGGCCGTCCAACATCTCTGGAAAGCCTGTATAATCAGCGACTTCGATCACTGGCACCCCGGCGTCGCGCAGACTTTTGGCGGTCCCGCCGGTGGACAGAATTTCGACCCCACGCGCGGCCAAGGCTTTCCCGAACTCCAAAAGCCCAGCTTTATCTGACACGGACAAAAGAGCTCTTTTAACGGTAACGCGGTCGATCATGATTATGGGCTCCGGATAGGGGCTAAAGGTGGCTAAAAGTTAAGATGTGGGTACGGCATCACCAAAGCCGACGCAAGCCCCTTTTCCCGTTCGGGCCTTCATGGCTGATATGTCGTCACGGGCGGGCTGATCCATACGTCCGAAGGGTGGTCTAATCAACAAAGGCAGATCCAGGAGACGGATGGTGGACGCGGACAATTTGGCGGCGGCCCACCCAAAGTGGCCTGATTTGACCTATCAGATTATCATTTGGGGCGGATTGGCGGCGGCTGTCGCGGTTGCCGTGGCGATCTTTGTCTTGACCTCGGATCTTGTTCAGCGGCATTGGCGGGCGCAAGCCCAATTACGGACCATGCAAGATCAGGAATTGATCCGCGCCACAGAGGATATAACCCGAGTCCTTGATCGGGCCGTGGCTGCCGCTGCGGCCGTGGCAACCACAGTCCAAACGGCGGCCCAAAGCAGTGTTCAACCGGTTGAATCCTTGCTGCCGGACCTTTTGACCCGCCACGGCGACATCACGGCCATTGCCGTCGCCTATGCGCCGTTTGCTGATGATCCACGCTTTCGCTTAGCGGCGCCATTGGTGGGGCGCACACCCAATGGAATCACGCTGGCGCGGGTCGAAGATGATTACGATTATACAGCGGATAATGTCGCATGGTACCGACAAGCCATGGTTCAGGGCGCATCTTGGAGCATGGCGCGGTATGATGGGTTGAGCGGCGAGATGGTCATTGATTATGCGCGCAAGGTGGTGCTGCCACAAATCAAGTCCCCGACTGGCCAGGCCGCCAGCACATCAGCGAAAACGGCGGTGATCCGGGTCAGCTTTCCGCTTAAATCGATTGCCGATATCGTCGCTCATCTTGAACTGGGGCGTCATGGCTATGGAGCTTTGGTGACAGGGGACGGACAGTCTCTGGTCGTGCCGGGAGGGATAACGACCCACAAACCCTTTTCGTCTTCTTCCCCAACAAAGACGGGTTCCACAACAAAGTCGGGCTATGTAGCCAAACCGGGGGCTAGCAATCGTCATTTTTTGACGATGGTACTGGCGGCAGCAGAAAAGCGCCAAGCCGTCGCCTATAAAAGTACCATTACCGGGCACTATAGCCGCCTGTTGGTCAGCCGGATCACTGGACCGAATTGGTTGATCAGTACGGTTTACAGTTGGCAGGATCTAGAGGTCGACCGTGCCGATCGGTATCGCGATATTCTGATCATTACGGCTTTGGCCGTTCTATTGCCTTTGGGGCTGGCCGCAGCGCATTTGGTGTATTGTCGGCGCTGTCCTGAAGATAAAATTTTCATGGTGAGTTGGTTGTGGTCGTCGCTCATTGCCGCGATTTTCACACTCGGCATCGGTGTGATCTGGGCGCTGTCCTTGTCTGGTCATAACAGCCCGCCGTCGACCGGGCAAACGGTCGCCAGCCGTGGCGCTTTGGATACGGTAAGGCGGGCGGCTTTGGGCCAAGCGCTGTTAAGCGGTCAAGCCTTGCCCGATTTTGTCCCGACCGGTGTTTTCATACAGTCCATTGAATTCGTAACGGCCAATAATGTGATGGTCAGCGGCTATCTGTGGCAACGGTTGGCGGCTGGCTCTCCCGTCAAACCCGGTTTGATCCTGCCCGAAGCCGAAAGCACGGATTTGACGGAAGCGTTTCGCTATACGGAAGATGGGCAAACGGTCGTGGGCTGGCGCTTACGGGCGACGTTGCGGCAAAATTTCAGTTATGCGCGATTTCCGTTTGACCATGAAGCGGTGTGGCTGCGGTTGTGGCCGAGCGACCGTACCCGGTCTATTGTTCTGGTGCCGGATTTCTCCGCTTATGATGTGACGAACCCAAGTGCTTTGCCGGGCCTGGAACAAACAATCGTGATCAGTGGCTGGAAACCGCTGTCGACATTCTTCGAATACCGCCGCCATAGCTACAACACCCAAATTTCGCTACTGCGCAATGGATCAGGGGTAGACCGAGCGGAGCTTTATTACACTGTGGAAATTCGTCGTAATTTTTTGGACCCGTTTGTGTCGCATATCACGCCGATTTTGCTTGTGCTGCTGCTGATATTCGCGATGCAAATGACCGTCACCCGCGACGCCGAGCGCAAGGATCTGTTGGGCTTCAATGCGGCGACCATTATCACCACCTGCGCGGCCCTATTCTTTGCCGTTTTGATATCGCATATCGAAGTCAGAGGAACGCTGTCGGCGACCCAGATTTTTTATGGGGAGTATTTTTATTTGATCACTTATGCGGTGATTTTGTTTGCCTGTATCAATGCAATCTTATTCACCTATGATAAGCATATCCCGATAATCCAATACCACAACAACATCCTGCCCAAAGTGCTGTACTGGCCAAGTGTGATGGGCAGCATGTATGCGGTAACGTTTGCGATGTTTTTCAACTAGGGTGTGTTGAGAAAAGATTTCCGCCAGCCGGGCAGCGCCAAGGCTGAGGACGCGCCGGTTGTGGCGTGCTCATCCGTCCGCGCCCACCTGCTCGTGTTCAGACGGCGACAGTGGGCCAATCAGTCCCTATTCTTTGTTGGATAAATCCCCACGCCTCAACACCGCTCAAGTATTATCTTCGGCAAGAGTATGGGCAACAATCGCATTGGCGTGGCCATGCCCCATCCCATGCTGCTCCTTCAACATGGCAACGAGTTCCATGTGTTTGGCAGGTAGTGCTGCGCGAACCAACGTCTTCCAATCGGAAATCGGGCGACCATACTTCTCCTCGATGGTAGGAAAGTAAGATGCCGGGCCTTTGATCTTGTTTTCGCTCATAGCCGCTACACGATCATCAAATCATTCTCTTTTGCCCAACTACCTAGGCAGCATCAGACTTTAATGCGCCAAGATCAGCCGAAAAACAAATTTTCTGGATCTCTGATCGGCTCTTCGCGCGAATAAGACATCCAGCCTTTGACCAGACGGATCACGACCCAGACGAAGGTCGCAAATAAAACAAAGATGCCGATCAAAATAAAGGTCGTGATAACGCCGAAGAAAGACGCCAAAAGCCCGATCCAGAATGTCCGAATCAGCCAAGTATAATGACTTTCGCGCCATGTTCCGACCACTTCCGGCCGCTTCATATAGGCGATGACAAGGCCGATCAAGGCACCGAGACCGCCGGTTATGAAGCCCAATAAGTAGGCCACATAGGTGATCAGGAGCATATCGAGATCCCGCGCAAGTTCCGGACCTTTGGGTTGAGAAGCAGGCGGCATTGAATTCGGTGTATCGGTCATGGGAAGCCCCTTACTATCAGCAATCCGAAATTTATCGGAATGACCCTATTAAATGCCACATTTGGAGAATGGCGCAAGCCATCTCAACAAGTCATCTCAAGGCACTAACCAATAAAACCACCAAGCTCTGATTGCATGAGGCGGCAATATTTCCCTATACTGCGCCCTCAACGCGAAATCGGCCTAGAAATAAGGAGTAAAAAACATGCTGAAGCGAGCAAACCGGCACAAATTTGCCTATTTATTGCTAGGTGTGGCGGCTCTGGGCCTCATGGCCGCGTCTCCTGTGCGGGCGGATGTGATCAACGATAAGGTTGCCGCGGCCGCCAAGGCCGTAGAATCTAAAGTGATTACCTGGCGCCGCGATATCCATCAACACCCTGAACTCTCGAACCGTGAGGTCCGGACAGCAAAACTGGTGGCCGACCATCTGAAAGCTCTGAAGTTTGATGAGGTCAAGACCGGGGTTGCCCACACCGGCGTGATCGGTGTGTTGAAAGGCGGCAAGCCAGGGCCCGTGGTGGCGTTGCGGGCCGATATGGATGCGCTGCCGGTGACCGAACAAGTCGACCTGCCGTTCGCGTCTAAAGTGCGCTCGACCTATAACGGGCAGGACGTGGGTGTGATGCATGCCTGTGGCCATGATGCCCATACCTCGATCTTGATGGGCGTGGCTGAGGTTTTGGCCGGGATGCGGGCGGATCTGCCGGGAACGGTCGTGTTCGTCTTCCAACCGGCTGAGGAAGGACCGCCGCAAGGCGAAGAAGGTGGCGCTAAACTATTGATTAAAGAAGGGGTTTTCCCAGGCACCCCGGCCCCGCAGGCAATCTTTGGGCTTCACGTCTGGCCGGCCGAGGGCGGCACCATTGGCTATCGCCCCAAAGGCACCATGGCGGCGTCTGATGAACTGAGCATCGTTATTCAAGGTCGTCAAACCCATGGATCGTCACCCTGGCTTGGCGTCGACCCCATTACTATTGCCGGTCAAATGGTGACGGCGATCCAGATGATCCCAAGCCGTCAATTGGATATCACCAAGGCGCCGTCGGTCATCACCATCGGCCATATTGATGGCGGCGTGCGCCATAACATCATCCCCGATACGGTCAAGATGGACGGCACGATCCGGACCTTCGACACCGACATCCGTAAAAAACTGTTGGCCGATCTGGAGCGGACCGTAAGAACCGTGGCCGAAGCTGGCGGTGGAACAGCGAAGCTTGAAATTCGTCCTTATTCTCCAGTGGTTTACAATGATCCCGACCTGGTCGCCCGGACCTTGCCAGCGTTGCAACGGGCGGCGGGCGAAAACAAGGTGGCGGAACAGCCGGTGATCATGGGGGCGGAAGACTTTGCCTTTTACCAAGAACAGATCCCGGGCTTTTTCTTTTTCCTCGGCATTAACAAAGATGGGGTGAAGGCAGGGGAGGCCGCGGCCAACCATTCGCCACTTTTCTATGTTAATGAAGATGCGCTTTTGGTCGGCGTCAAAGCTTTGAGCTATGCGGCGGTCGATTATTTGCGTGGGGCTCCGGCTCCATAAGGCTGGCTCACACCATAGATCTTGGTTATCGGCCAGCTTTCATAGGCTGGCCATAATGCTGGTTCATAAGAACCGGTGATAGTATTGATGGGTGACTTGTGATCGGTGCGACCGTTCTTGCGTTATCAGCGCTGCTGTTTGCGGCGGCTTTGTTATTTTCGGGTCATGGGCTGCAGGCAACATTGGTGCCGTTGGTGGCGGATGCTGCTGGCTACTCGCGTTTTTCCATCGGTTTGTTGTGGTCGGCCTATGCGGCTGGGCTGATGGCCGGGTCTATTCTCTGTGGCCGGATCATCATCCGGGTCGGCCATATTCGTACCTTTGCGGCGCTGACGGCGGCGGTAGCCGCCATCATGCTGCTCTATGCCTTCGTTCCGTCGCCCTCGGTTTGGTTCGGTTTGCGGTTTTTGCACGGTTTTCTGATTGCCGGCGTTTTCATGACGATCGAAAGCTGGCTCAATGACAAATCGACCGACAATCTACGCGGTCTGGTGATGTCGGTTTATTCGGCTTTGTCGTTGTTGATGATCTCGATCGGCCAGCTGATGATCAATGTTGTGCCGCCGAGCGATGGCCGGGTTTTTTCTTTGGCCGGGTTCGCGACCTTGATCGCTTTGATCCCGGTGGCGTTGACCAAGTCCTCGGCGCCGCCGCCGGTGACGCGGGTCGAGGTTAATTTGAAAAAGCTGTGGCAGTCGAGCCGGGTCGCGGTCATCGGCAGCGCGGCTTCGGGCCTGACCACTTCGGCTTATTGGGGACTTGGGCCGGTGTTCGGCCAGGGCGTCGGCATGACCTCGGCCGAGATCAGCCTTTATCTGAGTGCGACCGTGATCGGCGGGGCCTTGTGCCAATGGGTGTTGGGGCGGCTTTCGGATTACATTGATCGCCGCCGCGTTGCGGCGTTTGCGGGATTTGGTGCGGCGCTCTGTGGCATTGCCATGACCTTGGCTGCCACAAGATCGTTTGAGCTGTTGCTGCTGGCCTGCTTCTTTTTCGGCGCCTTTGCGTTTTCGATTTCGTCTCTTTGCATCGCTATGGCCAGCGATCGGGCCGATCCGAGTGACTTTGTTGCGATATCGGGCGGTCTTCTATTTGTATTCAGCGCTGGTTCAGTTTCCGGATCTATGGTTGGGTCGGTTGTGATGGACGTGGCCGGGAGTTCGGCGCTATATCTCTACACGGCGGTTATTCATGGGGCCTTGGGTGTGATTGCTTTGGTGATGACATTCGGACGCCCGCCAGTCCCGCCCGAAGAAAAACGCGAATTCCGCCCCGTACCGACGACATCGCCCGAAGCCTACGCGATGGACCCGCGCGGGGAGGGGTGAGTTAAGCGCTGAGTTCTGCATAAAGCGCCAGATGTTTTTCAATCACGCTGTCGAGCGAGAACTCAGCTTCAGCTTTTGCGCGACCGCGTTTGCCCATGCGAATACGCAGATCTTGGTCGAGGATAAGTTTTTCTAAAGCATCTGCGAGTGCGGAAGCATCTTTGGGTGGGACCAGCAAACCGTTATCCCCGTGGGTCACGACATCGCGACAGCCGGGAACGTCGGTCGTGACAATCGGGCGCCCTGCAGCACACGCTTCGATCAATGACTTGGGCAATCCTTCGCGGTAAGAAGGCAAGCAAACAATGTGAGACGCTTTTAAAACTTCGGGCATGTCATCGCGATATCCCCACCATGTGATGGTTTTGTAGCTCTGCCAGTTCTGTAATTCAGACTCTAGAATAGCCGTCGGATTGCCGAAATCGCTTTCTCCGACCAGTGTCATTTGAACATTGATATTGCGACGGCGTAATATTTCAGCAGCAGCAGCGAATTCGGTGACGCCTTTGTCTCTTAGTAGTCGTGCAGGAAGCACGACAGTTATCGTGCCTGATGGTTCATCAGTAGGTGTGAAAAGAGAAAGGTCGACACCGGAACCTTTGATAAAAACAGCGTTGTGACGAAGAGCGATTTTTGCACTTTCAAAAACGGAATAGTCTTCTTTATTTTGGAAAATTATACGCTGGTTTTTATGACGCAAAATTCCGCGATAGGCGAGACTAACCATTTTGCGGCGTATTGCGGCTTTAAGGCCTGTGGCGATGAAGACAAACCCTAATCCGGAGATTGCATTGATAACAGCAGGGACGTTTGCAAGCCTTGCCGCCAATGTACCATAAAGCACAGGTTTTATGGTGACATGGTGTGTAATGTCGGGTTGAATCTCGCGATATAAATCGACAAGGCTTTGTATAGTACGCCACTCTGATAGTGGCGATGAACTGCTACGGGTTAAGGGAATTTCATGAATTGTTAGGCCTGTTGCGCGAAGCACATTGACTTCGGGTGCGGCAGCGACAGCTATATGTACGTCGTACCCTGCATCTCGTGCAGCGAGGGCCAATGGCAACCGGTGTGATAGAAAAAACTTGGCCGGATTGGCGACAAAAACCAGACGTTTTTGCTTTGTAGATATAGAGCCTATCGGTTGCATGATATCAAGAAAAAGCTCTGATGATACGTTCGGGGATTTGCTTGAGTGGGAAGCGTGTTGGCAGATCATCTTTCATGACGCCAGAGTCCGCAAAATATCCGATTCCGTTATGCTCACCATTTTTCAAAGCGACAAAAGCAACATCACGATCAAGGTGGTCATAGCTTTCATTACCAATCACATAACGGAATCCTGGGGTGATTTCGTTCGGATAAGTCAACATGACAAAAAGGTCGTTGCCGCGATTATCAACTTCAAACAACGGTGTCCCACCTTCGGCGCGAGCACTATCGAGACGTGCTTGCGCTGCCGCTGCTTCCTCTGCATCTTTACAATAAAGATGAAAATCACGCGACATCCGCGGTACGACTGACTGAAAAGGAACACCTATACGACGCAGAAAGTCTTCGTGATGGCGGATACGATAGTAATATGTGACGGTTGGATACGGATCTTGGTGCAAACCAGTCGCCAGCATAATACGGATATCTCCGCCTAATGCGATAACGCGACCGAGGATGTGATCATATAGTTTATAAACATCAAGCAATGGATCTTCGCCGGGCCGAATATACCAGTCGGGATTTCGATTTGGGCCATCATAAACACTGGATGAAAACATGTAATGGTGTTGAATATGGGCGCCAGCATTCAGAAACAGTGTTGAAAAATCAGGTTTACTTTGCTTCCAGGCAGACAAAAAAATATCTGTAAGCAGAAGATCGAGAAACAAGGCTTTTGACCACGGCTTTGACCGTGCATGCACAGTATATTCGACATACCGTGCCCAATGTACCGGCGAAGCAAAGCGCAACCAGCCAATCAATAGATAAGCAAGCGATCTGGGCGTCAGTTTAGACTGAGCATTATCGTTGACGGCTTGAGCTATAGCATCATAAAGCTTTCCCATCAATGCGCCGCCGGAAACTTTGGTGGCCGTCCACGGATCGGGCACGAAAAATGCAGGATTAGAAAGTCGATTATTTGCATTCATTGGTGATACGGCGCCGACTTTCAGGCCTTTTTCTCGCTCGAGTGTTTCCCATACCTGTTCGTAATCGTGATGAACGATATCACCAAGTCGCATAACGCCGTGCTCATCGAAGGACTTGCCGGTATGAGCAGTAACCCATTGAATCCATGGCTCTAATTGTTCGTAAGTTTGTTCAGAAGTTGTTTCTGTGTAGCCGTGACGTTCTAGGAATGTGTGAAAATGAGGCAGTTGCCCCTGTTTAATATAGCGGCTAATATACTCGAAGTTGATTTCGTTGAATTCGAGAAATATCAAGCGTTGCACAGTTCAGTTCCTAAGGCATCTACGTTTGCTTAAGTAAGGTCTTTGTGTGTTGTCGCATGCCAGGCCTGAAACATCAAGATTGTCCAAAGATGAGCGGACCAATTTCGTTTACCTGATAAATGTTCAGCCCATTTCTTACGAATGGGATCAGGATCAAAATAACCCTCGATCTTAAGTCGATCAGCATTTAATAAATCTTCGCACCAATCACGTAGCGGCCCACGGAGCCATTGATCAATCGGTACGCCAAAGCCCATTTTTGGTCGCTCTATCAGTTCACGTGGTACATAACGGTATAGTACGTCACGTAAAATAGCTTTGCTGTTACCGTTACGTATCTTGGCTGTAAGTGGAATACGCCAAGCATGTTCAATTACGCGATGGTCCAGAAAGGGAACGCGTGCTTCCAAACTGACGGCCATGCTGGCGCGATCTACTTTTACCAGTATATCATCTGGCAAATACCCTACCATATCGTGGTGCATCATACGTGCAGTGAAATCATCCAACACCGTGCTGTCCAGTATAGCGCATGCGTGAGCGCGTGAATAATCAGCGTGTTTTACCAAATGTCCGCTTAGCGGCCATTGCGAAATCAAGCCATCATACATGGCGTCAGGATCATCTGTTGCAATAATATTGGCTAGTTTATGCAATTTGTGACCAAAATTGGATGGGCGTAATCGAGAGGGTATAAGATTGCCAATATGGTCCCATGTGGGTGGCGATAGTTTGTGAATTCCGGCGGCCCCTGCCCTGCGGAGAGTACGTGGAAATAATTTCAATGAATTCCATATACGACGGCCTTGAAAATAGCGATTGTAACCACAAAATAGCTCATCCCCAGCGTCGCCGGATAGTGATACGGTAATATGTCGACGTGCTAGTGCAGATACCAGATAGGTTGGTATCTGGGATGAATCTGCGAACGGTTCGTCATACATATTGGGTAGGCGCGGTATAACGTTCAGCGCTTCTTGTGGCGTAATGTAGAGCTCTGTGTGGTCGGTGCCAAGGTGTTTGGCCACTGCTTTTGCGTGTACAGCTTCGTTATAGCCCTGCTCATTGAACCCGATGGTAAAGGTTTGTATCGGACGCGAGGATTGCGCTTGCATTAAGGCAACTACCGTACTCGAATCAATTCCGCCGGATAAAAAAGCACCGAGTGGTACATCCGACTCCATACGGATCTTCACGGCATCTTTCAGGAGTAGCTCAAGATCATCAGTAAGTTCACGGTGGCTTCCTTTGAACGGATTAGAGAGACCATTGCGAGCGGCCTCAAGCGATGACCAATAGGGGGTAATACGTGCGTTTTGATCCGGTTTAGACTCTGTTGACAAAGAAAGAAATGTGCCGGGCGCTAATTTGCGAATTCCTTGGTAGATTGAAAGCGGTGTCGGGACATAGTTGTATTTCAGGTAAAGCGCAAGCGCAGTGCGGTCTAGTGGAGCATTCCAGGTTGGATGCTGACGGAGCGCTTTTAATTCCGATCCGAATAAAAAAGCTGATCCGCACCAGCCATAATACAAAGGTTTTTCACCAGCGCGGTCACGAGCAAGATGTAAAACGCGCTCCTTGCGGTCCCACAATGCGAAGGCAAACATGCCGTTGAAGTTTTGGAGAGCTTTTTCTACGCCCCAATGAGCGATTGCGGCTAGGATGACTTCCGTATCGGAATGCCCGCGCCATCTTTGTTGCCCATATTGGTCTTCAAGCATGCGACGAATTGCATGATGATTATAAACTTCACCATTGTAGGCAATCACATATCGGCCACAACCGGATGTCATGGGCTGGTGCCCATGCGGTGAAAGATCAAGGATCGATAACCGCCGGTGTGCTAAGCAAATTCCTGCCTCAGAATCAATCCAGATACCACAATCATCTGGTCCGCGATGCGTGATTGCAGCAGCCATAGATGAGCCCACGGCTTCAAATGAATGGCTATTTTCTGCCTTTTCAAGGAAGCCAGTCAGACCACACATATATTTTTCTCACTTCTAAGTTATGGTTCTCTTTTTGATCCCAACTGCACACCAGTAAGGTGGAGAGGAACTGAATATAATATTTTCAAGACCATTTGCTTCCATCATTTGTTTTATTTCGTTGCATGTAAAACGTTGTTCTAAGCGGGTCCCAAATCTATCGAGTGCATCTGTTCTCATTACGTAAAAAGATTTTTCTTTGTAATAAGACAACGGTATATTAGAGCTATCTATACCAAAGTGCGACAGAAGCTTAGAAAGACGTGCTAGTGGCCAATAAACAAGCCCTGCAATTATTTGACTTGTGATATAGCGTAAGCTATGTGGCATGTAAGATATAATTCTACGCAAACCATCACTAATTACCCATATTAAACGAAACCACAAAGGTTTATTATCAAAACGATAATATAAGTAAAGTAGAAACGGCGCGCCGGGTTTTAACTTACGGACACAGCTTTCTATGCCCGAAAGTGTATCAGGGACATGATGCAATACACCTAAAGAGTAACCAAAGTCCATGCTTTCATCAGGAAGTGGGATTTGGTCTACTGATGCATGATGCATGATGCAATTGTCGTGCACACTCAAGTTTCTGCGTGCAACATTCAATGCTTCAAGGCTCGCATCGATACAATGTAATTCCGCTACGCGAGTAGCAACCACCTGTGCCCAACGTCCGCTCCCACATCCCAAGTCAAATCCTTTTGACTGCTTTGGAAGCTTCTCCCAAGGAAAAATACGGAAATATTCGTCAAATATTTTTTGCCGTTCATCTATTGTAAGGCCTGTTTGGTCAAAACGCTTCCACTCATCTCCGAAACCGTCAGTAACTTTAGGATCGATATTGGGCTTTTTCGTGCTCATGCTAGAGAGATCGCCTGATTTTGTTGCTTTAATTCTGATAGGTTTTTTGCAGCCAATAATTATTATGCGCTTTGACGGTTGCAGCTAATGAGAACTTTTCCTCAATTTTCCTTTTACCTGCAGCACCTAGTTTTGCGGTGAGTTCAGGGTTTTTTAAAAGATGAAGAATGGTTTTGGACATTTGTTGAAAATTACCTGGCTCGATAAGATAACCGTCAACGGCATTTGTGACAAGTTCCGGTATTCCGCCGATGGAATAGGCAACGACAGGAACGCCCTGGCTAAAAGCTTCCAATATAGATGTCGGAGTGCCCTCTGTGGTTAAGGTAGGTAGAACGCAAATGCGTGCATTTCTGATCCATGGGGTAGGGTCTTTTTGATAGCCGAGAATATTAAAGTTGGGCTCTAACTGACGCTTCGCAATTTCTTGCTGTAGCTGCCCTGCCAAATCATCACGCCCGACCAAGGTTATCATAATATCTGGCATATGTTTGCGCAATAACTCAACTACGGTCAAAAACTCTACATGTGATTTGTATTTGTTGATATTCGCTATAATGCAAATCTCACTCTTAAAATCCGAGCTTAGATGTCGCTTCTGTCGAATTGGAGGAGAATTCAATCCATTGTATATAACCGTAATACGAGACCCTGACACACCTATCATTTTTATCATGCGCTGTTTAGCAATTTCTGAATTAGTGATATATCCGCTTGTCAACCCATGCAGCAAACGTTCACTAATAAAAAATTTGAATGCTAGCATAGACCGTTCTGGAAGATTTGTGCGTATACCATGAATAACTTTAAGGTTTGGATGAAATAGCTTGGTAAGTCGAGCAAGCAAAGCAGCCTTCAATCCTACTGCATATATTATATGGGGTGAATTGTCTCTCGTGAATTGAAGAAGATTCTGAAA
>JBBCIP010000215.1:0-24820 GCA_037189785.1 Alphaproteobacteria bacterium
GGGGCAACAGGAAGTTACGGGCATAGCCGTCCTTCACGGTTACTTCTTGACCCATGAAACCAAGGTTTTCGACCCGTTCGAGAAGAATGATCTGCATCTGGGGGTCTCCTTATTGGATCACGTAAGGCAGCAAGCCGATGACGCGGGCCCGTTTGATGGCCTGTGCCAGCTCACGCTGCTTTTTCGTGGAAACAGCCGTAATCCGGCTTGGGACGATCTTGCCGCGCTCGGAAATGAAGCGAGACAGGAGTTTTACGTCCTTGTAGTCGATCTTCGGTGCGCCGGAGCCCGAGAATGGGCAGGTTTTACGACGACGGAAGAAAGGACGACGAGCTGCACCAGCCTGAGCACCGCCCCGGCCGCCACGTTCACCACGCTCGCCCCGCTCTGGGCGATCACCGCGTTCTGGACGTTCACTCATTCTCTAATTCCTCCGTATCACCATTTTCAGACCAACGACGCGGACGATCGCCACGTTCACCACGCTCGCCCCGTTCTGGGCGATCACCGCGGAAACCACCACGTTCACCGCGTTCGCCGCGATCACCACGATCGGATTTCGCAAGCATGACGGCTGATGGACCTTCTTCCACTGCATCGACACGGATGGTCATGTAGCGGATGATGTCTTCGTTCAGGCGCACATTCCGCTCCAATTCGGCAACGGCTGGACCAGCCGCTTCGAATGACAGCATGAAATAGTGACCTTTGCGGTTTTTTTCGATTTTGTAAGCGATGGTGCGAAGACCCCAATTTTCGGTCTTCACTACTTTGCCGCCATTGTTTTCAACAATCTTGGCCAGATCTCCGGCAAGGGTTTCCGCTTGTTGAGCGGAGATATCCTGCCGTGCGATCACGACATGTTCATAGAACGACATATGTCAGTGTCTCCTTGTGGATTTTCGTAGATCTTCACACTCCACACCCTGCCGGACCGCACAATTCATTCCGACTTTTCTTGAGGATGCCTCATGCTCACTACGAAAACCGCCTAGGGACTTTCCCTAAGCGGAAGAAAATACACCGTGCGAGGTGGCGGACTATACAGGATCTATGCTTTGGCGCAAGTTTCTTGACAGTATGGAATGAGGCGTTATTTCATGGCCCTAGTCTTGAACAGCCAAAGCTGAAAACGGCATCATGCCGATAACCACATGAATGCGGCCAATCTTACCAAATTCTGTAATTAAATTAAGGACTAATGATCGATGACGCGAGCATTTGTATTTCCTGGCCAAGGCAGCCAATTTGTTGGAATGGGTAAGGACTTGGCGGAAAATCTAAGCTCAGCCCGCGCTGTTTTCGAAGAAGTAAACGACGCTTTGGGCCAGAATCTATCGAAATTGATGTTCGAAGGGCCGGAAAGCGACCTGATTTTGACTGAAAACGCCCAGCCGGCCCTGATGGCAGTCAGTATTGCCGTTTTACGGGCGCTGGAGGCTGATTTCGGTGTGTCTTTGCAAAAGCATGGGTCCTTTGTCGCCGGTCATTCGCTCGGAGAATACTCGGCCTTGGCCGCCGCCGGGGCTTTTTCGGTTGCTGACACGGCGCGGCTTTTGAAGCTGCGCGGTCAAGCCATGCAAAAAGCCGTACCGGTCGGGCAGGGTGCCATGGCGGCTTTGCTGGGGTTGGATTTGGCGGCCGCACAAAAGGTCGCGGCCGAGGCGGCTCAGGGCGAAGTCTGTGAAGCGGCAAACGACAATGCGCCTGGCCAGGTGGTGGTCAGTGGCCATAAAACGGCGGTCGAGCGGGCGTTGGAGTTGGCCAAGGCCCAGGGCGCGAAACGCGCCATTTTGCTGCCGGTGAGCGCACCGTTCCATTGCGCCTTGATGAAACCTGCCGCCGACGCCATGGCCGAAGCCTTGGCCAAGGTTGACATTGCCCCGCCGGTTTTGCCGGTGATCGCCAATGTGACCGCAGCCCCCGAGCGGGATCCGGCGCGAATCCGCGAGCTTTTGGTCCAGCAAGTCACCGGCGCTGTCCGGTGGCGCGAATGCGTGATCACCATGGCCAATGCCGGGGTTGATACTTTGGTTGAGATTGGTGCCGGTAAGGTGCTGACTGGACTTGCAAAACGTATCGACGATCGGGTCCAGGGCGTGTCAATTCAGGGGCCCGCCGATATGGAAGCTTTTGCCAAAACTCTTTAAAAGATTTATCGGCGACGACCGCCAGTTTGCTCGCACGAGCTCCTATTCCATTAAAATTAAAGGATAAAACATGTTCGATCTGTCAGGCAAAGGGGCGCTGGTGACCGGTGCGTCGGGGGGTATCGGTAAAGCCATTGCCAAGGCCTTGCATGCCCAAGGTGCAACCGTGGCGTTATCCGGAACCCGGCGCGAAGCGTTGGAGGCTTTGGCTCAGGAATTGGGCGATCGTGCTTTTGTAACCCCTTGTAATCTTGGTGATGCTGAGCAAGTCGGGAGTTTGATCGGAGCCGCGGAATCGGCGCTCGGGAGCCTCGACATCCTGGTCAACAATGCCGGGATTACCCGCGACAACCTGGCATTGCGCCTCAAGGACGACGATTGGGACAGCGTGCTGTCGGTCAATTTGAAATCGGCCTTTAAACTGAGCCAAGGGGCGATCCGCGGCATGATGAAGCGGCGTTTTGGACGGATCATCAACATTACGTCGATCGTCGGCGTGACCGGCAACCCGGGCCAGGCCAATTATGCAGCGGCCAAGGCCGGAATCATCGGCATGTCGAAATCTTTGGCTCAGGAAGTGGCATCACGCGGTATTACGGTCAATTGTGTGGCGCCGGGGTTCATTGCCACGCCGATGACCGAAGCCTTGACCGATGATCAAAAAGCGAAGCTGTTGCAGAAAATTCCAGTCGAACGGCTAGGGAGTGTGGAGGACATCGCATCCGGCGTGGTATATTTGGCCAGCCCGGAAGCGGCTTATGTCACGGGACAAACGCTTCATATCAACGGCGGTATGGCTATGATATAAAGCGGCAAATAGGCGGCACAAAACCCGGTTGCCATATCTGGCCAAAAGGATAAAACTGTGCTACCTACCGCTGCCGAAACGGTAGTTAAGAACAACGTTGAAAGCTCAAGTGGTTCTAAACTCTGAAAGATTTAGTCTAGGATTGCTTAAGACAAACCAATTCGCCAACCATTGAATTAAGGACAACACAATGTCGGATATCGCTGAACGCGTAAAAAAGATTGTCATCGAGCATTTGGGCGTCGATGAAGCGAAAGTCGTAGACGATGCAAAATTCGTCGACGATCTGGGTGCCGACAGCTTGGATACGGTCGAACTGGTCATGGCTTTCGAAGAGGAATTCGGTATCGAAATTCCTGACGATGCAGCCGAAAAGATCAATACCGTGAAGGATGCTATCGAGCATATTTCCAAAAGCGCTTCGTAATTTAGCTGCGCTTACTTCCACCGGATCTTAAAAATCAGGACACTGCATGAGACGGGTCGTCGTTACGGGACTGGGACTGGTTACACCACTGGCTAGTGGTGTTGAAGAAACGTGGAGCCGCTTGACCGCTGGTCAATCAGGGGCTGGCACGATCACGTTGTTTGATCCCGAGAAATACCCCTCTCGTGTGGCCTGTGAAGTCAAACGGGGCGATGGCACCAACGGCACCTTCAATGCAGATAATTGGATGGAGCCCAAGGAACAGCGCCGCGTTGATGATTTTATCATTTTCGGCGTCGCTGCGGCCATGCAGGCCGTAGAAGATTCCGGCTGGAAGCCAACAGACGAGGAAGGCCAAGTGCGGACCGGTGTTTTGATCGGTTCCGGCATCGGCGGCCTTCCTGGGATTGAAAAAGAATCCGTCAATCTGTTCCAGAACGGCCCGCGTCGGGTCAGCCCGCATTTTATCCCGGGTCGTTTGGTCAATCTGGTCTCGGGTCAGGTTTCCATTAAATTTGGGTTCCGTGGTCCGAACCATTCTGTGGTTACGGCTTGCGCCACGGGCGCCCATGCCATTGGTGATGCCGCGCGCCTGATCGCGCTCGATGACGCCGATGTCATGGTTGCTGGCGGCACGGAAGCGGCCATCTGCCCAGTTGGCGTTGCCGGCTTTGCCCAAGCCAAGGCGCTCAGCACCGGCTATAATGACCGGCCGACCGAGGCATCGCGTCCGTGGGACAAAGGCCGGGACGGTTTCGTCATCGGCGAAGGTGCTGGCATTGTGGTGCTTGAAGAATACGAACACGCCAAGAAGCGTGGTGCCAAGATTTATGCCGAAGTCATCGGTTATGGTCTGTCGGGTGATGCTTATCACGTAACGGCGCCTGAACCGACCGGTGACGGTGGCTTCCGGGCCATGAAAGCGGCCTTGAAGCGGGCTGGGATCGATATGGCCGACATCGGCTATATCAATGCTCACGGCACATCGACCCCGCTGGGCGATGAAATCGAAGCTGGGGCCGTGCGTCGCTTGTTCGGCAATGCCATGGCGAATATCTCCATGTCTTCGACCAAATCGGCGATCGGCCATTTGCTGGGGGCTGCCGGATCGACGGAAGCTATCTTCTGTATGCTGGCTATGCGTGACGGTTTGCTGCCACCGACCCTCAATCTGACCGATCCCGAAGATGTGGTCGCTGATCTTGACCTGGTGCCGCTGAAGGCCAAGGAAAAGAAAGTGAAAATCGCCATGTCCAATTCGTTTGGCTTTGGCGGGACCAACGCATCCTTGATTTTGGCTGCCGTCTAGGGGCGGCGGTCTCCGATGACCACGGGCGAACCGCCCGCGCCCTCAAAAAAACCGGAAGACGGGTCGGTTAAGCGCCCGTCTTTTTTGGGTCGCCACTGGGGTAAAATCCTTCTCCTATTCTTGTTGATCGTCCTGCTTGTGGTCGGCGGACTGTCGTTGTTCGCCTATCGGGCAATCCATGCGCCTGGTCCGTTGGCCGAGGATAGCCTGGTGCTGATCCCCAAAGGGGCCGGGCGTGTCGTTGCCAGCGCCCAATTGGACCGCGCCGGGGCCATCGCCGATCCACGTTTTTTCGATCTTTTGGCGCGTTATGAAAAGCTGCGGCTGCGGGCAGGGGAATTTCGCATTCCGGCCCACGCCAGTTTGCGCCAAGTGGTCAACATTTTGGCGCATGGCAAGGTCGTCCCCCGTAAATTGACTGTGGCCGAGGGCTTGGCCAGCGCCCAGGTCGTGCCGATTGTCGCCGCGGCCCCGATGCTTGACGGCGAGCTTGTGGACACTCCGGCCGAAGGCAGTCTGTTGCCGGAAACCTATTTCTATGTCTATGGCGATAGCCGCGCCGATGTGATCCAGCGGATGCAAACGGCCATGGCCAAGGAAGTGGCCCGGGCTTGGGATATGCGCCCCCCGGATAGCCCGCTCAATTCACCGCAAGATTTGGTGATCCTGGCATCCATTGTCGAAAAAGAAACCGGCGTACCGAGCGAACGCGGGCTGGTGGCGGCGGTGTTTCTTAATCGGTTAAAGCTCGGCATGAAGCTACAGTCGGACCCGACGATTATTTATGGCATCACCAAAGGACTGCCGTTGGGACGCGCCATCACCAGGAGTGATCTGGATACGGCGACCGATTACAACACCTATGTGATCCCGGGTCTGCCACCCGGTCCGATTGCCAATCCTGGACGGGCATCGCTCGAAGCGGTGGTGAAACCAGAAAACAGCGACGCGCTTTATTTCGTGGCGGACGGGACCGGCGGCCATGCCTTTGCCCGCACGCTCGAAGAGCATAACCGCAATGTCGCCCGCTGGCGTAAAATTGAGCGGGACGGTGGCGGCAACGGCCGTTAGCTTTTAGCGTGGCGTTGTGCAGCTGCCGATCTGTTCGGCTTCGATGGTTTTACCCACCAATTTCAGGCTATTCATGAGGATCACCGGGCCAGCAACGGGGTCCCAGGCATCGGCGCTGATAAAATGATCGCCCATCAAGGTCAGCATTTCGGCATCGTCCCCCTTGGCTTTGACCTGGGTGATAAAATCATTGACCGTAGCCGGGGGAATGGCGGCATCTTGATTGCCGACAATGTGAACTTGGGGGATATCGAACGGTAACAGCGCCGCGGGCGAGATTTCGGCCAACCGGTTGATGTCACCGCCCATGGACTCCAGCAAGGTTGCCCGGTATGGGCTGTTTTGGGGTTCGATCAGAGCGCCGATGTCGCCCGGTCCGGCCAGCGCGATGACCCCTCTGAGCGGTAACGGTGTGGCACTATAAAGAGCAGATGATTTCGGCAAATTATGGCGTCCAGCCGCCCATAACGCTAGGTGCCCACCGGCCGAATGCCCAATTGTAATGACCCGGCTTAGATCCAGCGGATAGTTTTTCTGTAAGACCCGCAGATAATCGGTGGCCTTGGCGACGTCGCTGTACATATTCGGCCATTCGCCGCCACCGCCGACACGGCGATATTCGATATTCCAGGTCGCGATCCCGGCACAGGTTAAGGCGTCGGCCACGGGTGCGATGTAGTCAAGCGTCACATAGGACCGCCACGCGCCGCCATGAATGACCACCGCCACCGGAAACGGGCCTTTGCCTTTTGGAAGCCGGAGATCGCCGAACGCTGTCAGCTCAGGTCCGTAAACCAAGCGTTCGGTTGCCGGCGGGATTTTGACGGCGCGTAAAATCTGACGCTGTGCGGCATTGGGTTCAACCACGTCACGCGCCGACACCGGTCCAGCGACAAGACAGAAAACTAAAGACGACAGCAATAACCATTCGCGCATGATATCATCCTTTTGTGGTCCTCATTTACGAGGGGCAACGGATAACAACCGATCAAGCCATGACGCAGGCAACAGATGCAACAACCGGATACCCGCCAGCATCGGGAACGGGAAGGCAATACGGGCTTTATTCTTCGCTAACCCCGATATGATGATACCGGCGGCTTTGTCGGCTGTCATCAGGAACGGCATCGGAAAGGTATTGCGGGCGGTCATATGGCTTTCGACGAAGCCGGGACAAATGACCGAGACTTCGATCCCCTGCGGTCGGAGCACGCCGCGCAGGGCCTCGCCATAGGCTTTGACCGTCACTTTGCTGGTCGAATAGGCCGGTGAGCTTGGCAATCCGCCGAACCCGGCCAGCGAGCTCATGATCGCAATCTGCCCTGAGCGCCGTTTGCGCATCAGGGAAATCACAGGATGGATGGTGTGGAAAACGCCGTCGACATTGACGGCGAAGGTCTCGGCGGTATGGCTGCCAAGATCCTGATCGGGTTTGTAACCCAAGGAAATTCCGGCATTGGCGATGACAAGATCAAGGGCGGTCGTCGCATCGGCCTCGGCGATCCAGGCCGCCATGGCGTCGGCATCGCGCACATCGATGATCTTGCTATGGACGAACGCACCGCGGTCACGACAGATCGCCGTTATGGCGTCGAGACGGTCCTGGGCCAGCCCGGCCAAAAACAAGGTAACGTCACGGCGGGCATACGCCATGGCCAAGGCCCGGCCAATGCCATTGGATGCCCCAGTAATCAAAATCGATCGCGGATTTTGCACGACAATTATACCTCTCGACATTTGCAGAACCGGATCGATCCTATATAACAGCCCAGGTGCCAACAACTGTTGTGTCGGCCCAAATCTGAAGTCTAGCGTCCGATCTGTAACGCCGGATTTGTAACAAAGGAAATGCCATGACCATATCAAGTATGACCGGATTTGCCCGCGCCCAAGGGCAGCATGGCAACCTGAGTTGGACCTGGGAGCTGAAAAGCGTCAATGGCAAGGGCTTTGAACTGCGGTCGAGGGTACCGGCGGGTTTTGAAGCTCTCGATATCGAAATTCGCAAACGCCTGGGCGCGAAAATCAGCCGGGGCAGTATCAATGTGGCGTTACAAACCCGTGCTGTCGGTGATGCGGCGCCGATTTCCGTCAATGAGGCGGCCCTAAAAGCCCTGATTGCCGTGGCCCAGAAATTTGAAAATGAATACGCCCTGGGCGGCGCCCGGGTTGATGGTTTGTTGGCCATTCCCGGTGTGGTCGAAAACAATGCGGCCGCAGTTGATGAAGACGAACAGGCGTCCCGGGAAGCGGCCGTGCTGAAAAGTTTTGACGACGCCGTCAGCGGGTTGGTGAAAGCTCGCCAAGCGGAAGGGGCGGCGTTGCAGCCGGTGATCGCCGATCAAATCGACCAAATCGAAACCTTGACCGGGGAAGCGAGTGCCTGTGCCGGGACTCAACCGGCGGCGGTCAAAGAGCGCTTTTTGGCCCGTGTCCAAGATTACCTGGCCGACGTTAGCAGTTTGCAGCCGGAACGGATCGCACAGGAAGTGGCGCTGTTGGCAGCCAAAGCCGATGTGCGGGAAGAACTGGACCGATTGACCGGGCATGTGGCGGCGGCGCGGGATCTTTTGAAACAAAAAGATGCGGTCGGCCGCAAGTTTGATTTTCTGGCGCAAGAATTCAATCGTGAAGCCAATACATTGTGTTCAAAGTCGCAAGATATGGAGCTGACCCGGATCGGCTTGGCGCTTAAAAATGTAATCGGCCAGTTCCGCGAACAAATTCAGAATATCGAATAGGGAGCAGCTATTCTCGTGACCTCTATCACCCGACGCGGTTTGATGCTGGTGTTGTCGTCCCCATCGGGGGCGGGCAAGTCGACCCTATCGAAATTATTGCTGGAAGAAGAAATCAGCCGCATGGCGATGTCGGTGTCTACCACCACACGTCCACCGCGCCCGGGTGAAATCGACGGCGAGCATTATCATTTCGTCGATATTCCGACCTTTGAAAAAATGGTCGCGGACGATGCTTTTCTCGAACACGCCAAAGTGTTCGGCAATTATTATGGAACGCCCGCGGCCCCAGTCGAAGCGGTGTTGGCCCAAGGCAAAGACGTGCTGTTTGATATCGATTGGCAAGGCACCCAACAATTAGCGCAAAAGGCCGCGAAGGATTTGGTCCGGGTCTTTATCCTACCGCCGTCGACCGGCGAGCTGGCGCGACGTTTGGAAAATCGTGCCCAAGATACGGCCGAAGTGGTGGCGCGGCGCATGGCCAAAGCCCATGAAGAAATCAGCCACTGGGCTGAATATGATTATGTCATCGTCAATGACGATATTCCGGCGGCCTTGGCCAAGGTTCGCTCGGTGTTGTTTGCCGAACGCTTGAGGCGGGATCGCCAAACCGGTTTGGTCAATTTCGTGCGCGGTTTGATGGACGAAAAAATCGGCTGACCATCGCCCAGGCAGATCGATTGCCGGGTCAAGCCCGGCAATGACGACGTGTTGCTATTGCCGTTCAACCCCGTCACCACCGGGCCTGACCCGGTGGTCTATGGAGCCAACCGCACAGTGGCACCAAAGATGGATTGCCGGATCAAGCCCGGCAATGACGACGTGTTGCTGTTGCCGTTCAACTCCGTCACCACCCGGCTTGACCCGGTGGTCCATGGACCCAACCGCACAGCCGCACCAAAGATGGATTGCCGGGTCAAGCCCGGCAATGACGATGTGTTGCTGTTGCCGTTCAACCCCGTAACCACCGGGCCTGACCCGGTGGTCCATGGAGCCAACCGCACAGCGGCACCAAAGATGGATTGCCGGGTCAAGCCCGGCAATGACGATGTGTTGCTGTTGCCGTTCAACCCCGTCACCACCGGGCTTGACCCGGTGGTCCATGGAGCCAATCGCACAACGGCACCAAAGATGGATTGCCGGATCAAGCCCGGCAATGATGTCATAAAAAACGGGCATCCCGCCTTTTATGAAAGCCTGGCGGCGTGAAGCCAGGTTTCGATAATTTGATGCGCTACGGGTTCCAGCAGTGGCGCTTCTATCTTTGTGCTTTGCCGCAAACCGGGAACGCTGACGCCGGGTGTTGCCGATATTTCTCCGGTGTGGCCGATCAACCAACGTTCGATATCGCTGCCTTTGACTTCCAAATGAAATTGCAGTCCGAGTGCATGACGTCCCAATACAAAGGCTTGATTGGTGGTGATCGGTGTCGACGCCAACAGGGTCGCCCCATCAGGCAAGTCGAACGTGTCGCCGTGCCAATGCAAAACGCTGAGCTCTCCAACCAGTCCGAGCGGGCTTTGCTTGCCGGCTTCGGTCAAGATGAGCGGCGCCCAGCCGATTTCCTTGGCCTGGCCGGGATAAACCCGAGCCCCCAATGCACGTGCCATCAATTGCGCGCCAAGGCAAATGCCGATGATCGGTTTTTGTGCCGCTAAGCGTTTTTGGATGAGGGCGATTTCATCGTTTAGAAAGGGATAAATATCATCCTCATACGCCCCGATAGGGCCGCCCAATATGACCAATAAATCAGCAGCAAGGGGATCTATCGTTGTGAAGTCGGCGATGCCTGCATCGGCATAGCTGATGGTCCAGCCCTGTTGCCGAAGAACGTCATCCATAAGACCAAGATCTTCAAACGCCAGATGCCGAATTGCGAGTGCATGCTTAGATGCCATGGACGAATCCCCCAAAACACAAGTCCTAAAGTTATAAGACGCCGAGACGGCATCCGATCAGGACGTCATACAAATTTATTGTTCCAATCGATCAATAAACCACTGTACCAACCTGGCCCATAGTTCGTCCTTGAGGGCGGCATCTTCAACCCCATGATCAAGATTAGGGTTGTCATTGATTTCGATGACATAGGCGCCGCCGTCATTTTCCTTGATATCGACACCATATAGTCCGTTACCGATCAGGTTGGCGGCCCGGAGCCCGATATCAACCACATGCTTCGGTGCGTCTTCCACAGCAAAGGTTTTAAACCCGCCTTCGACAGCGCTGCCGTCGGGTTTATGTTTGATGATCTGCCAGTGTTTCTTGGCCATGAAGTATTGGCATACGAACAACGGTTTGCCGCCCAAAACACCAACGCGCCAATCAAGTTCCGTCGGCATGAATTCCTGGGCCAGCAGCAAATCTGTTTCGATGAAAAGTTCGTCCACAAGTTTACGCAAACTTTCCATGCCGTCGGCTTTGTGCACGCCGCGACTGAACGAGCTGTCGGGAATTTTCACGACCATCGGGAAGCCGAGCGTATCCGCCGCCGCCTCGAGATCCTTGGGATGGGTGATCATCAAGGTTTTGGGCGTTGGGATATTGTTCGATGCCAACAATTCATTGAGATAGATTTTATTGGTGCAGCGGATCATCGACACTGGGTCGTCGATCACCGGCATGCCTTCCTGCACCGCGCGGCGGGCAAACTGATAGGTATGGTTGTCGATGGATGTGGTTTCGCGAATGAACAACGCATCAAATTCGACAAGCCGGTTCAGATCCTTTTTGGTGATTGGCTCGACATCCACTTTCATTTTTTCTGCGACTTTGGCCAGTCGCTTTAAACTGTCAAAATCGGATGGCGGCAATTCCTCCTTGGGGTCATAGAGCACAGCCAAGGTCCAATCGGCTGGCGCTTTCACTTTGGGGGATCGCCATTCACGGTTGGTGTGATCGTGCAGCGCCTTGCTCAAAAACGCCATTTCGTCGTCTTCAAGTTTATCGATGGTGCGGGCGCGAATCCGTTTGATTATCAAGCCGTCGCCATGTTTGCTCGGCTCGATCGAGACCTCAATGATCGGGCAGCGGAACCAATCGAAGATTTCCCGCGCCAATCGGTTGTAGCCTTCGACGCGCGACATGTTGAAACAGATTAAAAGATCGAACGCGTCTTTCGGCGGCTCTGGCAACCGACCGGCGCATTTGTTCAACACATCCTCAAGATCAGGCAGGGCGTGGGCATATAAAAGCCGTCCGCCCAACTCCAACATGGTTTCGACTGACGGCAGGGTGCGATGCCCGCGCGCTTCGGCCAGAAGCGAGCTGTAATAGCCTTCGCTTTGATAATTGTAGCTGCGGGCAAGATTGATGAAATTCGGTCTGGCGCCGGAGAACAATTGCGGGCGGGTTAAATAATCCCGCGTCGTAATGACTTTATGCGGTGTTTCCGCATTGGGAAAATCTTTGAGATTTTCAACCAGAATGACCCACTGTGTCATGCTTTGCCGTCTCCGTTGACGATGATTGCGGCTGCACGGCGTTCTGTGCCGATGCGTACCATGCGCTCGAACGCAGGCCACGGAATTGGCAAACCGGCGGCAGCCATAGGCGTTTCCATAACTTTGTCTTCGACCCATGGGTCATGCACATAAACATGATGGTCGTCTTGATCATGCACAACGATCCAATGTTCCTCCGGGTCACGGAACATTTGGTATCCACTGACCAGAACAATGGCGAGGCCACCATTTTCAATGGCTGCCGCCAGTTCACGACGGGTTATGGCCTTGGCATGGGTCGGAATCCCCATCTCCTCGGCCCGTTCGCGAAAGTCTTCTTGGACCACCCGCATGACATCTTTTTTGTTTTTGCTGCGCACACCGGGTAGGAAGAAAAAGTGTTTCCGGGAGCTATAAATTTCCGGCTTCAAGCCGCGTTTGGCCAAAGCGACGGCCATGCCGAACGGTTCGCAGCCGCCCAAGCCGGACGTCATGAAAATTGTCGTGGCTTCGCGCCACAATCTCAGTTCTAACCGGCGGCTGGGTTTGGTTTTGCGGTCAAACCAGGTCAGGGTCATAATCATGCAGGCCGGGCCGCAGGTGAAGTCGGTCGTTTGCCGGTAATAGGGGGGGTGATCCCGGTTTGATGTCGGTTTCCCGGTCAGCCGTTTTTCAAATCTGAGCGCGTCGGTGTGGTCGGTGTAATAATCAAGATAAAAGCCGAACTGTCGATACCCGGTCTTATGATAGAGGGCGATGGCTGGGGCGTTGTCGGCTCGGACCTCGAGTCGGAGAAAGATGCAGCCGTTTCGAAAGGCGTCGTCTTCGGCCTTGGCCAGCAACGCTCGCCCAAGCCCGCTGCCTTGGGTTTCGGGCGAGACGGCAATGGAATAAAGCCGGGCCAAGGCCGTGTCGCGCCGATACAGAATAAGGGTATAGCCGATAATCGTTTTATCTTTTTCCGCAACAAGGATGCTGGCCGTGCGGCGGCCGATCAGGCGGCGCAGGCTGCGGCGGGACAAGCGATCCGACGAAAAGACCCGAGCCTCGAGCGCCAACAGCGTATCAAGGTCGCCTTTTTTAGCCGTCCGCATAACGATCTCTGTGGTCATGGCCCACTATGCTATGGGGGTGTTAAGGAAACTTTATGGCAGGCGGCGGGGGATTCTACAATATTTCTCTACGATTGGCAGGGGCGGATGATTAGGCGCCCGGGAGCATGGCAGCCGAAATATCGAAGGCAGAGATGATGATCGTCGGTGTTGGGGCGTCTTGAAGATAGGGGAGGCTGACCACCTCGAGCTCCAATCCGGCTACAGCCGCTGCGGAAGCCTGATTGCGAAATGTGATCGGACATTGTTCTGCAATCACCCGACGATAAACCTGCATCAATTTGACCGAGAACTGCTGTGGGATTTCGGAAATTAACTTTCCAGACAAAGACTGACCGGCCATCTGGTCGACTTCGGCCCCGGCCAGGCGAATGCGAAAATCGTCGCCAACAACTTCGGACACCCACATATAGGCTAGGACTGCCCGCATCTTTTCCGGCCGGAAATCTTTTCTGAGCGGCAACCGGCCAGGGGTAGCTTGCTGGCGGAGCTGTTGCCAGTTCTGATAAAGCAAATTGTTATTTGGAGACAACGGTTCAGAAATGGGAACCATGTCATGATCGAATAGGACCGGGCGATCATCCATCAGGATAATGCGCCCAAAATCAGCCCGGGATTGGCTAAGGTATGCTAATGATGTCATCAGTCAGCGTGCCCTATTATATTTTACATTATTATGTCTAATCATTTATATATAATTTATTAAACTCAGGAAATCCAGGATAATAAATGAACCGACCTTGGCGCCCGTAGCTTAACCACTTTAGCGGCTACCCTTTTTCACCTATGGCGTGGGGTCAGGCCGCGTGTTAATCAGGGAGCGCGCCGCTTTGGGCGTTTTTCTGAGTTCCCACAATGCCTATAGAAACTTGGTTGCTATTCGTAATCACCATGACCGTGGTGTCGGCCACGCCGGGGCCGAATATGCTCCTTGCTCTCAGCCACGGCCTCCGCTACGGCGTGCGCCGGAGCCTTTATAGTTGTTCCGGGATGCTGATTGGGATGCTGTCGATCATGACCGCGTCGGTCGCCGGCATCGGGGCCTTGCTGGCGACGTCGGAGTTGTTGTTTTCGGTCATTAAATACGCGGGCGCCGCTTATCTTCTGTACCTGGGAATAAAGTTGTGGCGCGCCAAGCCCGATCTTGATCTTTATACCGCAAAACCGGAAGACGCGGGATCGTCGGCTTTTGCTTTGTTCCGATCGGGCTTTTTCGTGGCGTTCAGCAACCCCAAGGCGTTCATTTTCTTTACAGCGTTGTTTCCACAATTTATGGGCTCATCCGGTCCGCAAGTGACGACGTTGGCGATCCTGGTGACCACGCTTTTAGCGATCGAGACGACTTGGCTGATGATCTATTGTGGTGGTGGGTCTCGGTTGTCGCGATTTCTGAGGACACCGAGCCGGATCACGTTGGTTAATCGTGTGTCCGGTAGCTTATTCGTGGTCATGGCCATTGTTCTGACCACAGCCAAGCGGACTTGAGGTTCATTTAAAACTGCAGCATAGTTCATGCCGTGCAAAAGCGTTGGGGCAAACGCTGAGGTATGACTCTATGAAAAAGCAATTTGCCGTTCTGCTGATCGTTGCAACTGGACTATGGGGGTGCGGCGACGGCACAACGGAACGCTATACGGGATATGTAGAAGGTGATTTTGTGCGTCCGGCCCCGATTGCGGCGGGTCGTCTTGTCTCCCTTATGGTGACGCGGGGACAAACCGTCGAAGCGGGGGCAGTTTTATTTGCCTTGGACGCAGACCGCGAAACAGCGGAACGTGATTTAGCCGCCGCCAGTTTGACGCAAGCCGAAGCACAACTGGCAAATTTGGAGATCGGCCGTCGCCCCGAAGAAATCGCTCAGATCAAAGCTCAGAAACGCCAAGCGGAATCGCGCCAGGTTTTGGCATCGCAAACGTTGAAGCGGCAAAAAGATCTTTTGGCCGGAAAAGTCGTATCGGTCGAGCGTGTCGATCAGGCTCAGGCAGAATTCAATACGGCAACAGCTGCTGTGCGGGAATTGGACGCCGCATTGAAAGTCGCAGCCTTACCGGCCCGCAAAGATGAAATTGCGGCAGCAAAATCCGCTGTTGCCATCGCTTCTGCGCGGTTGCGTGAAGCCGAATGGCAGCTAAAGGAAAGACAGGTCACAGCGGCATCGGCGGCTATTGTTCAAGATGTGTTTTTTCAGCCGGGTGAATTTGTTCCAGCTTCGACACCGGTATTGTCATTATTGCCGCCGGCTAATCTTTTCATAAAATTTTATGTGCCGGAAGATCGTTTGGCGACGTTAAGCATCGGGCAAACGGTTCGTTTGACGTGTGACAGTTGCGGTGATCCGATTGCCGCGAAAATTCGCTTTGTATCAAGGGAAGCTGAATTTACTCCGCCGGTTATATATGCGGAAAAGACCCGAGCAAAATTGATGTTCCGGGTTGAAGCCGTGCCCGATGTCTCTACCAAATTGCACCCTGGTTTACCGGTTGATATTGAGGTAACACCCGAGACAGAGTCATAAAAAATGGCGGGTAAAGATTATGCCATCGACGTCAAAGGGCTGACTAAGCGGTTCGGCGATCGGGTCGTGGTCGATGCCATCGATGTGCACGTACCGCGTGGCATGATCTATGGCTTTCTCGGCCCTAACGGCAGCGGTAAAACAACGACCATTCGCATGTTATGCGGGTTATTGACGCCGGACGGTGGGGAAGGGACCTGTCTTGGGTTTGATATTCGTCGCGATCCCAAGCGCATAAAATATCATATCGGCTATATGACCCAACGCTTCAGCTTTTACGAAGATTTGACCGTCAGGGAAAATCTCGATTTCGTCGCCCGCGTATATAACGTGCCGGATCGCGAAAAAGCCGTTGCTACTATTATGGCCGATCTCAGTTTAAGTGATCGCAAAGATCAAATGGCTGGGACCTTGTCCGGCGGTTGGAAACAGCGCGTGGCCCTGGCCGCTTGCCTGATCCACGGGCCACAGTTGCTGTTGCTGGACGAGCCGACCGCGGGCGTCGATCCCGAAGCGCGGCGATCTTTTTGGAATGAGATCCATGCGATTGCTGCCCGTGGGGTTACGGTTCTTGTCACCACCCATTACATGGATGAAGTCGAACGCTGTCATGAGATCACCTATATCGCCGAAGGGCACATCATTACAGCCGGAACACCCCGCGCCGTTATTCGGGATAGTCGCCTAAAAGCCATGGCCATCAGCGGCCCCAATCTTGATGATGTGATGACGGTTTTACACGGCGTCCCGGGTATTGCATCGGTTGCCGCCTTGGGTGGGCGCGTTGTCGCGACAGCGCGGGACCAAACTGTTTTGGATCATGCGCTGACGGTGATCAATCAGCAAGTGGGAGCGAAAGCGGTCTACGACGCTGAAACAACAGCGCCAAGTTTCGAGGATGTCTTTGTCGAATTAAAAGTGGTTGCCGATGAACAGCGACAAGGCGACCACACACAGGCCAAGCCGTTATGAAGGATTTTCGCAGCATTTGGCAGCTATCGTGGCGCGGTATGATTGCGATGCTGGTCAAGGAAACGATCCAAATGCGGCGCGACCGCATGACCTTTGTGATGATCTTTGGCATGCCGATCATGCAGCTGTTGCTGTTCGGTTTTGCCATCAATACCGATCCAAAGGATTTGCCGACAGCGATCGTCGCCGCAGATAACGGGCCGATCACCCGCACGATTATTACAGCCCTACAGAATACCGGATATTTTGAGATTACCGACTTCGTGGCGTCGCCTGATCAGGCCAGCGATCTATTGAAGCGCGGCGATGTGCAATTCGCCATTATGATTCCGCCGGATTTTGAACGACGCTATATCCGTGGCGAGCGTCCGCAAATTCTGATCGAAGCGGATGCCAGTGATCCGGCGGCGACCGCCAATGCGTTGGCGGCGGGAAGTCAGATCGACCGTTTTGTCTTGGGTGAAATTGTCCAGGGCACGGAAGCCACAAAAATGATGCAGCCCGGTGGTTTCGATATTGTGGTGCATCGGCTTTATAACCCTGAAAACAAGACTCGCTATAATATCGTCCCGGGCTTGATCGGTGTCATTCTGATGATGACGATGACTATCATCACCTGTATTGCCATCACCCGTGAACGCGAACGCGGCACGCTCGAGACTCTCCTGGTCCTGCCGTTCAGCCCTTTGGACGTCATGGTCGGCAAAATTCTACCTTATGTGTTGGTGGGCTATGTGCAAATGGCCATCATTCTAGCGGCAGCTGCTTATGTATTCGGGGTGCCGATCAAGGGCAGTATTATTTTATTGTCGGTCCTGACGATTATGTTCATTGCCGCCAATTTGGCGCTTGGGTTTTTATTGTCGACCGTCGCGACGACACAGCTTGAAGCCGTGCAGATGAGCTTCCTTATTTTTCTGCCGTCGATTTTGTTGTCGGGTTTTATGTTCCCGTTTCGCGGTATGCCGGAATGGGCGCAATGGATCGGTACGGTCTTGCCGATGACCCATTATCTCCGAATCGTACGTGGTATCATCTTGAAAGGGAGTGGTTTTTTTGATTTGATGGGAAGTATCGTGCCACTTTTGCTGATCTTTCTTGTTATTTCCATAGCGGCTTTGGTACGATATCGTCAAACACTTGATTAATAATCATAATATCTGAATTAGGGTGTAAGTAACATAAAGGCAGGTTGGGAGATGGTCCTGCTTGAAGACATATGGCCATATGTTGCTGCTTTGCTATCATTGGCGGCATCAATTGTGGCTTCGGTACATATTGTGCTGACTAAGCGCGACCTAAAAGGTGCGATTGGTTGGATCGGTGTTGTTTGGCTTGCCCCATATTTAGGGGGCATATTGTATTACGCGTTCGGCATTAACCGTATTCAGCGTCGCGCCACACGACTGAGGCCCTTACCATCGCATCCACGCAGTCCTAAAAAACGTGCCATCGAGCAAGTGAAAGCGAGTGGATCCCTGCCGGATCTGGTCGCCACGGTTACAGGGTTGCCGCTATTGCCTGGGAACAAGATTGCCCCCTTGCAAAATGGTGACGAAGCGTTTTCGGCAATGATCGAGGCAATCACGCAAGCCAAACACAGCATCGCTTTGTCGACGTATATCTTTGACAACGACGTGGAAGGGCAGCGCTTTACACAGGCTTTGTCATCAGCTGTGCGGCGTGGTGTCGAGGTCCGTGTTCTGGTTGATAGCGTCGGGTCACGCTATACATTTCCGCGCATTATCTCTTTGCTGCGACACGAAGGTGTGCCGGTTGCCGAATTTCTCCATTCGTTCGTGCCGTGGCGCTTGTCTTATCTCAATCTCAGAAATCACCGCAAAATTATGGTTGTCGATGGGCGTATCGGCTTCACCGGCGGCATGAATATACGGGCCGGGCATGTGTTGTCGGCTGCGACCAAGGATCATATTCAGGATGTTCATTTTCGGGTTCATGGCCCCGCCGTTGAACATTTGATGAATGTGTTTGCCGATGATTGGGCATTCAGCACCGATGAAGTTTTGGAAGGCAGCGCTTGGTTTCCAGTCCTAAAGGGCGACGGTCAAATCGTTGCTCGTGGCGTCGCCAGCGGGCCCGATGAGGATTATGACAAATTAAAGTGGGTGATCCTTGCGGCTTTGGCACAAGCCAAGCAATCCGTGCGCATCGTCACGCCATATTTCTTGCCCGACGAAGTGATGGTCGCAGCCATTAATTTGAAAGCGCTGAGCGGCGTTGACGTTGACATAATCGTGCCGGAGCAGGGTAATTTGCGTTTGGTGCAATGGGCATCACGGGCTCAGTTAGGCTATTTGATCGTCAAAGGCTGTCGCGTGTGGTTGACCCCGGAACCGTTTGATCATTCCAAACTTTTTGTTATTGATGATCAGTGGGCTTTCATTGGATCAGCCAATTGGGATTCCCGCAGCCTCTATTTGAATTTTGAATTCAATATGGAGTGTTATGGTAAGGACTTGGCCGATAGGTTGTCGCAGATTATCAACGATAAAATCGCCGTTGCAAAACCGTTGACGTTGACTGATTTGAAACAGCGCCCGTTTTTGATACGCGTGCGGGATGGCATCGCGCGGCTGTGCGCGCCATATTTGTAACAGGTCACGCTTCTTCCACAGTCAGACCAAGCGCGGTTGCACCTTCTTCCAAATATTCGGCCAGTAATGGGATCGACAATAAATAACCTGGTATGCGGTCAATACCAATAGCCGCCGCTTCTTCCAAAGCAGTATCGAGTTCTTCGTTGTCATAGGTGCCGCGACCGATCCATATCAATGCGACCAAAGCCACAAGATCGTCGTCGCTTAGGGTTTCAAGATAGCCCGCGAGTTCTTGATAGGCTGTGTCATATTCGTGTTCTTCCACGAGCTCAGGATCATCAGCCTCACCACGATGACTTTCGTCGTCATCGGCTTCAACCGGCGCAGTGTTTTCGATTTCACGCGCCATGGAAATAATATAGCTGACTTGCTCAGGACTGATGTCGAGAGCCATCGGTACGCTCCCCATTTTGATACCGTCTAGGCAGGACATCGCCTAGATTCATCAAAAGAGATTGTACCGTGCCTATCGTAAGACGCAACCGTTCAAGTGGAAAAGCTATTCGACGGCCAATGGCACCATCAGACGACGCATTGATGCAGGCATCTTTTGAACGACTTCATAGGGCTTTTCAAGAAAACGCAATCCGACGGTTTTACCGTCTTGCCAAATTTTCTCGCACTTCAAACGACCGCCGATGTCGGGAATAATGATATGCGTAATGGTCTCCAAATCGAGCGCAGGCCCAACTTGAATACGCGCGCCATTCGACGACAAATCTAGCAAATTGACGGAAAAATAGCGCTCACCACACTCGGCCACAGCAATCTGTGCCGCGGGAATCCGGGCAAAACGCCGCCGTTGTGCAGTTTTATGGCTGACTCCGGCAGGCGCCGCGCGGCGCCGACCATCGTCGGACTCTTTGGTCATCATCTCTAAACCCCTCTAGTAACCCGACTAGAGTATACAAGTTTATAGTCTAGAAGGCTAATGATCCCTTAATAAGCGAAAAAGGGCTGCAATAATCTGACGGCTGATCGATGGTGGGAGCATTTGCCTTATGTTGCTCAGACAGCCATACTTGTTTAGAAAACAATATCTTCGCTTGATACAGGGGACTTTTATGGCAGATCCAGTTTTATACGATTATTGGCGCAGTTCGGCCGCCTATCGCGTCAGGATAGCTATGAATATCAAGGGGATACCCTATAAATCTCAAGCCGTGCATTTGGTTCGTGACGGGGGCGAGCAAAAACTCCCGAGCTACAAAGCCGTCAATCCCCAGGCTTTGGTTCCAAGCCTAGCCTTGCAGAATGGTGACGTGATCACACAATCCTTGGCCATCATCGATTATTTGGATGAAACTGTGCCGACGCCGGCCTTATTGCCGAGCGATCCTGTGTTACGAGCTCAGGTTCGGGCTATGGCGTATTTGATCGCCTGTGACATCCACCCCATTAATAATCTAAGGATATTGAAGTACCTGAAATCACCGCTCGATCATGCGCAGGAGGATATCGACACCTGGTATCGTCACTGGGTTGCTGAAGGTTTCGCGGCACTCGAGGCTCTGGCTGCGCCATTTAATGGTGATTATCTGGCCGGAAACTCGGTCAGCTTGGCCGATATCTGTTTGGTGCCGCAGATGTATAACGCCCGCCGTTTAAAGTGTGATTTAAGCCCGTATCCACGATTGGTCGCCGTGGACGCCAGACTTCAAGCGATTGAGGCCATTGCCAAAGCCGCCCCTGAAAAACAACCGGATGCCGTTCTTTAGCTGGATCCTATTTTAGAAAATCGTATTTTAGAAAATTGTGGCGTCGGGTCGCGGTAGCGGCTGGGAGATAGCGTGCCGCATCAAGGGTGGCGCGTCCCCGGCATGGAGCGCCGCCACTTTATCGAGAACGACCTCATCGGTTACGGTCACCCGCCGTTGATGGCGCAGATGCTCGAACCAGTTTTCGTCCAGAAAACACTCGGTAAACAAAGCCGGGTCGGCCACATCCTGAAAGATGCTCCAAGAATAGGACCCGTTGCGGCGCCGGACTTGGCGGAGATCCGGCATCAGCGCGATAAATGTTTCACGATCTTCCGGTTTGACCTGATAAATCACGGTCACCAGCACGGGGCCACGCTCGCCTTCGAGCGGCATCGCCACGCTCGGGTCAGGCCAACTGATGACAGGAGACAAGTCGACATCGTGGGTTTCAACGCTCAGTTTGCGGAAGGCAAAGGTGCTGATTAGAATGAGCAGCGATGCCGCAATGAAGCTGACCTCGATCGAAAAAGCCCGGGCAACGATACCCCAGGTGGCGCTGCCTGCGGCCATACAGCCCATCAACGTCATTAAAAAAATCGCCAGACCACGCGCCCGCACCCATAATGGAAGGGATGTCTGGGTGGCGACTTGAAACGATGCGAGTGTCGTCATCCAGGCCATCCCGGCCAACAACACACAAGGGATCAACAGCGGCACGCTACGGGCAAAGGCCATCGGCGCCAAAGCCACAGCAAACGCCAGCATTCCGGTCGTCAGCATCTGGTCACGGGTGAATTTAGCCGATAACCGCGGGATCGATAGGGCTGCGATCACGGCACCGGCACCGAACGCACTCAGAATAAAGCCATAAGTTGTTGCCGAGCCTTGCATTTCGGTTCGCACCAAAACCGGCATCAAGGCCAGCAACACGATTGCCGAAAAATAGAACAGACAGCCGCGAATGATGACCCGTTTCAAGACCGGCGATTGCAAAGCGAAGCGGGCGCCGACACGGACCGCGCCGAGCAACCGCTCGCTCGGCAAAGTGGTCTCGCGTTTCGAGCGCGGCAGTTTGCGGATGACAAACAGCATCGCGCAGAATGTGACAGCGTTCAGCGTGAAAATTCCGCCCGGGCCGATCAACCCGATCAAAAATCCGCCCAAGGCGGGACCAATGGCGCGGGTGACGTTCATTGCCACACCGTTTAACGTCACCGCTGCCAAAAGCTCTTGTCGCGGGACCAAATCGGGCAGGGTTGCGGCAAAAGCGGGCAGGGCCATGGCACTGCCGACACCCATGAAAAAGGTAAAGATCAACAAAAGGCTGGCGTCGGTAACCCCGGACAAGGTCAGAATACCGAGCGTCGCGGCCGTGGCCAGCATCCAGCTTTGTGCGATCAGCAGATAATGACGACGGTCGATGATGTCGGCCATGGCCCCGGCGGGTAAGGCCAAAAAGAACATCGGCAGCATTGTCGCGGTCTGCACCAAAGCGACCATGGCGGGTGACGGCGCGATCGAAGTCATGTACCAGCTGGCCGCAGCGTCGTGCATCCACGACCCGGTCGCCGAGAACAAGTTGGCAATCCACAGCATACGAAACAGCGGACGGGCCAGGGGGGCTCGGATCGAAATCGGTTTTGTCGGAAGTGATGCGGCGCGATCTGCGACCATTCATAGAACTCGGGACGGTAGGGTTGCAGGATAGTTAGGCAGTCTTATGCTTGTTTTTCAACAAAGCCAAGGAAGAAGGTAGGGCTTCATCTTTTGGGATAGGGGGCGTCCGGGAAATGTTTATGGCCTGCGGACCACTCAGTAATTCTCTTTTTATTTTTTATAATATTGAAAATAAAAATTAAATTTAAATCTTCAGGACTTTTGGCGGTCTCAATTTAATAAAAATTAACTCTGTTTCTTAAAGTGCCTTTTACTCCTTTAGAGGCATAACCAGCACCATTAGGAGCGGCGGACGGCTCTTAGGGTGTTGCCCGAAGGCAATCAAGGTCTTTGGCGGCAGGGGTATCGCAACGTTAGGGGACGGTCTCATCCCTTTAAAGCAGGCCTTTTAAAATTGGCCTTTTAAACCTGGGTCTATCAAAGGAAAAACAATGTTTAACAGAATGTTAAAAGCATCGGTTACCAAAGCTGCGGCGCTTGGGGTAACGACTGTACTCGCTGTATCGACGCTGACAAGCCCGGTGCTGGCCAATGATGTCGCCAGCTGGCAAAAAAGCGTGGTTTCGCTCGTTGCCAAGAAGCAAGTGTATCCCCGTGAAGCTATGTCTAAAGAAATTGAAGGCCGCGCCCGCGTTAAGGTTACGATCGATCGCAGCGGCGCCATCACCGGGTATGAAGCTGTTGAAAAGACAGGGAATGCGATCCTGGATGCTGAAATCGAGAAGCTAAAGGACCGGATCAACCCACTGCCGACCCCGCCGGCCTCGCTGTCGGATGCTAATTTGACCTTCGTATTGCCGCTGAGCTGGGTGCTGCAATAACATCAAAGCCCCAAAATAGCGCCTAAAGGCCGCTGTTTCGGAGCAACAGGTCAAGCGCGACGGCTGCGCCTGTAAAAATCAGATTTCAAAGCAGGGACGATGGCTTATTTCCATTGTCCCTGTAGTTTTTTATTGTTGCACGGTTCAGTTTCAGCGAAACTGGAACTCGGCGCCCCATCGGCCATGTGTTTATGGAATTTGGGCCGTGGCCGGGTGGCGTCCACCCGCTTCCTTTGCCAGGTGTTCGTCTGGACCCCTCAGGTCCAAGACGGCTCTTGGCTTTGTAGTATTTGGACGCTAGAAACGGGGGAAGCACTGTCAATGTGACAGTGAGAGGAGGACGTATGACACAACCGTTGATGCCTATGGCGACTGCTGTTTGGCTGGTGGATAATACCGCCCTGACGTTTGAGCAAATCGCTGAATTCTGCGGTCTACATGCACTGGAAGTGCAGGGTATTGCTGATGAGCAGATTGCGACTCATATCGTGGGTCTTGATCCGATCGCGAATGGCCAATTGACCTGGGAAGAACTGGAGCGGTGCCAGAAAGACCCCGAGGCGCGACTGCGCATTCGTGAGGACGACGTGCAAGCCCGTGCGCGCTCGAAAGGGCCGCGCTATACGCCGGTTTCAAAGCGGCAGGATCGCCCCGACGCCATTGCATGGTTGCTGCGCTATCATCCTGAATTGAGCGACGCACAGGTTTGCAAATTGGTCGGGACGACAAAACCGACCATCGCTTCGATCCGGGATCGGACGCATTGGAATATTGCCAATATTAAGCCACGCGATCCGGTCAGCCTCGGCATTTGCCGTCAGCGCGATTTGGACGAGGCTGTTGCGCGCGCAACTGCGCGCGCAGAAAAGAATGCGCCCCATGATGAAGATGAGGCCGAAACAAACAGCGACTATGCCGAAGCTTTGCCGGATAATCAGGCCGAAGAATAAGGCCGAAGAATAAGGCTTTGCCGCAAAATTATAGCTAAAACCCGCGTCGCAGTTAGCCCGGTGACGCGGGTTTTAACGTTTTAGGCTAAAGTATTTTGCGGATTATGAATGGTAACGCTCGATTTCTTCCTTCAAGCGGAGTTTTTCACGTTTGAGGGTGGATAAACGAACCGTGTCCGGGGAGGGACGGTGGCCTTCTTCGAGAATGGCCCTTTCGAGGTTAGCATGCTTAGTCGTGAGAGAATCCAAGTGAGAATCCAAACTCATACAGAGTCCTCCTTTTCCGTTGATAGGTTGAGCAGGAAGGTCTATTAGATCAGGCTTCCAGCGGTCTGTCATCTGTGTCTTATTTGTGACCCTGTGACAGCAAGGCGACAGCCAAAAACTTTATTCTAACATATTGATTGGAAAAGAAAGTTTTGAAAGACGCAGTCCGAAAAATCATTATCGGCATCACCGGGGCGTCGGGCGCTATCTATGGTCTGCGCGCTTTACAGATGACGAAGGCG
>JBBCIP010000216.1:0-4435 GCA_037189785.1 Alphaproteobacteria bacterium
TATACCCGTAACAGCGCCGATGGGATTGGAGTTGATTCCGCAACGATGGCATAAACGGCTTCGGCGACGGCAGCGAGCCGCTCGGGTGTCATGTCGACCACCAAAGCGGCCTCGATCACCGCTTGCTGATCCTGCGGACGGTGCAAGCTTTGCAGAATCAAATTTTCGCGCCGCAGATACCCACCAAGCTGATCGCGCAGCCGCTGTTCCCGTAAATCCTCGACCGCTTGAGGCTCGATACCGCCACGGGCATCACGGACCGCGACCGACCCACTTGGCGATGGCGCCAGATCACCTGCAGCGGCAACATTGGCACCATCGGCGCGACCGACCGACGCTTGCACATCTTGGCCCGCGACGACGACACCACGCACACCACCTGCGTCCAACAAATCATCAAACGCTGCATCGGCACGGGCAAAGCTTGCGACCAACGAGCGCGTGAACCGTTGCCCTTCCATTCCGACCTCGTCACCGCGCCGATTGCGGATGATGGCAACATCATAATGATCAGGGAGATTTGAGAAGATGATATACGCCGCACGCAAGCTATCTTTTGCAACACTTTCCGGACGGAACGACGCAGTGAGATAAGCCGTGTCGCGATCAAACTCAAACAACGCCTCGTCAATGCCGGCATCCAGCAATTGACGCGACACCCGGGTCAAGGCATCGGCATGGACAACTGTTTGCGTCGCAGGTGGCGAGCCAGCTGGTAACGGCGTCAGTGTTCGGGGTTGTTGCGTTACCGTTGATCGTGTCACCGTCAACGCCTGCGGTTGCGGATCCATGGTTTTTCGGGCAGCTGTCGTACGCGCTGGATTAAAGCGGAGCGCGACACCGGCGCCGATCGCCTCCCCGCGCAACAAACCAAGCGACAGATGGACCCACGGGATCGGCCGATAGTCGAGCCCGATATTAAGCGGAAAACCACCATCAATCGGATCTGTCAGGGCGAGGTCGCGCGGATCGCCGCCATCGTATTCGAGCTTGACGACCAAGCCGTCAATCGGCGTCGCATAAGCGACACCACCGAACACCCCCATCTTGGACCCGGCAAAGAAATTTTTGATTTGCGGCACACCGGACGCCGTTTGATCGCGCCGCCCGTAACGACCCGACAGTTCTTTAAAAATATTGGTGAAGTTGGTGCGGGTCGATAAATAGCCCCAGCCGACACCCAGCGTTACGTCAAGCTGGCCAAACGCTTTCGACAACACCAGATACTCACCCGCAAACGGGCCGCGCCCAAACGCATCTTGAAACCCAACAGCAACCGCCGGGAAAAAACTGTCTTCTTCGATCAAACGGATTTTAATATCGAGGGCACGATCCAAATCATTTTGTTGACCGCGCGCATCGGTATAGCGGGCCGTTGCTTCCAACCACGGCAAGGCTTGCCATGTGGTGTAAATTGACGCGAACGGATCTTGATAAGTCACCCCGGCGACAAATTCGCCATCCGGCAACATCCGCGCCGTGCGTGTCGTTAAAAGCCCGACACCACCAAGCAATGACATCGACGACGCATCATTGCGGTAGGATTCCGGATCACCATAGCTCTGCGCCATTGCCATATGCGAAACGCCGCCGGTCAAGGTGACCAGCAGCGTCATCGTACGAATAAGCAAAAGCGGGCGCGCTATCATGCGTCACCGCATGCCTCAGTTACGAGAAATGACAGCAATGGATGCAGCCGATACAGCCAATTGTCCAACAATCGTGCTGATATCACGTACGAGCTCCAAGGTATCGATCGGCGCCATATCCTTTGGTACGACGATCGACGTCCCCGGCGGCAGTTGAACGCCCGAGGAGAACCCCCATGATGACAGCTTGGTCGGCCGCGCCACACCGTTCGGATAGACCACAAAAATCCGATCTTCATCTGAGCTCGGCAAGGTTCCGCCGGACTCACGCAGATAATCCCGGACCTGTTTGCCAGCAATAAATTGTAGAGCACCCGGATTCAAAACATCACCGATCATCAACACATAGTTCGGCCGCTTCGGCATATGAATGCTGTCACCAGGTTCAAGCACGGTGTCAAGATCGCCGCGTTCTTCAAGCACACGCGGGTCGGCTTCGATCACCATGCGGCCCATGACATCGACGGACGAAATATTCTTGGCCAGTTGTTGCGCCGCCAGCAATGTATCAGCGGTCATTTCTTTCCGCTTCAAGCTCGCTGTGGCCAGGCCAAGATTTAATTCGCGCGCAGTCCGTTCCAGTCCGCGCCGTTGTTCTTCCTTAACACGTTCGCGTGTGAACACGGCACCATACGGATAGGCTTGATCGGTCAAGCCACCGGCCCGACGAATGATATCGGAAATTTTCTCACCACGACGGATCGGATAAACACCGGGATGCCGGAATTCACCCGACAACAAAATAGCACCGGCTTCTTGTTCGGAAAATTTACCATTAAAGCGTACACCGCTCGACGGCCCAATGACAATCTGCCCAAGATCAGTATCGGCGACATTGATCGTGCGCTGAAGCATGGTGCCATCGCCAAGATCGCTTTGGTTGATGACTTCAACGTTATCGAGGTTTGCGTTGTAGGCCGTGCCGCCGGCAACCGATACCAGTGACGACAATGGTGTACCGGCCACCACCGGATAAATACCAGGCCGCCGCACAGCACCGTCGGCGGCGGCAACATATTCAAGCGTATAGGGTAGCAGCCCGGCGACATCTTTATAAAGCTGTGGACACGCCCGATCGTCTTGCATGCGGCGATCGCGCTTTGCCATATTGATGGCTGATTGATCCCAATCGTCATAATTCGGTGACGAAGACGGTGCGGTCACCACAGAAGAAGAGCCGTTTCCAGCATAGGTTTGCCGATTGGCTTGGGCCGTATAAAGGGCATTGCTTTGCCCCAAAGCGGCGGCCTGATTTTGAGACCCGTCACCAAGTCCCAATGTTGCCGCGCCCGCAGATTGTTGATCTGTCCCTCGTATGCGACGCACATCATCTTCGGTCACCTTCAACTGTGCGAACACAGCCCGCACCGCGGTCGCATAGCGATCCGATTTGGTATCATTAACGACCCGGGCCAGATCTTCGAGCGGACGACAATAAGCCGCTTCGAATTGTTTCTTTTCTTCATCTGAACTTGGCTTTGGTGGGGTGACATATTCACCGGTCAACACCACCCGCCGCGCTTCTGTGGATGACAAAAACTCGATGTGTTTTTGACCGAACAGCACGACCTTGTCCCGATCTTGCAAGGGAATATCTTGACCGCCGTAGATCACTTGTTCGGGGCTGAACGGGATGAACGTCCGGGCATGGGTCCGACTATCCATCCGTTCGATCACACCAAACAGGAAATATGGATTTTCATCCATCAAATAGCCGTCGCCTAATAATGTTTTCATGTTCGGCGCTTCGGCCAACGACCGTAACCCCGGCACCCGCGCATGACCGATAAGTTCGACACCCCCGATACGACGATCTTGACGCAAACCAGCATTCAAAACATCACCGTTGCGTACCGGTTGGCTCAACGCGCTGAGTGTGACAATGTTTTGTCGACCGTCGCTCGCGATAGTGTTGAGGACATAGGAGTAACCACTGGGACGAAGACTGCCGCCTGCCAAGGTCAAAAGATCAGATTGTGAGATCGTACCATCTGACGGTAATTCGAAAATACCCGGACGAATAACACCACCGGTCACGGCCGCCGTCTTGCCGATCACCGGCACAACGATTTGCATGCCATCATAAAGACGCAAGCCCACACTACTGGTGCCGCTTAACACCCGATACAAATCGATCGACTGAGAAGACCCGCCACCGCTCACCCGAATGTTCCGCAAGCTTCCGGTTTTTTTCACACCCCCTGCGAGCGTCAACGCTTCAAGCATAGATGAGAAACTGGTCACACGATAATAGCCGGGTCGTTCCACTTCACCGACCACATAGACCGACACGGTGCGCGCACCACCAAGTGACACAAACGCTTCGGTGCCGATCAACGACGATTCCGTACGGCTGCGAATTTCATTTTGGACATCGCCGAAGCTGCGCCCCGCCGCATTGATCGGCGGCAGTCCGCGCACAACCACACGCCCTTCGCTATCGACCATAGTGGTGACCGACCGTGACTCAGCACCATGAAACGTGACCACCAGTTCGTCGCCGATCCCGAGCACATAGCCGTCTTGGACCCGGCCCATGACCACATCTGCCGGACCGATGGAGCGACCGAAAATTTCATAACCGTATTGACGCAACCGCTCGCCCGTCCGCGCTTCATAATCAAGCTCGAGGACCGAAGGGGGTAAAGCCGTCGTCTGACGCGGCCCGGTCTGATCGAGACCGGCACTGCCTTGACGCGCGCGCGATAGATCGACCGGAGACGTTTGCTGAATGGACTGGCCAGATTGCTGGCGTTGCATGTTTTGATATTGTTCGATCAGCGCCG
>JBBCIP010000217.1:0-26460 GCA_037189785.1 Alphaproteobacteria bacterium
ACTCGATCAAGATAAGCATTGTCGCAAACCTCTTTCAAAAGTTTATGACATTCGCGCACAGATATCAGAAATTTGGCGCGATCACCTTTGACACCCGCCGTATAAACCTTCTTCCACGCAGCCCGCATCCGCTCAGCATTATCGCGGATACCGATCCGTTGCGATGCGAGCTTTACCATCAACATCGCGTGCGCTTCCCATACGTCGATGGAATCCGCAAGTTCTTTTGGACTTAATTTTTTGACTCTGGCGCTGCGATTCGAGAAAAGTTCAACCAACCCTTCTCCCAATAACCGGTTCAACGCTTCGCGTACGGGCACAACGCTGGTGCCAAGTTCTTGCGCAATGTTGCGGGCGATCAAAGGATCCCCTTGTTGGTATTCGCCCGTTTCAATTCTTCTGACGATCAGGTCAACGATCACATCAACTCTTTGACCGGGACTGATTTCGGTCATAGAGGGTAATGGTGACGTTCGTCTCTCGGTCATAGACAGTCTTTCTTTATATCGATGCGGCGGCTTTTATCAATCTATACCTAAATTGTTAGATCATGTATACGGTACTACTAAGTACCATAAGAAAAATATCACATTGAAAATCTAATAAATGGAAAACATGCCACATCGATCCAATATTCTGGATACGACGCTTACGCCACAGCCTCAAGAACGATCGTCGTGCCTCCTGTCACATCAGATGAAATAACAAGCTGTCCATCCCGATCCCAGAAAGGGATATTCGCCGCGATCAAAATACTACGCGCGACCACCATATCCTGTATTCCAAAATGTAAAGCGCAGATACATGGCTGTTTCTCACGATCCGTCTCGGCAATATCACCATAGGTCGATACATAAAGTTCGGGCGATAGGACAGCATAATCGATAATGCTGTCTTTCCACTGCAACGGCAGCGATTGTTCTGTGTACGGATGACCAACAATCAAATCATAAAGATAGGCCACTTGTGACGGCGCTGCGGCAACCAACACAACTTTTTTCAACCCTTGCGTTGTATTGGCATGAGGTTGGAAAAATGGCGACCGATCATAGGGGATCGTTTCCTCGATCGTTTGCACCCACGATACGGGATAACTTTCATGCACGAAGACGCTGGCCCGGAATGTACCCTGATAGTTTCGCCCATCCACAGTAAAGTCTACATCAAAATCTGTGCACTGAACGTCAAAACCAACATCACGCGCCCGGGCTCGGATGGATTCCGGATCATCGCAGCGAAACGCCAAAGCCGCCGGCCCTTCGCGTTTATCCAAAATATCATTCACAAGATCAACTCGGCCACTGGTAACCGCAGCAAATTCAATATAACAGCCGTTCATATACAACAGATGATTATCAACTTCCGCATCACCAAATGGATAGGTTTTGCGCGGTGATAACGAGAACCCCAAAGACCGATAGACCTTTTCTAAGCGATCAATATCCTTGGTCGGCACGATAACGTGATCAACACACATCGCTGTTTTCATCAGAATTCTCCTATGATCCAAACTGCATACCAAGAGGATCAGCAACAATCGGCCAAATAGTTTTGGGATCGAGATGGCGATAGGGTAAGATTTTATAGTCTTGCACCAAAGCGCCAGGGGTGGAGATATATCCAAATCCACCCGCTACTGTGGCAAAATATGCTGTAAAATGTTGTGTAGATTTCACGGCCACGATATCATAATCACGTGGCTCTAACCCGAGTTCACTTAAGAACGACGGCGCGACCACTTGCACCGGTATGCTGCAAACAACAATATCGACAGTCCCAATCCGCAAAACAACACTATCCCCAAGCAACACACTACCTTGGGCGACTGACACGGATTTGTTGTGAAATTTAGCAAGAACAACAGCGCGGGCCTCGATCGGTCGCCCCGAATGCATCGATATTTTGCCACCCAATTCTATATCGACAGTGGCCCCATCTTGTTCTCGCATCAAGCATTGCACAAGATCTGGATCGTAGATTGCACTGAATGCTGCTTTATATGTTTTCGATGCAATCAAATAATTTAAAAGGAATGTCGCATCACCCGGCGCGCCCCCCATCGGATTATCGGCGATATCCCCCAAAACCAAAGGCCCCACAGACCGATCCCACGAAATATCCGGAATCTGTTCAGGGCTGTGGATCATCATCGGGAACTTGGCACGATCGGCGTATATGTCTTTACCAATGATCCGCGCCAAGTTTTCCGCGTGATCCGGATTGTTATTTGTCGTAACAACAACCTTAAAACTTGTATCTACCGTATCAGACCACGGAAAGCCATGGGCCGCCCATACCTGTAACGCATCACCCGCGTGTTCCAATTGACGGAATAAATCCACATATCCCTTCATGGCACCATCTTTGGTGCCGAACAAACCAATCAACCGACAATCATAATAGCGGGTAACAAGATTAAGCTCACCCGCAACCGATCGCATCAACAAGTTGATAAGGCTATCGCAAGTCGGAAAAAAATCGTCATGCGGATATTCCTTGCAACCGATCAAAAGATCAGCCGCGTTCAACATACGGTCCGACAAATTCACATGTAAATCTAATACTGCGCCTATATGCGTCTTTGGGCCAACGACGTTCCTTAATGTTTCAAGAAATTGCCCTTCAGCATCCTGATAATCCACACTGATCATCGCGCCATGAATAAATAATGCGATAACGTCTGGCTTTACATCTTGAACTTCGCGAAATATTTCGTTGCTTAGATGCTCGAAAGTTTCGTTTGTAAGAACGCCACTGACTTTCCCAAATGCGCAAAGCCCATGGCTGACCTGATAGCCTTTATCTTCCAGCAACTTCGCCAAATAAATCTGAAGCGTCGACATAAGATTAGGCGGCGTATCATATTGGCCACCGTAATATAAACAGCATTCGGCAAAATCTTTTATCGTCGTTGGAAATTCTATGAAGCTATTTGTCTCGGTACCGAACGTCGCAACATAAGCCTTCTTAGGTATCATAATTATCTTTCAGCTTCACTACGTCTTCAAAAGGTCTTGCGATTGAATGGTTATATTTTTTATTTGTTTGGCTCGGATCATTAATTTTTTGCGTTGCTGTTCCCAGCCGGACATCACATCCTTAGCATTCACATCGTCACCGAATATCTGTTTTGCTTGCGCGTTCCATGCTTTTTTGGAATGCAGCAAATACCGGATAACTTGAATGGGCGTGAATCCAGAAACATGGATCACATCCCATAACGGCAAAGCGGCAGCGTTGTGCAATCTTTCTTTGATTTCAAAACCGATAAAGCGCCCGGCCCTGCTTTGTGAATAAAGATTATACATAGCCGGCCCCGAGAAGGTATATTGCGTATTATAATATTCTGCCCGCGTCGCCGGATCAGAAACGACATATTCAATCCATTGAATCAGATGCTTCTCTTTTTTCAATCCGCCATACTTCGGATAATACATATCAAAATTACGTTGCGATATGACGCGATCCGCTACGGCAAGGGGGAATTGTTCGGAACTATCACCTAAATTTTGGATAATCTTATGCCCCAAAACAATATGATCGGCAGATTGATCGAATAGAATAATAACCAAAACCGACCACTTCATCCCTTCCGCTGTATCCGAGAAATGAACCGGATTATGTTGGAACGGCAATAACGCCTTGATCTCGTTTTTTTGGCACAGACTATCCAGCACAGGCGCTATTCTGCCTTCATAATGACTCCAAAAATCGGGGAGCGCCTCTGGGTCAACCGACCAAACGAGGGCCAGTCCATTATAGGGTGTAAATTTTTCTATAGTAGTCATATCCGCCCCTTATGCTCCGCTCAATGTCCAGGCCACATTGCTAAGAACGTGCGGCGGGATAAGAACTTTTCCATTTTTTAAAAAATGATGGTCAATGGCATTCGTTTTTAACAATGATGCAACAACACCAATATCCTGCACCCTTATTTCTTGGCCGGTCATATAGAAGTTATAGCCTTCATTCTTGATATGACCATCATAAACTTCTGCAAGACCTTCGGGACTATACACATGAAAGGTCACGTCATTGTTCATCGCAGCATGGAACCCTTGGTCATCCTGCGTGATATGAGATGAACCAAATAAGAATGATATCGTTTCCAACCACTCATTCAGATTTTGTGCCACAGCCGAGATCGAGGCGGTCTTTTTCGCACCATTGTGGTGATTGGCATAAGACTGATTAAAGAATATGTCTGGATCGTAATGGTGGCATACAAAAATGCGAAAAAGTGGAGTCTTTGGATTTAAAGATCCACACATTGTCCAATGGGCGGATTTTACACTTCCATCAGATTGAACCTCCGGTCGCTTACCATCAACGACCAAAGTCTGAAAACCAAGACCTTTCAAGCCTAGCTCAGCATCAACGACTTTCTGTTTGTCATCAACTTGGAAGATAAGCCCGAACAATCCTTCCCGTGTATCAAAAACACCGTCTAGATCACCGAGAAGAACGCCTCTCTTTTGTATTGTCATAAAGTCGATCGCATCCTGCCCAAGGACTAGAATACGATTTTCAATGGCAATGTCTGGTAACCCCATAAATGGCGATAGGGTGCACCCAATGCTGTCGATGACTTGCGCCACACGATTAAAATCACGCACCATTAACGATGTATGATCTAACGTACGGCGATTATTGCTCGAGAACATTGGATGCACCTATAAAATGATCGCTGTTGATTGGATCATATATCCAACCAAGAGTGTCGCTACATTAGAAACTAGCCTTCAGCGTAGCCCAGAACCGACGGCTAGGACCAAAGATATAAGAATCGGTCGTCACGCTTGGCCGGCCCAAAAGCTCGTAGTCTTCGTTAAACAAATTCTCCGCCCGTAAGCTTAAGCTCACGTAGTCGAAAGAAAATGTAAGTCCCGCACTCACGGTTATATAGGAATCCAACATTCCAGTGCCGAATAGAGTGCTCGGATAAGTCCGATTACCCACATATGATATATCGGCATTTGGAATGATAGCCAATTCCATGCCATTTATGCTGGTATTAAAAGTGTACTGAGTGAACAAAGATGCCGTTGTTTTCGGAACACCGGTGATCCGATCGCCTTTTGCAACGGTCGACACAGTATTTTGTGCTTCGGTTTCGAGATAGGAGAAAGCACCGCGGAGCAAGAAATCTTCAACAGGGTAATAGTTGAACTCTAGCTCAACCCCATATGTTTCCACATCGACGTTTTCAAAAAGAACCAAGTAGGGAACGGTCGAATCATATCCGCTGACTTGTTCGTCCTTCACATCATTGTAGAAAGCTGACACGGCAGCATACAAACTCCCTGATGGGTTTTGATACTTTAATCCCCATTCATATGCATATGTGTAAGTTTCCTCAAAGCTGTTCAAAGCATAGCCATAGGCTGTGGCCAATGAAAAGTTCGGATACCCACCTGTTTTATAGCCACGTGAGAAAGAAAGATAGGTTGTCGCATAATCTGAAATTTCATATGACAAAGCCAAACGACCAGATATTGCGTCGTACGACCGTTTTTGTTGATCGACATATAAAGGAAGTTGAGCCGGACGACCAAAAGCCACCGATGGACAATTACCATTAAGAGGCGTGTCTACGTGGCTTAACTTGTAATCATCTTCTGAATAACGTAAGCCAGCCGATACAGAAAATTTCTCACCCAATGGCACGGTGACGTCACCGAATACGGCAAAGCCCTGACGATCCAATCTATGATCACGAACCCCATCCAACAACCCACCGGCTGTGAAAAAATCACTTTGAACGATCATCGAATCATGATTGTTTTTATAGTAATTTAGACCAGCAACCCAATTCAAACCAGCATCCGTTTCGCCGCTTAGACGAAACTCTTGAGAAAATTCCTTCTCTAAGTAAGACCAATCGGAATAATCGATCGTCGTATCATTCAAGAAAGCTGGAGGAATGAAACCACCAAGGTCAACAGCATCCGTGCTGTCTTGCAACAAATGGTTCTTGGTATTGGCGTAGCTCGAGATCGATGTCAAAGTTACATCGCCGAGATCAACATCAACTTTAATATGCGCCAACCAACCAGAAGCCTTGTTGCTTGCCGTATCATAGCCATACCATCTTTCGTCACCGATGCGATATCCACCCTGAACCGGGAAAATGGCAAAGTCTTTAGAATATTGGAATCCTGCTTCAACATTTACGATTTCATTTGGCTTGTAAAATAATGATGCGGCAGCATTTGTATTTTCGGACCGTGAATCCAAATCACGGCTGACAACGTTCATTAAATCAGTACCAAGTTCTTCGTAAGCACCACCAAAGCGCACGGCCAGTTTATCGCTGATCGGAACATTCAACATGCCAGACAGGTTATAAAAAGACAGATCGCCTACAGAACCCGAAAATGTCCCGCCAAGCTCGTCGGTTGGCTTCTTTGTCGTGATGCTGATAACACCGGCTTGCGCACCACGACCATATAAGGTCCCTTGCGGGCCTTTCAACACTTCGACTTGTTGCACATCGAATAATTTAATGCCTTGCAACATTTTAGGCACCAGAATGCCGTCAACATAATAGCCAACCGACGCATCACTGGCCGTAGTTGTTTGCAAAGATCCGACACCACGAATGAACGTCCGAGACATTAACGGCGCGCTGCTCATCATTCTGGTCATACCGGCCACGAATTTTTCAATGCCTTCGGCATCTTCAATGATCGCGCTTTCCAGAAAATCTTCGCTCAGCGCAGAAACCGTTTGCGGCACTTCCAGAATGTTTTGTGTCCGCTTTTGCGCCGTTACCACAATTTCCTGCATTGGAGCAATCTCGCTCTCATTTGCAGCGACCGCACCATTGGTAAGAGCAACAGCCAAAGCAATATAAGCGGTTGATAGTTTCAGCGTTTGAAGTGGCTTAGCGACCCGCGAGCCATACATCTTCATAGACGTTCTCCCAAAATATTTATGCAAAGTCTTCCCATCACGGAGACGCCTGCCTCCACGACATTTAGCACACAATCCGACTTGATTGCCAGATGTTATATCATTTTAACAAAAGTAATAACTTGTCAATAAATGTTTTAGAAAAAAGCATCCGCGCTTTGGGCGCACGAAAGGCCGAGGCGAACCCCGTCGCCCCGGCCCACGGATAGATTATTATCAACTAAATCAGATAGTTATAACTTACCAGGCTGTCGCCTTAAGCCAATCGTGGGCCACAGCATTGAACCGATCAGGCTGTTCCCAATAGGGTTCATGACCGGCGTCCATAAACGTGCTTAAGCGCGCGCCCGGAATCAAAGTCGCCACGTGACGCTGAAATCTGGGGCCAATGAAAGAATCATTATCCCCACCGACGATCAATGTCGGAACGGCGTATCCTTCCATATCTTGTGGGTCTAACCACACCGATCGATCCAACATCGCTTGCAGATAAATCGTCGGGCACGGTAACAGCCCCCCGTCACTCGAGCTCAATAAAGCTATTTGTCGGGCCAGGAAGTTTTTTTCAGCATTGTTTGCATACATATCAACCGGGCGCTTGGCTCCGGTGTTAATCGCATCCAGCACGCCTTTGGCCGCATCCGTACAAGCGCGATAGTTTTGTTCCGAATACACCCCGGCGGGGGATCCCATCAAAAGTAAGCAATGAACCAAATCTGGATAGTCAACCGCTAACCGCAACCCTCCCCATCCCCCGGCTGATTCACAGATGAGCGCTATGCGCTTAATGTTCTCTGCTTGACAAATTGCGCGGATATCACCGGGAAAATAACGCGGATGACAGTGCTCATCCCGTGCCGGGGACATGAAATGCCCGCGCAAATTCATGACGATCACTTGATAGCCGGCCCGCACGAAATAAGGAATATTCTGATAATAATGCAAAGTGACTTCAGCCAAACCCGGCACGAATAAAACAGGCGGCCCTGAACCATAAACCTCATAGTAAATTTCGGCATGGTCGGATTGGACCAGACGGCTTTCTGCACACCACATGTGCCTAATACTCCCACTCCAAATTGCCATCCACGGATATTTCTTGGCCCGTGACATGACGCGCCGTATCGGAGGCTAGAAACACCGCCATATCACCAATTTCAGACGGTGCGATCCAGGTGCTCATCGATATGTATTTTAGGAATTCTTGCTCCTGTTGTTCCGTCGTTACACCTCGTTGTTCGGCGATTGTGCTGACAAGCGCCCGCCCCCGCGGATTATCGATCAACCCCGGCAAGATCGCGTTTGACCGAATGTTATAAGGCCCAAGTTCTCGAGCCAAATTATAACTAAAACCCAATACCCCTGCTTTTGAGGCAATATAGGGCAAACGATTGATCAAACCTGTTTTTGTAGACGCCGTTGAGATATTGATTATGGTGCCTGCCTGTTTCTTCTTCATATACGGCACGACTTGTTTCACACAATAAAACATGCCGCTCAGGTTGACTTGGATGCAATCGTCCCAATCGGCATAGGATATTTCGTCAACGGCAGCACGAGGGCCACCGATCCCGGCATTGTTGACCAGAACATCAACGCCACCAGCATCAGCAAAAACATAGCGAAAGAAAGATTCGACATCCGCCACCGAAGAAACACTGGCGACTTTGCCTTTCAATCCCGGGTTCTGAAAAATAACGTCGGCAATGGCCGCTTCATTTATGTCACAAATATAAACATCATAGCCTGCAGCCATAAATCTTTGCGCCGTCGCCAGCCCGATACCGGAAGCGCCCGCCGTCACAACAGCTTTTTTAGTCATATCAACGTCCCCATTTAACGGGTTTAAAGGTAATTTATTATCTTCAGTTCCCAGCTTCTGACCACGCTCTCATGCCGCCTGTCATACAGCAGACTGTATAGCCAAAATCTTTTGCAAGTTTTGCCGAAAGGGCCGCACGGCCACCACTGCCACACACAAAAATCAATGTCTTTGCCGATGCCAAATCTTTTATGTAGAAATCGGATTCGGGATCTAAGTAAAACTCAAGCAACCCGCGCGCGGCATGAATTGCTGATGGGATATGCCCAGCTTCGTATTCATGCTTTTCACGCACATCGACAAAAGCGTAGTTTTGATCGTTCAGCTTGAATTTGGCGTCGGCGACCGAAATATGCTCGATATTCTTTCTTGCCGTCTCAAGCAATACGCTAGACGATAATTTTTCCATCATCTTATCCTTATTTCTTAGCCGTGATCATGATTTCAATCAGGATATTGGGATCCAGCATGTCAGCCCGAACAGTCGCGCGGGCCGGTTTATTCGTTGGATCGATCCAGCCATCATAGATTTCATTAAACGCTTTATAATCTTCAAATGTCTTGATCCAGACCGTCATCGATAGAATACCGCTTTTACTGCTATCACAGGCCGCCAAAAGGGTGTCGATTTTGTCAAAGATCTCTTTCGTTTGTCCAACAATATCTAAATCCCAGTTAGAGGCAATCTGCCCCGCCAGATAGATCGTTCCACCGTCAATCACCGCTTGGCTGTATCGGGCTTCGGTATTAATTCTTTTAATTTCTTGCGCCATTTTTTACTCCGTCGTCATCTTGTGCTGCTTCAGATATTCGATAATGTGATTCACGGCGTCGTCTGCAGTCGCCGCATGAATAATTTTTGATTTCCCTGTTTTCAAAGTACTGAGTTGTTTGAGCCGATCACGCGCATTGGTCGTTGATTTTGGCTTACCCGCAGCGGCTATTTGCAAAGACGACGGTTTATCCTGCTGCCCCGCAAGTACAGGCACAGGCACAAAACCTGCCAAACCGTGCATCTTGATCGTATGAACATTCGCCTTCCGTGCTTTTCCATATGCGCTTTGTCGCCCTGGCTTGGCAAAGGAAGAAACCGTCAATACTGCGGGCAACGTGATCGTGATGTCACGGCGGCGCGCTTTTGGCAGAGCTTGTCTTAATATCAAGGTTTGTGCATCCACTGACAAAATTTCACATGTATCATTTAGAATTGGAACATTCATTTTCCCGGCTATGGCATAGGGTAGATATCCATCGCCCTCGCCCGACCGTGCGCTGCCGCCGAATAGAATGAGATCAGGCTTTGTCATCTCGAGCCATTTGCACATAGCAGGATAGGGATCACCATCAGGATCAACAGCAAGCACCGTCAGGGAGGGAATTCCCATACCAAGATATCCGTTCAAACCACTGTTCAAAGGATCGCCGACATGGACAACATCTAATTTTGAATAAGGTAAGGATAAGGCCATCTCAACCGCTGCTGCATCGGTGGGCGACCGATAGGGCCGCGCGCTCCCTGCGGCTATCCGTACTGCGGTAAAAACGACAATATGCATCTAGCCCTCACCTTGCGAACTGTGTTGGCACATCGCTTTCAGAACGGCATTGGCATCAGCCACAATCCCGAGATCAGCGCGTTTCATGATTGGGGATTCAGGATCGATATTGACAGCAATAACATTGGCGCAGCCCGCAATCCCTTGCAGATGCTGAACCGCTCCTGAAATCCCGAAGGCCACATAAACATCGGCTGTCACGGATTGGCCGGAAGTGCCGACTTGACGCTTCTTCTCCAATAAACCAGCATCACAAACCACACGAGATCCAGCCGTGGCGGCATTGGCTGCACGAGCGGCCTGATGAAAAGCCGCCCAATCCTTAACACCGTCGCCTGCTGAAAATATCAACGCGGCCTCTGACAACGGCAGGTCTTCAACCGACAAAGAAAATTCGCGCGTCGCAATAAAGGCAGACGGTGGCATATCACTACACCAATCGATACTCATCGCCTCGCCCTGAGACTGATTTGTAGCCCCGATCCGATCCGATGAAATCGTCATAACAGGCGACAACGGGCAGGAAACAGTCTTGGTACCGCAGGACGACCGTTTGATGGCTCCCCCAGCCGAAAACCCCTGCACAGAAACGGTTGGCATCACGTTACACTGAGCCGCAACACGGTATGCAAGGTCACGGGATTTAACGCTATCCGGTAACAGAATATGTGTTATCGGGTAATGCCAATAAAGATCAACCAACGCCGTGGCCAAACTGTCGGCCAGAAAACTTTCATCGACATCGGATAATGGCAATATTAAATGGCGGTCAAACCCATGCTTCGCTAGGATCGCAGACTGTTCACCGTGCGTGATAGCCAACAGCGCACAATCATCTGGTATCGCCAAAGCGGTGACCAGCCGACTGATCTGATAGTCATCTTCGTTCATATCTGGAAAATAAAATGCAATATAGTCAGACGGGTTGGCAACATGACGAACATATTCGGCGGCTTCGATAATTTCGTCGGCTGTTGTGGCATATCCGCCAGATGGCTGCATGCGTTTACGGCCGGAGACAGGATTGACCGCGTATTGCACAGCCCAGGGATCACGGCGCAGCCGATTGGATGCGTGTTTATAAGCCATTTCTAGTCTTTCCGCGATCGGGCGTAATCCCCTTATGATGCATGGTTTTCTCCCATCGCTCGGCCCAATAACTCTGCGACGTCCATGATGATCGGTCGCTGACCGCTTACGCCTTCGAACATATTTGTACAATTGGGACAGGCGGTGATCACAATATCTGCGCCGGTGGACTTTGCCTGCTCAATGCGCAAATCCGGGATGCGGTGCGGCATTGGAATATCGGTTATCGGCACACCGCCGCCACCGCCACAGCAAAACGACCGACGCCGCGATCGCTCCATCTCCACCAACTCATAGCCCAAGGACTGAATGATCGATCGTGGAGCCTCGTATTCATCGTTATAACGCCCGAGATAACACGGGTCATGATAGGTGATAAGACTGGTCGATTGTGATCGATCAATGGCCGTTGATGGATCGAACGCGATACGCTGTTCGGCCAAAAGCTGCGCGATGAACGTCGTGTGATGCAGCACGGTATAGTTTGCCCCGAATGCCGGATAGTCATTCTTAAAGCAGTTCAAAACATGGGGGTCTGTGGTCAGGATTTTGTTGAAGCTATATTGGTCCAATAAATCGATTATTCTGGTTGTTGCGGAATCGAATAACGCTTCATCGCCCAACCGTCGGGCCGTATCGGCAATATCAATTTCCGCTTCGCCGAGCACAGCAAAATCAACGCGGGCATCACGCAATATTCTTATCAAAGACCGCAGAACTTTTTGATGACGCGGATCAAACGCTCCCTCACCCATCCATACCAATACATCAAAATCTTGATGAGGCTGCGCAACCGGGATATTCAAGTCACTGGCCCAAGCCATGCGACTATAAGCCGGTAGTCGCGTTTGGTTATCATAAAGATGGAGTGATTCTAGAAGGTCAGGCGCTTTACCAGGACTTGCCCCCTGCTCCAACGTCTCGAACCGGCGGATATCGATGATCGCATCCACATGCTCAATCATCATCGGGCATTCCGCAACACAAGACCGGCATGTGGTGCAGGACCAAATCTGATCTGCCGACAAACCCGAAGCTTGTATAACATCCTCGCCCCGGCAGCTCGCTTCCCAAAGCTGATACACCAAAGTCTTCGGGTTTAAAGACGATCCCGCAGCAAAGGCCGGGCACACGTCTTCACATCGACCGCACTGGACGCAAGCGTCGAACGACACCAATTGCCGCCACGAAAAGTCCTCAGCTTGTTTTACGCCCAAAACGTCATCATGCAAATCAAGCGGTTTTAGGCCTTTGGGATATCCCTGTGCCTCGCCCTTGAACCGCCCTGGTCGGGGGTGAACAGCCAAATGCAAGGCCCCCGCAAAAGCGTGCCGCATCACGCCGGTAGTCATTCCGATCATCAAAAAGGATGTTCCGAATATCCCGACCGCCAGCAGCAAGATACCCCAAGCACTCGACCAACCAAATGGAACCATATGATGGTCAATCAAATAACCGATCGCATAGAACACCGAAAAGCTGAGCAGGGCCGGGGCGAGAAGTGTGTACTGCCCGCCAGACAACCGCTTGAGTCGGGCCGGATAGCGGCGGCACAACACCAAAAACGCGCCAATCGCTATCATGATACAAGCACCGAACAACAGAGCGAGCGGAACCGTCCCACCCACACCGAATACATGCGCGATCATCAATGCAAATACACATAACACCACGCCACCAGCAGCCATCACATGCATTCGAGACGATGGTTTATGGCGAACCACCACATCATGCACATCGACCAGATAGCGCTTTGGAATTAGAAAGAGACTGCCAACGGAAAACACCCCATCACGACGTCCGCGCCGCCAACGCCGCAACGGTATCAGGATGAACAATACAGAAATTACGACCGTGGCAATAAAGACTATGCCCGGCACTGTCGGCCCATTCATTGCGACACTACTCGTCAGAAAACGTGTATCAAGCTACACTCGCTTTGTCGGATACGATCGGTTCAATACTAAACTTCAACCGCCCTTTTCCCGACAACAGCACATCAAAAACACGACGCTGACCATCGAGCAAATGGGTCAGTGCAATCTCTTTCGCACGCTCACCATCACCACGCGTCAACGCATCAATAATTTCATCATGGCCGTGGCTCCAACGGTCCGCCTGGCCTTCTACCCGCAACACCAGCATCAGAATACGCATGGCCGAATCTTGCAGCTGCTTGATCCACGCCGCCAAGCGGGGGTTTGCAGCACCGTTCGCGATGGCATTGTGGAACGCACTGTTGGCCTGCAAAAATTGATATTCGGATTCTGTATCGCCCGGCACATAGCCTTGCTGACAAAGATCGTTCAATCGCAAAAGCTCATCACGATCAAGTTGGCCAGCGGCTTGACGCGCTGCTTCCGGTTCCAACAAATTCCGCAGATCGAACGTGTTTTGAATTTCAGCCAGCGTCAAAGCTGCGACACGATGCTTACAGCGAGGAGCCGCGATAATAAAACCCTCCCCCGCCAATCGCCGCACGGCAGCCCGAACCGAGGCCATACCACAACCGAACAGACGAGCCAGCTGCGCTTCTGAAATCTTGGCGGACGGTAAAAGCTCGTGCGTGATGATTGCCCTTTTGACGGAATTATAGGCTTGGTCCGTCAATAAGAATGCGTCATCAGACATTGATCTTTCCTTCTCGTTCGATTTTCTATGATACTAAAATATAAATTTGACATGTCAAATAAAAAATCCGATAAAAGAGGCAACACGCTCAAGAGGCTCCCATGACCACCGCCGCATTATTTAAGCCATTAAAAATAAAGACTATTTCTATAAGAAATCGAATCATGTCGACGGCTCACACCTCGGGCGCCGGAGAAGACGGCAAGCCAAAGGAGCGTTATCAACGCTATCACGAGGAAAAAGCCAGGGGCGGTATCGGCCTTACGATCATCGGCGGCTCCACTGCGGTTGCCCCCGACACCCCGGGCGCCGATATGTTACATCTGGATGCATCGACCGATGACATCATTCCCTATTATCAAGAACTGGCCGATCGGGTTCACAACCATGGTGCCGCCGTATTTGCACAAATCGCTCACATGGGGCGACGCGCCAATTGGGATAATGATCGCTGGCTCGTCCCCATTTCCCCGAGCCGGGTCAGAGAACCGGCGCACCGTTCATTCCCCCGCGATATGGAAGACTGGGATTTTCGTCGTATTGCCACAGCCTTTGCCAAAGCGGCAAAACGTGTTCGGGACGGCGGCATCGATGGATTGGAACTATCAGCGACACATGGCCATTTGATTGATCAGTTCTGGTCGCCCAGAATAAACAAACGCCAAGATAAATACGGCGGCAGTTTAGAAAATCGGTTGCGCTTTACGCTGGAAATCATCGATGCCATTCGCACGGAGGTGGGTGATGACTATGTGCTTGGCCTTAGAATGTCCGCCGATGAATTGTTTGATGGCGGTCTAAGCCATGACGACTGCCTGGAAATCGCTCAGAAATTGACCTGCGACGGGCGCCTTGATTATTTGAGTGTTTTAGCCGGACAAGCTGAAAACCTGCCATCCCATGCCGTTATTTTCCCAGGCATGTCGATGCCGGCAGCCCCTTATCTTGGGATCGCAAGTCGTATTAAATCAGCAATCGATGTGCCATTGTTCCATGCGCAACGCATATCCGATACAACCACCGCCGCGCGCGCCATCGCCGAAGGACATGTGGATATGGTGGCCATGACCCGCCCCCATCTCGCCGATCCGCATATCGTCAAAAAACTAAGCGAAGGCAGAAGTGACGATATCAGACCATGTATCGGCGCCAATTATTGCATTGATCGTTTGTATTCCGGTGGGCAAGCTTATTGCCTCCACAATCCGGTCACCGGGCGGGAAATGCTTTTGGCGCATGAGCCCGCAAAGGCGAGCGACAGTCTAAAGGTTGTTATCATCGGCGCGGGCGTTGCCGGGCTTGAAGCCGCCCGCGTAGCAGCATTGCGCGGCCATAAAGTTATTCTTTTTGAAAAAGATCAAAAAACCGGCGGGCAGTTGCATGTTGCATCGAAATTGGCGTGGCGGGAATCGCTTCTTACCATTTCGCGCTGGCTTGAAGCGCAGGTACGGAAATTAGACGTCGATCTCCGGCTGGGTCAGGCCGCGACAGTCGAGCGTATTTTAGAGCAGGCCCCAGATGTTATTATTTTGGCAACAGGCGGAACCCCCAGAAAACTTTCGTTCCCCGGCGCTGAGCTGAGCATAAACAGCTGGGATATTCTAAGCGGCGCCGTAAAACCCGCCGATCACGTGTTGGTGTATGATGAAAACGGCAGCGAAAGCGCCCTGTCGGCTGCCGAATACATTGCTGAACGCGGCGCTAAAGTGGAGTTTGTGACGGCCGACGATCGTCCCGGCATATTATTAGAACGGACCACCCGCCCCGTTTTCATGCGCAATCTCCATGATCATGGCACTGTGTTTATCACTGACCAAAAGCTGATCGAAGTCTATCCGGAAGGCAATCGTTTGGTTGCTGCCTTGGCTAATGAATACAATGGCGCCGAAGAAGAACATGTGGTCGATCAGGTCGTGGTGGAACACGGCACCGACCCAGACACGTCCCTGTACGAGGCCTTAAAACCGCTGTCCCGTAATCTTGGGGAAGTTGACCTAGAGAAATTTGCCCAAGCCGGTATCCAGGCCATCGTCCATCAGCCTGAAAATAAGTTCCGTCTGTTCCGGATCGGTGATGCCGTGGCCAGCCGCAACGTCCATGCCGCCATGTTGGATGCCCACAGACTGTGCCAAAAACTTTAAGCTCGTCAGGACAGCTAAAATACCCGTCTCAGTCCGAGGCGGGTGTTCTTTGCAGCTTATCGATAAAATAGTTTTTGATGAGGTCATTCCGATAGCTGTCTTTGTAATTAATATACAAAGGTTCACTTTCCGGCATGAACATATGATTTTGATTGGGCATCACCATCATATCGACCGCTTTGTTTGCTTTCACCAAAGCATCGGTTAGATCCATGGCTTCTTGAAAGGGCACTTCATAATCCAAAGTTGGGAATAACAACAACAGATCGCCGTTCAGCTTGTCGACATGCTTGGCGTTGTCGGCATGGTCATAGATAGTCTTATCCTTGACAGGATCACCCAGATAAAATTCATATGACGCAGAGGTCGCATGCCCAAGCTTTGCTGGTGCACTGGCGACACCAACATGGTAACGATCATTGGCCATCAGCATAGCCCGCAAAGTTACATAGCCCCCTAAGGATCGTCCATAAACCCCAACCCTGGACAAATCCATATAAGGCCGATCGGCCGCTATTTGATCAAGCGCCGTCGTATAGTCTGCAACGGCATGATCGCCAATATCTTGATAAGCCACATCTTGAAACGCCTTACCGCGCCCTGGTGTTCCGCGACCGTCGACTGTGAATGTGATAAAGCCCAATTGCGCCAAAGCCGGTGCGGTATTGAAATATCCCGAAATGATCATCCCACGCGATGAAATTTGCCCTGGTCCAAAGTGACGTTGGGTAATTGTCACATGGGGGCCACCATAGACAAATTGTATAATCGGATATTTTTTCGAAGGATCGAAATCATAGGGTTTATACAAAACGCCATGCAGCGTGGTTTTCTGATCGGCCGCCAATACCGTAAACTCTTCAGGAGGATGACCATGCCAGAATTCTGTCGGCGTGATCGCAGACGCCGCAATATCAGCAATATAGGTTCCATCATTCCGCACAAGTTTGGCAACAGGCGCATGCGTTACACTTGAATAGAAATCAACAAAATAATCCGCCTTTGGAGAGAACTGGATGACATGCTGCCCGTCCCCCGTGGTCAGACGCTTTGCCTCTCCTCCGGCCAAAGCAATGCGCCACAAATGCTGATCATACGGACGCTGTTCGTTATCCGGGGCGACATAATAAACCTGCCCGTCAAGATGTGTTGCAATGTAGGATATGGGCAAGGAAACATCCGTCACTTTGCGCACGTCCTTGCCGGAAAGATTATGAAGATATATATTTTCAACGCCATCTCGTGGGGAGACCCACAAGAATTCCTGATCATTCACAAACACGGGCTGGAAGCTATTGGTGCCCGGCACAAAAAACGTGTCTGTTTTTTCTTCTAAAACAGTTTTTAATTGCCCTGTTTTAATATCAAGGGACAGCAAAAAGATTGTTTTTCCATCACGCGCCAACCCCGTTATCAACACCGCTTTGTCATCTGGGGTAAAGCCTGTGATTCGATAATAGGTATTTTTTGGCAGGTCAGATTGAACAGCGCAGTCACCGCTTACCGCCAATAGGCAGAGAGTATAATAGGGTAAAGCAGTGCCAACCAATGGCTTGGCATACTGTGTAACCTTGGACTTTCCATCCACCCACGCAATGCGGTCAGTTTTTTCCACATGGCGATTATCAATCCGGAATGTAGCGATTAAATTTCCCGCTTTATTCCACTTGACCCCCTCAAGCTCCCAGTCAAAAAACTGTTGACCATTTTTCGTAAGCGGCGCTGTATCAGCCTGCCCTGCCGCACGGATATAAAGATTGTCATCTTTCTTGCCGACAAAATGACGACCGTCGGGTGCCATAACCTCATACAACACCGATCCGATAAAATCGCCACGCGGCCAACTTGACCCAACCACGCGCGGTCTATCGGTCGTCGCCGCTTTCTGTGGTGTTTGTGGTGGAGTGTTCAAAAATTCAATCCGGCCCGCTGGTATATCCATTTGAACGAACTGCGGTGGCGTTACACCGGGCTTCATAAACCACAAAGACTTTCCATCGTCCGACCATTGAACAGTTGCGGGAATGCTATTGGCGATACTTTTGTCTACCTCCAAAAGCCGTTCATACGCTTTGTTTCGTTCATCAGCCATAACGCTGCCTCCAACCAGGAAAGGGGTTAAACCCAACAACACACCATATTTCATATAGGATGATAGAGCCATCGATCAAATCCTTGTTGGAGGCAGCAAATTAACAACCTAATTTAATATTAGAAGCGCACGCGCCCCGAAACACTCCAAATGCGTGGCGTAGCACGAGATCCCATATCAAATCCTACACCGCTATATACGTTTGCTTCAAATTCGTTGTTATATTTTTCATTAAACGCATTTTTAAGTTGGACTACCAGATCCCAATTTTCGGAATATAAACCTACGCTTGCGTTAACCACCGTGTGCGCTTCTTGTGAAAAGTGATTGGGAACATCCCAATAATATTTTCCAACGAAAGACGCATCGATACGGCTACCGAATGAAATGCCGTCCACCACTTCTTTCTTCCAATCAGCAGACACCGTAATCGAATATTTCGGCACATAAGGCGGTGTTCTCCCGCCGACATCCACATCATCCCCGACTACGTCATCAAAGAATATGACATTGTCTTTCCATTTTGTGTCGATATACCCGGCACCGAAATTGAAACTCAATTCATCAGTGACGATCAACTGCGCGTCAACCTCGATACCGATATTGCGGGCATCACCAATGTTAATAATACCCTCGACGACCCCCGTATCTTCCAGAATACGCGTTTCAAACATGCGGTCTTTATATTCAATATAGAATGCTGCCGCATTCAAACGCAGCCGTCGATTAAACAAATCCGATTTTATACCAACCTCGTAATTGGTGGTTTTTTCCGGATTATAAATTCGCGGCACTCCATCCACAAGGCTGACGCCACCTGGCTCGAACCCCTTAGAGAACGTCGCATAGACCATAGAGTTCGGGTCCATATCATATGACAGCGAGACTTTCGGAATAAACGGTGTTCCCTTTTTCTGCGCCGCCAAACCAGCTAGCGCATTTTCACGTTTAAAGTTTGTATGATTGATACGACCGCCCACGGTCACGTCAAAAGCATCGGTCACATGATATGTCAAGGATGCAAAAGCCGCATACTGTTTGATATTGCTATCAACCGCCGACGGAATCTCAAGGAGAACAGCCGTATCATCAGGGTTCCCTGTAAGGATACTTTGTCGAATGCTGGCCAAGTTTGTATTATATCCACTTCTCCAGCCACCATAAACGCCCACCAGCCAAGATAGCGGCCCCTCATCATCAGGTGATGCCAATCGTAACTCTTGGCTATAATTTTCTAATTTGTCGTCAAATGATACCGCGATACTTGGCAGTTCCGTAAAATCGATGTCGGCCAATCGATCCGCTGTCATTTTAAAATAAGATGATATGGATGTCAGGGTATAACCATCCATATTCCAATTCATCGTCAGTGTCGGCGTTATAATCTTACGATCATAAAACACATCTTCATTATAATTTACATTACGACGATAGTCCCGATCGCCCGTGGTTGGGTAGTATAGGTTGGCTCCATCCTGCTTCAAATTGATCGCGCGAATGCTTAGCAGCGCATCGAAATTCTCGCCGTCCTTCAACAGGAAAGCGATGCGTCCGCCGTACTCAGATTTCGAGTCAATGTTTTTACCGGTGGCTAAATTATTCATGAAGCCATCGGTTTCATCATAATACCCGGTGATGCGAACAGCAAATCTATCGTCAACCAATGGCGCATTGATTGCCCCCGAGATAGATTTCGTCCCAAACCGCCCATAGGATATCTTCGCATCCCCACCCAGCTCAAAGTCTGGCTTTTTCAAAACATATTTGATCGCGCCGCCAATGTTGCTGCCTCCATAGAGCGTCCCTTGTGGACCCTTCAAAATTTCAATGCGCTCTATATCTTCCAACTTATCGGTGATGCCTGTGAACGTTTGTACATCATCCACATAAAAGCCGACGCCCTGCACATTACCAAACGAGCCAACACCACGCATAACCACGTTAGGGCTATCATCTTGCCGTCTATTCAAATTCACCCCAGTGGTGACCATACCAATATCATTGATACTTGTAATACCGGCTCTTTCAATAACATCAGCGCTGATCGCGGTAACGGTTTCGGGTATGTCCTGGATGGTTTCGGTCCGCTTTCTGGCAGTGACCAAAACCTCCTCAATCGTAAGATCCTGAGCTTGTATCGTGCACGGCAACGCCAACAACGCCGTTGTCGATAGAATAATTTTTCTGAAATTTGTCATCCCTGTATATCTCCCATGTTATAGCCATTAAATTCTGATTTTTTTAGATTTACCCATAACCACCCATCCGATTGGAGATGAAATGGTAGATCCTGTTTTCTCAAAATGAGACCTCAGGCATTTCTCAGTTGTTCTGTTGCAACGCTATTCAGAACACCATCACACACAACCACGTTATAAATCTCGCGCGCCCGCTTCTCGGATATCCATCCTTCACGCACGTCATGAACGACCGCCGCGGGATCACGGTCTTCAGGTCTGCCGTAACCGCCGCCCCCAGCTGACGTTGCAATCACCGTTTCTCCGCACGAAACCTTGATCATGGCGCAAGACTCCAGGGCAACAGTCGTGCCGTCTTGACGCTGTAAGATTTGATCTGCGGCCCCGCCGCATATACCCCCTGCAACCCCTTTCGGCGGGTTGATATGGCCGTCCGACCCGTAGCCAAGATCAAAGCTACCGATGAGCGGCCCGAACTCGACCACCGTAGAGGGTGCGCCTTTGAACTGACCGGCCCCTTCGCTATCGATAACGAAGCCGCGTTTCTTCACGATGATCGGATGACATAACTCATCCAGCTCGATGCCATCGATGCAACACATTCCGGCATTGCCGACATGGGCCGTGGTCAGCCAAGCGTCTTCCGATCGGCTGGCTGCACCGCCTGAGAACGCCAAGAATATTTGATTGACGAACGGCTTACCCGTGCGCTCATCAATACCCGATATCACCCCGGCAGACGGCGCAACAACAGCACCGACCTCGGCCATCCCGGCACGAGCGCCGAGGTCGGCGATTGCCGTCTGGACGCTGTTGGCGACCCGATCGGCAATATTTGTTGTCGCTGTGGAGCAGCTGAACGGATGCGGCGTGATGCCGGCAATGCAGCCGTGGCGTAACTTGACCTCGATCCGGCGGAAAGCACCTGCGTTCTTCGGCACGCTGTGATCGATCGAATTAAACACCCCGATCATCGCCGCTGTGCGCGAACAAGCTTCGCTCAGGTTCATGCCGCAGGGCAAGCAATCCGGGTTATTGGTGAGATCAACAATAACCCGCCCCTGATCCGGCATGCTTGTGACTTTGGCGGTGATGGTCACCCCTTCCGGCGGCATCCCGGGAAATGGATCATGGGTGCTGGCGCCATAGACCGTACCTGCGGGCAACGCCTTCACCGCTTCGATCATACGTTTTTCACTGTAATCGAACCACTGCGTGGTGAACGCATCGAGCTTTTCCCAACCGATCTCTTGGCCGATTGCAAGGATCTCACGCTCGCCAATCCGCGCGGCCCCCAGCATCGCCAAATAATCGCCGCGCCATTGGTCCGGCACACGAATGCGCAATTCGCACATACGGATAATATCGTCGATGTTCCGGTAATCCCGCTGCACTTGAACAGCCGGAAAGATCAAAGCCCCTTCATGATAGAGGTCACGGGCCATCCCCATATAGGTCGTCGGTTCAGAATTCCCGATATCCGCTTGATGTGCCTTGGCAAGAACGGTGAAGCGATGCACACCCTGCGTATCGACAACCGGCACCAACAACGTCAGATCAGCGGGATGTGAACAGCCGTGATACGGCGAATTATGGAAAAAGGCATCGCCCGCCTTCAGATCGGGATGATAGTCCGCCATGGTCCGCGCCATCATGTCCGGCCCGGCCAATACATGGATCGGCAAGCTTTCAGCCGCCGCCAATAGGTCAGCGTCTTTTGTAACGATACAACAGGAAAAGTCCTTGGCGCGATTGAGCACACCCGACCGGCCGGTGCGCAGCAAGGTGTTGGCCATTTTGCGCACAACGCCCTCGAAGCGACTGTTCAAGATCGCCAGCTCAGCGCCGTTCAATATTGTTTCTGTCATCGTCAACCTCATGAATACCTCAGGGATAAATGACAATGCTGCCGGATGCGGTGCGGCGGAATGTTGCGGCCCGATCGACCACAATGGTTGTAAACGGTGATTCAATGATCGCCGGGCCAGATATCGTGTGATCGATCGGTAAATTGGATAAACGATGAACAGCCGTCTCCGTCCAGCCGCCATCGCTAAAGTAGACTTTGCGTGTGGCTGCTGCGGCCTGTTGGTTCTGGTCGGACTTCAACCTTAGTTTATCGTCGTTGCGCATCTTGCATTTGACGGTGGCACGCAGGCCGACGATTTCTATGGCTGACGTTTCGTCGCGCACGGTGAAGATCTTTTCATGGGTGGCATCGAAGGTCTCCCGGAACGTCTTCATATCCTCGCCATTGCGGAACCGCGCCATCGGCAGCGGCATATCGATATCCCAGACCTGGCTTTCATAGCGGGCTTCGGCAATAACCGATATCTCAGCCTTCAAGACCTTCGACCCCACCTTGCGGGCAAAGGCATCGCATTTTGCGCGCAAATCAAACAGCGCATTATTGATTTTGTCTTTGTCAAAATTTGCCGTCGACGTGAACACGCTTGTTGCATATTCCGCCGTCAAATCGGACATCATGGCGCCGGCGGCGCTCAAAGTCGCACCCATTTCCGGAATGATCAAGGTATCGGTGCCCAAACGGCGGGCGATGAACGTGGAATTGAGCCCGGCCGCGCCACCGCCACCGATTAAGACCGCTTTTGCCGGATCGATACCCTGCGCCACCGTAATATCGACAATGGCCTGCACCATGTTTTCTGTCGCGAGTTCAACAATGGTCCAGGCCGCGTCTTCGACAGAGATGCCTAAAGGATCGGCGACTTTGGTACGAATGGCCGCCTCTGCCGCAGGCCTGTCAAGCGGCATTGATCCGCCCAGAAAAAAATCCGGATCGAGATAGCCAAGCACAACGGTTGCGTCGGTCACGGTCGGCTCGACACCACCGCGGCCATAACACACCGGCCCCGGAACGGCCCCCGCACTCATCGGCCCCACATGCAACAACCCACCATTGTCAACCCGGGCGATAGAGCCACCGCCAGCCCCGACGCTTTTGACGTCAACCGATGGATAGCCGACCAGATGGCCGCGGGTCGGCTGACCAATCCATAACTCTCGCGTCATCGGAATATGGCGATCCCGCACTAAGCTGATGTCATAGGTGGTCCCGCCCGTATCGGCGACGATGACATCGCGGTTTTCCGGAATGTCCAGTTCTGCATAATAGCGACCCGCAACAGGCGCCATGGATGGCCCGGAGTTGATAACGCGAATGGGGGCTTCCGCCACATAATCCGCCGTCATCATGCCACCGGCTGAGGTCAAAACCATCACATCGCCCTGGAACCCGGCCGCAGACAGACGGTCCGCTAAGCTGCCCAAATACTTGCCCATCAATGGTTTCAAAGATGCATCGATCACCGCGGACGACGCTCGGCGGAACTCGCGCAATGTCGGGTTTACGTCATGGGATAGACTGATCGGAATCCCTGGTAGATGTTCGGCCAGAAGCGCGCCGACCCGCAGTTCGTGTTGCGGATTTATGGTTGACCACAAGAAGCAAACAGCAACAGCCTCAACGTTCAGAGCTTTTAATTTTTCAATCGTTTCCAACACGGCAACTTCATCAAGCGCCGTCAACACATCGCCATTATAGACAATCCGTTCAGGGATCTCGAAGGTCAGCGATCGCGGCGTATAGGGCTTTGGGTAAGCGACCGTATGATTAAATGGCTCGATACGCCCGCCTTCGCGGAAGACAAGCATATCTTTGTGGCCTTCGGTAACTAAGAACGCTGTTCGTGCCGTTCGCCCAGTTATGATTGCATTGATCGCATGCGTGGTGCCATGAATAAAGACATCGCCACGTTTTAACATGTCGGCAAGGCTAAGCTTGCGATCTTGAGCCGCCAGCTCCAACGCCGCCAAAACCCCGGCCACAGGATCGCTTGGAACGGTGGAGGCTTTATACATTGTTATCACCTTGTTATCGTCTTCGACGACAAGGTCTGTAAATGTACCGCCTGTATCACTCGCAAAACGCATTCAAAATGTCCTTAAAACCCGACCTGATCGCCACCCTTCAGATCAAGCATCTGCCGTGCTTCATCTGGCGTTGCAATTTCGGACCCAAGTTCTTCAATAATGGTACGGATTTTACGGACTTGTTCGGCGCTTGATTTTGCCAAGGCCCCTTTGCCGATATAAAGGCTATCTTCCAATCCACACCGCACATTCCCACCCGCAAGAACGCTTTGCGTTAGAAATCTCATTTGATCCTTACCAACCGCCAGAACAGACAAGTAATAATCATCACCAAACAGCTTATCGGCCATGCGGATCATATGATTGAGGTTATCAAGATCGGCGCCGATCCCGCCATGAATGCCAAGAATGCATTGGATGAAATATGGCGGCTTCAACAATCCCTTGTTGGCGAAATAGGCCAGATTATAAAGATGCCCAACATCGTAGCATTCAAATTCAAATCGCGTGCCATAGGCATGGCCGACTTCGCGAATGACACGGTCGATCATCTCGAATGTATTGGGGTAGATCGCCCCATAGGTCGATTCAAGATAGGGCTTTTCCCAATCGTGCTTCCAGTCATAATATTTACCGGCAAGCTCAAACGCCCCAAAGTTCATCGATCCCATATTGAGCGAGATCACTTCGGGCCTAGCCCGATGCGCAGGCGCCAGCCGCTCTTCCAACGACATCCCCAAACCGCCGCCGGTCGTAATATTGATGATGGCGTCGGTTTGCTGCTTGATCCGCGGCAAGAATTGCATGAACAAATCGGGATCTTGCACAGGGCGCCCGGTCTCAGGGTTGCGTGCATGCAAATGCACCATCGCCGCACCAGCCTCAATCGCCTCAATCGAGTGATTGGCAATCTCATCCGGCGTGATCGGCAAATACGGCGACATTGTCGGCGTATGAATAGATCCCGTGATCGCACAGGTGATAATCGTCTTTTTAGAACGCTTCATAGTCAAAATCCTGCTGATATGCCTTCATCGGCGAGAATGGTTGCACCATGCATGGACCGTGCTTTGTCCGATGATAAAAATGCGATAATTTCCGCGATATCTTCTGGTGCTGAAAATTTTGTTCGGCTAAGAGTCGCTTTGTACATCCCAGCCAGATAGTCGTTGTAGGCAGGATCGGTCCGTAACGCTTCGTTAATTGGCGTTGCCGTGTTGCCCGGACTGACAGCATTGATATTGATGCCGAATGGTGCCAAATCACAGGCGAGCGATTTGGTCAGCATTTGGATTGCAGCCTTTGTTGCGCAGTATAGGGAATAGTTCGCAATGCCCATCACTGCGGCAACGGAAGCAATATTGACAATTTTGCCTCGTTCCCGTCTTTTCATACCGGGAACAACTTCGTTAATGAAAAAGAATGTACCGCGTAGATTAACATCGGCCATTTGCTCGAAATCCTCACCACCGCACTCGCCGATCGTGGTCGGATAGAAAAGACCTGCGGAATTCACCAGAACATCGATATCGCCAAGATCGTCGGCAATTTTTCTGACCGTTGCTTTGATGCTGTCGACGGCACGAACATTGCAGATCATCGGCGTTGCTTGACCGCCATCATTCTTGATATCATTTACAACACCTTCAGCTTTTTCTATGGATGTGCTGGCCAAGACGACCACATGCAGGTCATCCTTAGCTAGTCTTCTGGCTGCGGCCGCGCCTATTCCTGATGATCCCCCTGTGACTAACGCTATCTTTTTTGATGCCATTTTTTATGTCCTATCCGTGATGCTGCACCAAGATTCCGGGATTCCGAGAACCTAACGCGAAGCCGTCAGTATTTTTGTTTGATCAATATCCGAGATTGCGGCGCATCCCAGCAAAGTCATCGTTCTGACGATTTCAGACCGCAAAATTTCCAAAGCATGCTCCACACCGGGCTGACCTGCCGCCGCCAAGCCATATAAATAAGACCGCCCAATGGAACAGGCATTGGCCCCAAGTGCCAAAGCCTTCACCACATGCGCGCCACGACGAAAACCGCCATCAACGATGAGCTCCATCCGATCCCCAACCGCATCACGGAAAGCCGCGATGCAATCGACCGGCGCGGGGGC
>JBBCIP010000218.1:0-5499 GCA_037189785.1 Alphaproteobacteria bacterium
GGCAAATTTAATTCGGAAAACACGCCACTATACAGCGTTGGTCAAGATACCCCATTCTATACCATGATTGGCGCCATAGTTAATTGCCTGACGGAGATGGTTATCATTTAAATCAACGGCCGCAGCTTTTACTTCGATCAAATAATGAATTTTACCATCAAGTTTTACAGCTAAATCGCAAAAAGTACCGCGTATTTGCTGCTCGCTCGTTAGCTCTAAATATTTCTGATATCCGAAAACATCGGCGAGAATATCTTTAATGACCGTTACCGTATCAGCTTCAGAGACGTCTCTCGCCCTTAACCCTGCCACCAATTCTTGATAGCTTTTTAGGCGTGATGAAACACGATCCATCACGCGTTTTGGAATTCTTGCCATTGCGACCCCCTTTTATATTCCCTAAGTAGTATTAAAGAAGATATGAGGAATGACAAGCATAAGTTTATTGGGTGGCTAGTTCTCTACTATTGGTAACAGAAATAAATTTACCACATGTATTAGCCACTCATTGAGAGCTCACTTAAGCCGCTTTCTTTTTGCGGGCTTTGACGAGGCCGAGGAGTTCGGTTGCGGCTTCGACGATATTGGTGCCGGGACCATAGATCGCCGCCACACCGGCATTGCGCAGGAAGTCATAATCCTGGGCCGGAATAACACCACCGCAGATCACCAGAATATCATCGGCGCCTTCGGCTTTCAGTGCGGCCACCAAAGACGGCACAAGGGTTTTATGACCGGCGGCCAAGGACGACACACCGATCACATGGACGTCGTTTTCAACCGCTTGACGGGCGGCTTCCTCGGGCGTTTGGAACAACGGCCCGACGTCGACGTCGAACCCGATATCGGCATAGGCGGTGGCGACAACTTTGGCGCCACGGTCATGACCATCTTGCCCCATCTTGACGATCAAGATCCGCGGACGACGACCTTCCTCGATGGCGAAATCATCAACGTCTTTTTGTAATTTGGAGAAGGTATCATCCCCTTCATAAGCCGATCCATAAACGCCTGACACGCTTTTGATCTCCGCTTTGTGACGCCCGAACACAATTTCCATGGCGTCGGAAATTTCACCCAAGGTCGCACGCGCCCGCGCCGCATCGACCGCCAGCGCCAGCATGTTGCCGTCGCCTTTGGCCCCAGCAGTGATGGCGTCCAGTGCTGCTTTGACACGTGCCGGATCACGGGTCGCTTTAATGTTATCAAGGCGGGCAATCTGCGCCACACGCACTTTGGCGTTATCGACATCGAGAATGTCGATTGGATCTTCTTGCTTCAATTTGTATTTGTTGACCCCGACCACAACTTCATCACCACGGTCGATCCGTGCTTGCTTTAGGGCGGCGGCTTCTTCAATGCGCAGCTTCGGCAAGCCGGCTTCCACCGCCTTGGTCATGCCGCCCATTTCTTCCACTTCTTGAATGAGCGCCCAAGCGTCATCGGCCAAGGCTTTGGTCAATGCTTCGACATAATAGGATCCACCCAATGGATCGACCACTTTGGTGATGCCGGTTTCTTCTTGCAAAATAAGTTGGGTGTTGCGGGCGATCCGCGCCGAGAAATCGGTCGGCAAGGCAATCGCTTCGTCAAGCGCGTTGGTGTGCAAGGATTGTGTGCCACCGAGGCCCGCCGCCAACGCTTCGACCGTGGTGCGGATCACGTTGTTGTAAGGATCTTTTTCGGTCAGCGACACACCGGATGTTTGACAGTGAGTTCTGAGCATCAACGACGACGCTTTTTGCGCGCCGAAATCTTTCATGATCCGCGCCCACAACAACCGCGCGGCCCGCAGCTTGGCCACTTCCATAAAGAAGTTCATGCCGATGGCGAAGAAGAACGACAACCGTCCCGCAAACTTATCGACATCGAGCCCGCGCGCTGTCGCCGACCGCACATATTCCATACCGTCGGCCAAGGTATAAGCCAGTTCTTGAACCTGGGTCGCGCCCGCTTCCTGCATGTGATAGCCGGAGATCGAGATCGAGTTGAACTTCGGCATATAATCGGCGGTGTAATTGATAATATCGGCGATGATCCGCATCGATGGCGTCGGCGGATAAATATACGTGTTCCGCACCATGAACTCTTTCAGAATGTCGTTCTGAATGGTGCCGGCCAATTTATCTTGGGATACGCCCTGTTCTTCGGCGGCGATGATATAAAACGCCAGCACCGGGATCACGGCGCCGTTCATGGTCATCGACACCGACATTTCATCAAGCGGGATGCCGTCGAACAGAATTTTCATATCCTCGACGCTGTCGATGGCCACACCGGCTTTGCCGACGTCCCCGACCACACGCGGATGGTCGCTATCGTAACCACGATGGGTGGCCAAGTCGAACGCCACCGACAAGCCTTTTTGACCGGCTGCCAAATTGCGGCGATAGAACGCATTGGACTCTTCGGCAGTGGAGAACCCGGCATATTGCCGCACGGTCCAGGGCCGGTTCGAATACATGGTGGCGCGCACGCCCCGGGTGAACGGGAAAAAGCCCGGCAGGGTTTCTTCGATCCCGGCCACATCTTCAGCCGTATACAACGGCTTTACGGCGATGCCTTCCGGTGTATCCCACACCAAATCGCTCACCGGTCGTCCTTGAATTTCCTTGGACGCCAGGGCTTCCCAATCTGTCACCGTCTTTTTCTTCGGGGCTTCGGTCATTCTTTGCGCACCTCTGCTCGCAGTCTATCATTTTGCGCGGCAGAATGCCTAACGGGTGTCCCCGAGTCAATTGACGGAAAATACCGGTCGCCCTGCATTTTTGCAGGGCTGCCCCTCCATTCTCGCTTAGCTCATGGTAGTTTCAATCGAAACAAACCATATTTTTCCCCAATATCCGCGCGTTAAGCAGTCATGGGGGCTAAAGGTTATAGGGACTGCCAAGCAATTTCGGGCGTGTCGCGGAATGCAAAGCGTTCCAAATGCCGCTTGATGACATCTTCGGTTTGGGCCAAAGCCTCGGCGTCCGCCGCTTCAGCCTGCATGACCAGTTCATTTTCCGTGGCTTGCAGCCGGCAAACTCCGAAGCTGAATGTGATCGCGCCGGATGTCGGCTTGTCTTCCGGTATCATCACCACCGGGATTTTATGGGCAAAATGTTTGCACAATTGCCCGAGATAGCGACGCGCCATGGCGGTCGTGACTTTGGCTTCTGATTGTTTCATAGGGACATCCTTATGAGCTGCTGGATGCGCTACTGGCGCTCGACCGCTAAGGCGGCAGCATCGACTATCGCAGCGATGGCGCGGCGATCTTCGGCACTGGTGCCGTCCCGCGACAACCGTAGACGCAACGCGGTTTTCAGGTTTTCCATGGACCGGATGATTTCCGGCGCGGCATTATCACCCTGGCTCAATCTGGCTTTGGATAAACGGTTCAAAATGGCCTCGACCAAAGACTGGTGATCAGCCAAATAGGCCGTGCCGTCAGTGGTAATGGCGTAAAGCTTCTTGCCGCCTTCGTCCAAATTTTGGGAACCGGTGGTTTGTGAAATCTGACCCAGGTCTTCCATCAGAGTCAAAGTCGGATAGATCACGCCGGGGCTCGGGCTATAGGTTCCAGCCGCCAAGTCTTCGATGGCCTTGATGATATCGTAGCCATGCCTGGGCTTTTCGCCGATCAACTGCAAAATCAAATAGCGTAGTTCGCCATGGTCGAACAGGCGACGGCCCCGACCGCCACGACCACCACGTCCGGCCCGACCGCCTGATCCGTGTTCGCCAGGGCCATGGTCGCCAACTCCATGGTCGCCAGGTCCGTGATCCCGTGACCGTCTATGGCGGCCATGACGACCACCAAACCCCTGGTCTTGGTCATCCGGGGACTGCGTATCAGCAAACGGGTGCCCCATGCCTGGGGTCCGGGAATAGCGTCTGTCACGGCGGAACGCGTGTTTTTCAAAGTATCTCATATAGTCTCATTTCGTTAGTGTTTCGATATAACGAAAATAAGATATATCTAAATTACATCTAAAATCAAGAGCTGATTTTTTATTCTCGGTCTGGTCAACGCTCTTCCCCCCCTCCTGGGCCCATGCTAGGAGAAGCCATGGTAGCACGTATGATCCGCCCCGAAGCCCTGAACCCCGTAGGTGTAAGGTTTGTTTTAGGGCCCACCAACACCGGCAAAACCCATCTCGCGGTCGAGCGTATGCTTGGCCATAGTTCCGGTATCATCGGTCTGCCCTTGCGCCTTCTGGCGCGGGAAATCTATGACCGCATCGTCCGGATAAAGGGCCCCGAGGTGGTGGCCTTGGTCACCGGTGAAGAAAAAATCGTGCCCAAATCCCCGCGCTATTGGGTCGCCACGGTGGAAGCCATGCCGATCAGCCTCGATGTCGCGTTTGTGGCCGTGGATGAAATCCAGCTGGCCGCCGACAGCGATCGCGGTCATGTTTTTACCGAACGACTGTTGCGGGCGCGCGGGCGGGAAGAAACCATGTTCATGGGATCGGAAAGCATGCGGCCGGTGATTATGACCTTGTTGCCGCGGGCCGAAATCATCACCCGACCACGCTTTTCGACCCTGACCCATGTGCCGCCGCAAAAATTATCGCGGCTGCCACGCCGGTCGGCCATCATCGCCTTTTCCGCAACGGAAGTTTATGGCTTGGCCGAGATGCTGCGGCGGCATCGCGGCGGCGCCGCCGTGGTCATGGGGGCCTTGAGCCCGCGCACCCGAAACGCTCAAGTGGCGTTATTCCAAAACGGTGACGTCGATTACATTGTTGCCACCGACGCCATCGGCATGGGGCTTAATATGGACATCGACCATGTCGCCTTCGCCTCTCGCCGCAAATTCGACGGCGAGCGCTTTCGCGATCTGACCGCCGCTGAAGTTGCCCAAGTGGCCGGGCGCGCCGGACGCCATATGAACAACGGCAGCTTCACCGTCATGGCCGAATTGGTCGATGATTTTCCGGCGGATATCATCGACGCGGTCGAGAATCATCGCTTCGCCCCGATCAATGCCCTGGAATGGCGCAACAGTACGTTGGATTTTGCGTCGCCCGAAGCGCTTATTCATAGCCTTGACAGCTTGCCCGACCACCCAAAATTTCGCCGCGCTCGGGAGTCCGAAGATCTCGCCGTGCTCAAGATCGCCGCGGCCCGCGATGATATTCGCGGCCTGATCCGTTCGCCCGGCGCGCTCAAACGCTTGTGGGACGCCTGCCAACTGCCGGATTTCCGGAAGATTTCGCCGTTGGATCACGCGCGGGTTTGTCTCGCCGTCTATAGTTTTCTGATGCGCCCCTTGGGCGTCATCCCTGATGATTGGTTCGAAGCCCAGCTAAAACCCTTGGATCGGGTCGATGGAGATATCGATACCCTCGCACAGCGTATTGCGCATGTGCGGACCTGGACATATGCTGCGAACCGCCCGGACTGGCTCGCCCGTCCGGACCATTGGCAGGCCCGGACGCGGGCGGTCGAAGATCGGTTGTCCGATGCGCTGCATGAGCGCCTCAGTCAAAGGTTTGTCGACCGGCGCAC
>JBBCIP010000219.1:0-2587 GCA_037189785.1 Alphaproteobacteria bacterium
ATCCGGCACCATAAAAGATCGCCAATAACAGCAAACTCATCCCCGCCAAATGATAAAGCGGAAAGGCTGTGACCAAGCATTCTTGACCTTGTTTCAAGCCATAGGTACTGGAATAAAGCTGCACGTCATACATGACATTGCGAACGCTCAGCATCGCGCCCTTGGGCTTTCCAGTCGTGCCCCCGGTGTATTGAATAAACAACACGTCATCAGGATCCATCACTACGGGCGTATAGGCAGGCTCCGTCGTCCGCATGACACTGCAAAAACCGACAACAGTCTTGCCACGTGGGGCGGTTAGATCACACCAGTCGCTCGTTTTATCAAGACCACTTTCATCATCGACGACAATGATCAACCGCACCGATGGCATCGATAGCGCCTGGATTTTATCTTGGAAATGGGGCCGCAACGTCACCAGCACGGTGACGCCTGAATCAGCCAATTGATTTTCTAACTCCGACGGCATCAATAACGTCGAAACCCCCGAAACCGTCAAGCCGACCTTCATGGCACCGATCATGGCAATCACAGAATGGGGAATATTCGGCAAATGAATGCCGACAACATCACCTTTCTTGATCCCGGACGCTTGCAAATAGTTTGCAAAATGCGAGGCATGATCGTTTACCGTGGCATAGGTAATGGTTGTCTCACCATAGAACAAAGCCGGGCGATCACCCACGATACCGGCATAATGACCAACCCAATCAGCCGGTGTGCCGTGGCGATACGGCGGCACCGTCATACCGATTTTCTTATGCATCTTGTCCCAAGGTTTTTGCACCACAACCGTCATCCCCGTTCTTCGCCGTCCGCTTATAGAGATCTTGCGATAAGTTCTTTCATAATTTCATTGGTGCCCGCGTATATTTTTTGCACCCTAGCATCCGCATAATGGCGGGCTATCGGATATTCCTCCATATAGCCATAGCCGCCGAACATTTGAACACAGTCATCAACGACCTTGCAATGCATATCCGCAACCCACCATTTCGCCATAGAGGCGGTGACCGAATCCAACGATCCCTGCATCAATTTTTGAATGCAATCATCGATGAATGTGCGGGCGATATGAACCGTTGTTTTCACCTCGGCCAATTTGAAACGTGTATTTTGGAAGTCCAACAGCCGCTTACCAAATGCCGTCCGTTGTTTAACGTAATCGACCGTCAATTCAAGGATATGTTCCATAGCCGCCACGCCGCACAACGCGACGATGGCCCGTTCGTAGGGTAATTCACTGGTCAATTGATGAAACCCACGACCTTCCTCAAGCCCCAACAAGCGGTCAGCGGGAACCATCACGTCCGAGAAAAATAGCTCGCAAGTGTCTTGGGCCTTTTGGCCGATTTTTTTCAAAATGCGGCCCACGTCAAAGCCCGGGCAGTCGGCGGTTTCCAACAACAGTAACGACAACCCATCCTGATCCGTACCGGCATTGGTGCGGCATACCACGGCAATCAAATCGGCAATGGAGCCATTACTGATAAAAATTTTCGAGCCATTGATGCGATAATGATCCCCATCCTTGACCGCCGTGGTGCGAATAGAGCGAAGATCGGACCCGGTACCCGGTTCAGTCATGGCAATAGCACCGACCATGGCGCCCGAGGCCATCAATGGTAAATATTTTTGTTTCTGGGCGTCGCTGCCGAAATTCAAAATATAATGGGCTAAAATGCTATGGACACTTTGCGCCCAACCATTGAGACCCCGCCCCCAGGTTTCCTCATACAGCACCGCTTCATAGCGGAAATCAACGCCGCCACCGCCGTATTCCACCGGAATATCCGTACACAAAAACCCAAGCGATCCGATTTTCGACCACAAGTCACGATCCACGTAGCCTTGGGCCCGCCACCGTTCTTCATGCGGTAGAAAATCACTGGCCACAAGCTTCCGCACCGATTGGCGGAACAAGCGGAGATCATCATCCATCCATGGCGCGTTATCCGACATGGTATCCTCTGTTATATTTCCAAGCCACCGCCACAAATGACGGTTTGGCCGCTGATATAATTTGCTTCCGGTGTGCAGAATAGATAAACCGCACCAGCGGCTTCTTCCGCTGTCCCTGGTCGCCCGAGTGGAATTAGGGTTTTCGAACTTTCTAAAACCTGCTCGCTAATGCCGACCTTGATGTCGCGCCCGGATATAGTGATACTGGCGTCACCACCGGCCGTCGCTTCTGTCAAACGAGTCATGATAACACCAAACGCCACCGCATTGACGTTAACATTATAGCGCCCCCATTCCTTGGTCAGACATTTGGTCAAACCGATAATACCCGCCTTGGCGCTGGAATAATTGGCTTGACCAGCATTGCCGCAAATGCCCGAGACAGAAGTGATATTGACCACCTTCCGTTGATTGACGATGTCTTTGCTGCGTTCGTCTGCAACGAATTGCTTGATATACGGCTGGGCCGCACGGAGCAGCCGAAACGGCGCCGTCATATGCACGTCGATCATCGCATACCACTGTTCATCGGTCATTTTCTGGATCACGCTGTCCCATGTATAACCGGCATTGTTGACAATGATATCGATGCCGCCGAACGCCGTGAGTGCCGCCTGAACAAAAC
>JBBCIP010000220.1:0-6472 GCA_037189785.1 Alphaproteobacteria bacterium
AGAATGGATCACTTTTTGCTCAAGACTGCACTTGCTAGAGCAGATTCGCATACTGACTGACCGGATCCGGCCACGGGGGTATATTGGTAAATTCGACAATCTTCCCTTTATAGACAGCGCTACTGATGATTCTCTCCGGGAGGTGAGGGGCCAACAGTTCAATGAATTGATAGATATAGGATCGGAACAGCTTTCCCCGCCGCAACGCAATCTTCACCACACAGCGGTCGAACAAATCAGGCGCGAGCGGCAATATCTTAAGCCCGCTTTGTTCATCCGCACTCAAAGACGTTTCCGCTACAATACCAACACCAAGCCCCGTCGCCGCGTAGCATTTGATGACATCGGCATCCATCGCGGTCAGACGAATTTCAGGATGGAGTCCAGCCAAACGAAACGCTGTGTCCACATGACTGCGCCCGGTCACATCGGCGTCATAGGTAATAATGGGATATGCCGCCAGATCTTCTAACGTGACCGCAGGCAACCGCGCCAAATCGTGATCTTGAGGAACAATGGCGATGTGCGTCCACGAATAATAGGGGAATGTCACCAGATCGGGGAATTTATCGACACCTTCTGTCGCAACGGCCAGATCGCAAACCCCATCCACAACCATCTGTGCAATCTGTTCAGACATCGCTTGACGAATTTCTATGGTGACTTTTGGAAACAATTGGCTGAACTTTTTGATCGCCAGCGGCAAGGCATTCACAGCTTGATTATGGGTCGCACCGATCACAAGTCGGCCTCGATCTTGATCTTTAAACTGTGACGAATAAATACGGACATTCTCAGCTTCGACCAGAAGTTTACTGATGATCTCAATTAAACCCTGACCGGCTTGGGTCACGCCAACAAGACGCTTGCCCTTGCGCACAAATATCTCGATACCGAGTTCCGCTTCCAGATTTTGAATTTGCTTGCTAACCCCGGATTGCGACGTCGAAAGAACACGCGCCGCTTCGGTCAAGCTCAGGCCATTACCAAAAATAGCCATAACGACACGCAACTGTTGAAAATTCATCTGTATCGTTGCCTTTTAGCCAAGACCATCAATAGAACGATTTTGACAATATAAAGGATAATTTTATCCCTCATCCACATCTTTCTATGATTTCCATAACAAAGGCTGAGACCTTAATGCCAGATCAGAGAACGGTGCAGATGTTTAATAATGTGGAGTTTCTATATTGTATTCTAGATCACCAACCCTTTAAGCGCTGCTGTATTTCCTCCTCAGTAATGAAATCCGGATCCTTATCCGCAGGAGGATATTCATGGGTGCCATAAGGCGGTGTTCTTAAATCTACAAACCACCATGATTTAACTTCGGGGTTGTCAAGGATTGATAACGTATCGCCATTTTTAAAGGTCATCTGCAATTCTTCGATAGATACAATCTCCACAGCCACGATTTCTTCATACAAAATTCGAGTAATATTTAAATATTTATCCTGATCGCCACCATATATGTCATAGGTGTACTGAATGTCTCCAGACGCTGATCGGTACGAAAATTTGCTAGCAACGTTCAAGAAATCCCATGCACCATTAAACAAGAACATGACGTGCCACTTATTAATTTTGACAAGGTCTAATTGCCAACCAATAAGAGACGTAAAGTCCATGTAAGGCCAAAATCCGTATGCTCAACCTCTCCGTAATAATGTCGAGTTCTGGCGGTGTATTCTCCTCACCCGCATAACTGGGCGTTGCCAAGCGGAGCACCATCAAACAGCTAGAGAATGCCACCCAAAAGATAGCATCATATTTTTTCTCATAAAACCGCAATATCAAAGTCTACTAGAGTCAATCCAAAGAATTTACGTATCCGCAAAACGTACCATTCATATGCGTTGTCTGGTTTTTCGATCAAAACATCAAATGTAGAAAATAAATTCATGAAGTTTGACATACGACTTATTCGAACCACATGCGGTGATTTGGCAGTTCCAATGTGCGTATGAAATGACTTGAAGCCCTTAGATCGACGCTGCTCATCAGGGAGTGTCGAGAAAATCTTTTCACGATCCACTGAAGATGTAGAAATACGGTTGATCAAATACATAATTTCAATGAAATCAGCTTCAGACACGTGGTCAGCAGGAACGTATCGGCTTGAATTTTGCTGTGGGCATCCACCAAATGTTCGTAGCATATACTGTTGTTTATATTTGGTATGTTGCACCTTAGGAACAATCTCCTCATCATAAAAATGACAAATCCCATTAGAATTATGAACAATCGCACTTAAAGCATAATACGTTTCGACTTGTTGATCAGATCGTCTGCATACACGCAAGGCCGAAGGTTCAAAACGCTTTACATAGTCACGCAAAGAATGAGGCGCCTCCGAAGCAGGATCTAATAAAACTTTACAATCTTGACGCACTTGATCAGCACTCGTGGGTGCGCAACTTAGTACGACAGGAATAAACGCGACCAGAAAACTTCTACGCATCTCAGCTACCCTGAAGGATAAGTGTCAACTAAATCTTTTATTCCCTGATCTGTCGGAGCCAGCCATTCCCCAAGCGGATGTTAAGCCACGTATTCTACTTTAACATGTATTTTAACCCACAGACTAAACTTATTCCCCCGAAAACGATCATGACTGGCCGTCTGCCCTTATGGGAAAATCCAAAACTAAGACCTTGATTAGATTTTGAAATCTTATGCAGCTTTGGGCTCGGTCGCATCACAACAGTGATGACGTCAGGAATTTGCAAAACCTTAACCATTTCCATGAATACTATATCATAGTAACTATGTCTTATGGTGATGAAATGATATTTATATATAAATACAAAACCCCGACAAACCATGACTTTGTGGGATTAACTCCTTCGAAAATAATGGGTTTTGTGGGTGCTTGCCTCGCGTCTCTGGCATTGATGTCAAATTCAGCTTGGGCCGCTACGGCGACGGATACCATGACCGTTACAGCCACGGTCCCGGATACCTGCATCATTACGGCCGATGATCTGGCGTTTGGCGATTACAATCCATTTTCTGGATCCGTCTTAAATGGCGCCAGCACGGTCAGCGTCACCTGCACCACCGGCAGCACATTTAATGTCGGTTTGAATCAGGGCGGCGGCAGCGGCGCAACTGTTGCAACCAGGAAGATGACGAGCCCGGCATCGGATACATTAAATTATTCGTTATACCAAAACCCTGGTCGCACCACTGTCTGGGGCAACACCATCGGCAACAATACGGTTTCGTCAACGGGTATCGGAAGCGCCCAGGTTTTTGATGTCTACGGTCAAATATCTGCAAGCCAATCGGTCCCACCAGGGTCATACAGCGACACGATTACTGTAACCGTTACATTCTGATCGGATGAGGGGCATTCTCCATGGTCAAAACCATCATCCGCAAATCTTTGCTGTTTGTTGGAGCCACAATTTTACTCTGTGGCGCATGGATATCGACTGCCATTAGCGGGTCCTTAAACATCAGTCCAATTACGTTACGGCTGGACCCTCAATCACCGGTCGGAATCATGATGATAGAAAATCGTGGAGGCCGCGACACCATCATCGAACTACAACCACAAATATGGTTGCAACAAAATGGTGAAAATACATTAACGCCAACCACGGAATTAATCGCGACACCGGCTATTTTTGGATTGAAAGCTGGTGAACGCAAACCTGTGCGCATAGGCCTGCTGAATGCCCCCAAAAACAGCACGGAGCAAGAAGTAGCCTATCGTTTGGAGATTACAGAAACTCCCTCAATCGTGAAGGACCAAACAATTCAACTGCGGATGCAATTTTCTGTTCCAGTGTTCTACACCAGCCTTCATAAACAGAACTCTGCTCCACACCTTAATTTTAACGTAACGCGCCATTCCACAACCAATACACTTGTGTTGACGGCACATAACAACGGCAATAGACATGCCCGTATTGTCGGGCTTAAGCTTGCAGAAAGCGGCGAAAACATCCCTATTCAACACGGTATGGCCAGCTACATTTTACCACGGGGGATGATTGAACAACGGATCTCGATTCCGGAACAATTCTTGTCGAACAGTTCCGTTCCGAGTAACACTGCAAGAACTGCTATTTTGCTTTATGCCGATCCTGGTTTCCCCGGAATTCGCGAACAAAAGATCGTGATCGGCTATGAAGCGCTCCACGTCTCTCGTGATTAGCGCGGTACTCAGCGCCAGTATCGGCTTTGGCCATGGTCCATCCATGGCCGATGGAGGTCAGATACTATTATTGTCACTTATCTTCAATAACCGCGATGCTGGAGTCATTGCGACACATATAGACCACAACGGTCAGTTGATGGTGCGCCCCAGTGACCTACAACGCGAATCCGTCCATATTCCCGAGAGTGCAACAATCATCACTCTCGGCGATGTCGATTTTGTTGCTGCAAAAGATATTCCCGGTCTTACGACACACTATGATGAGAACGCATCAACCCTGACTGTGAACTGTAATGCTGACTGCTTCAATCGCTCGACTGTGTCCTTAAAAGAATTCGAAACCACAGCATCAGCCGCACTATCGACCAGTTTTCTTACCCATTACGATTTGTTTTTCCAAAAATCAGAACACGAAACAGCTGTCGCCACCGGACTTCTCGAAAATGTTTTATCGACGGCCTATGGTCGTCTGCAAAACAGCGCGATCTTTCGGCTGAGTAATGCCAGCGATCTGATCAGATTGGAAAGCGCATGGGTCTATGAATGGCCGGATCAGCGTACCCGGCTTTTGATCGGCGACAGTGCAACGCGCGCCAATGACTGGAGCGTTCCGGTTCGTTTCGGCGGCATAAAATTCGGAACCGATTTTTCTTTGCAGCCTGGGTTTATTGCGTTTCCGACACCAAGTATTTCCGGGTCGGCAGCCTTGCCGTCGACCGTCCAACTTTATGTCAACGACATGCAACGTTATGAAGGTGAGTTGCCAGCAGGTCCATTCTCGCTGACTGATTTGCCTGTTATCACAGGAGACGGTCAAGCCCGGCTTGTCATCACGGATTCCCTTGGTCGCGAACAAGTCATCACTGAATCTTTTTACGCAAGCCCATTACTGCTGCGCCAAGGATTAAGTGACTATGCTGTCGAGATCGGTGCATTACGCCATGACTTCGGCCGAAAAAGCGCAAACTACGGTGATGTCTTTGCATCGGCAACATGGCGGCGCGGCATCAACAACAACTTTACGCTCGATATTCATGCTGAAGCTTTGGAAGATTTTCGCGTGGCCGGTAGCGGCGGCACCTGGGCACTCGGGCAAGCTGGAATAGTCAGCGCAAACGTCGCCGTCAGTCACGAAAATAATGGTAGCCTCGGCATTCGTGGTCAAATGGCTTATGATCTCCTGGTCGGGCAATGGAGCTGGAGCGCCAATATCGCATTAGCCAGCAAAAAGTTCCGGCAACTTGGTTACGAAGACGGAGAAGGAGTATCGCGACAGTTTCGGGCACGCATGGGCTTACCGATTACGAAACGTGGCAGCGCCTCTGTTTTTTTTGCTGACGACGCCTATCATGCCGGCCCGAATATCCGCACCCTTGGCATCAGTTATTCCGTTGCCATCGGTGATAAGTTATATTTAACGACATCGGCATCGCAGCTGTTCCGTCCCTCGCGCGAGCACACCATCGGGCTTTATCTATCGATGCCGTTGAACGACGGGATTGTCACCGGTGCCAGCGCAAATACAGGCGGAAACGCAACATTTGGCTCGGTATACGCGCAAAAGTCACCGAACCCCAATCGCCCGATCGGATATCGCGCTCATGCAACTGTCGGCGATATTGAGCGCTATGAAGCGCATCTGCTCGCCAATACACCCTATGTGGAATTCGAAGCGGCGGCGTCTCATGCTTATGGCACCAACAGCGCGCGGCTGTCCGCGCGTGGCAGCCTGGCAATCCATGACCATGATTTTTATTTTGCCCGTCGCGTCTATAATAGTTACGCTGTCGTTGATATTCCTGGTGCCGAAAATGTCGGCGTCTATCTCGACAATCGTTATATGGGTACGACAGACCGTAACGGTAAATTGTTTTTGCCTGATCTGCGCGCTTATGAGATCAATCGTGTCCGCGTCGATATTCGCGACCTGCCGTTGACGATGGGTCTGTCAGATCGCGAACAACACATAACGCCGCGCCCACAAAGCGGTATGACGGTGCGATTTGGTGAAACAACCACCTATGGGGGCCTTATCCGCCTTATTGGAAAAGATGGTCATTCTTTGGCCATAGGAACAGCACTCCACATTAATGGAGAAACAGCACAATCCATTGTCGGGTCAAATGGGCGGGCTCACATATCGTCCAAAACGCCCGAGATCGTTATAGAAGCCGAAGACAAAGGCATCCCCTGTCGCGCCACCATAACACTTGGCAATACTTTAAGAAATCTGATAGAGGCGGAGACCGTACAATGCAGCCCCGCGCTCTAGTAATTGCTCTTTTTACTTTATTGGCCGTG
>JBBCIP010000221.1:0-13912 GCA_037189785.1 Alphaproteobacteria bacterium
CCAAGCTGTTCACATGGCGCAATGGGGTGTCGGTTGGTAGCGACGACCAAGGCAATGAGTACTTCCGGGAGAAGAAAGGCGAGCGCCGTTGGGTCATATATAATGGTGAAATCGAGGCATCTCGGGTCCCGCCGGAGTGGCATGCGTGGCTGCATCACATGGTCGATGAGACGCCAAGTGAGCGTCCTTTGCCGGTAAAACCGTGGGAAAAAGAGCATCAGCCGAATCTCACCGGCACGATTCAAGCTTATTTCCCACCCGGCAGTTTGAACGAAGGTGGCCGTCGGTCGCGGGCCAGCAGTGATTACGAAGCCTGGAAACCCGAATAATCGAGCCGTAAGATTAGGCGTAAGATCATATGCGGATCTACACCACTGACCTTGGCACAACTGACCTGAAAGGAATCCGGGCATGAGCAGTCATAATCTGGTCGAAACCTTGATGGGAGGCGTTGTCTTGGCGGCAGCCGGAGCCTTTTTGTGGTTCGCCTATACCAACACAGACATGCGCACCAGCGGTGGCTATGAGGTTAAAGCCCGTTTCGATCGGGTCGACGGTTTGACTTTGGGCTCCGATGTTCGGATCAGCGGCATTAAAGTCGGCACCGTCACCGGCCAAGCTTTGGATGGCGGCACCTATCAGGCGGTGGTCAGCATGAACCTTGATCGTCATGTTAAATTGCCCGAAGACAGCTATGCGAAAATCACGTCGAGCGGTTTGTTGGGCAGCAACTATCTGGCCCTCAGCCCCGGCGCCAGCGATGTGATGCTGGAACCCGGACAGGAAATCATCGACACACAAGGCTCGATCGACTTCCTGACGTTGCTCAGCAAGTTCGCGTCGTCGAGCTCGGACGGCGACAAGTAAGTGTGGGCGGGGCCTAATATGCGCAAACCGCCACTGTATAAATCCATGTTTCTTTCTTTATCGTTGGCCCTGTCTTTGGTCACGTCTTTGGTCTCGGCGACATCAGCCGTTGCCGCGCCGCCGGTCGCGACCTTGAATGCACTTGATAAAATCACGGCGCGGGTGTCGAAACTCGAGGCCGAGATTAACAAGCCGGTCACCTTCGGCAGCTTAGAAATTACGGTCAAGCATTGTGAATCGACGCCGCCCGAAGAAGCGCCCGAGACAAAAGCATTTCTTGAAGTGCGCGACACAAAGGTGAAAGACGGCAATCCGCTGATCTTTTCGGGCTGGATGTTTGCGTCATCCCCGGCGCTGTCGGCGGTCGAGCATCCGGTTTATGATGTTTGGGTGATTAGCTGCACGGCCATCGCACCCGGGATTTCATCGGGTAATGCGCCGATATCGCCGGTACCATGAACCGCGGGTTCTAATAATTTGTGATAAGCTTTGCGCGGGATCTCGATCGTTCCAAATTGTTGGAGGTGATCGGTGATAAACTGCGTGTCTAGCAGTTGAAATCCACCGGCTTTCAAGCGGGCGATCAGATGGACCAAAGCAATCTTGCTGGCGTCACGGGCGCGATGAAACATGCTTTCGCCAAAAAAAGCGCCGCCGAGGGATACGCCATATAATCCACCAACAAGCTGCCCGCCTTGCCAGGCTTCGATACTGTGAGCGTGACCGCGGTTATGCAGTGTCGTGTAAAGGCCCAGGATCTGTTGATTGATCCAGGTGCTGTCGCGGTCATGGGCCACGGCTGCACAGCCTTCCATCACGCTACGGAAAGCGCGATTTAACGTGACTGTATAAATGTCTTGGCGAACACTGCGGGCCAAACGGCGCGGCATATGAAAATGATCGAGCGGCATAATGCCGCGCTGTTCAGGATCGACCCAAAAAACATCCTTGCTGGCGGCGGATTCCGCCATCGGGAAGAAGCCTTGGGCATAAGCGTGAAGGAGAAGGTCAGGCGTGATCTGGCTCATGAAACCGTTTACTCAATTTCATGGCCAGTCCTCGCCAAACCAGCCACCGCCATAGTATTTAGCTTTCTGTTGTCTTCTTGATGAAGCTTTCAAGCCAATGGATGTCATAGGCGCCGTTGACGAAATCGGGATCTTCAATCAGCACACGATGCAAGGGAATGGTGGTTTTGACACCGTCGATCACATATTCCCCCAAGGCACGCCGCAACCGCATCAAACACTCGTTACGGGTTTTGCCATGGACGATCAGCTTTGAAATCAAGCTGTCGTAATAGGGCGGAATACGATACCCGGCATAAAGCGCGCTATCGACCCGCACATCAAGACCGCCCGGTGGGTGATAATCGGTGACGTTACCGGGGGAGGGAGCAAACGTGAACGGATCTTCCGCATTGATCCGGCATTCAATCGCATGACCCGAAATACGGATGTCTTCTTGCGTGAACGACAACGGCATACCGGCGGCGACCCGAATTTGTTCACGCACCAAATCGATACCCGTGATCATCTCGGTCACCGGATGCTCGACCTGGATCCGCGTGTTCATCTCGATGAAATAGAACTGCTCATTTTCATAGAGAAACTCGATGGTCCCGGCACCCAAATAGCCAAGCTTTTTGATCGCGTCCGATACCACCGTGCCGATATGTTCGCGCTCGTCTGCGTTCAACGCCGGCGATGGTGCTTCTTCCAGAACTTTTTGGTGGCGACGTTGTAAGGAACAGTCGCGTTCACCAAGATGCACCACATTGCCATGACTGTCGGCGATGATCTGCATTTCAATATGCCGCGGATTGGACAGATATTTTTCCATATAAACGGCATCGTCACCAAACGCGAGTTTGGCTTCGGTCTTGGCGGCGCTCATCGCCGTTTCCAACTCTTCGGCCGCGCGGACGACTTTCATGCCGCGTCCACCGCCACCGGCGGCGGCTTTGATCAGCACGGGATAGCCGATTTTTTGGGCAATCTTTTTTGCCTCGTCGATATCGGTAATACCGCCATCGGATCCGGGCACGACCGGGATACCGAGCTTTTTGACCGTTTCCTTGGCTTGAATTTTATCGCCCATCAAACGGATATGGTCCGCCGTCGGGCCGATAAACGTCAGATTATGTTCGGCCAGAATATCGGCGAAGGTCGCGTTTTCCGATAAAAAGCCATAGCCGGGATGCACTGCATCGGCATGGGTGATCTCAGCAGCGGCTATGATCGCCGGGATATTCAGGTAACTATCGGCAGAACTTGGCGGGCCGATACAGACACTTTCATCGGCCAAGCGTACGTGCATGGCACGATCATCGGCGGTCGAATGAACGGCCACCGTTTTGATGCCCATTTCCTTACAGGCGCGGTGAACCCGTAGAGCAATTTCGCCGCGGTTTGCAATCAGAACTTTATCGACCATGCGATGTCCAAATGGTCGTTATTCGATAATCATCAGTGCTTCGCCGTATTCGACCGGCTGAGCATCTTTGATGAGGATTTTTTTGACGGTCCCGGCGTGTGGGGCCGTGATCGGGTTCATGACTTTCATGGCTTCGACGAGCAGTAAGGTCTGGCCGACTTGCACTTGGGTGCCAACGGACACAAACGGGGCAGCACCCGGTTCGGCGGCGACATAGGCGGTGCCGACCATCGGCGACGTGACCGCACCTGGATGGCTTGCATCCTCGGCAACGGTTGCAACCGGTGCAGCGACCGCAGCCGGTGCGACGACCGCAACGGGAGCAGCCGGAGCCTGTACGACGGCATTGGCAGTGATCGTGCGGGCGACCCGGATACGACGATCCGCTTCCTCGACCTCGATCTCGGTCAGGTTGGTATCGTTCAGAAGCTCAGCCAATTCGCGAATAAGGGCCTTATCCACTTGCATTTTTGCCATGTTGTCTCCAAAGAATGCGAAAATTTAGACGGTTTTGTCGACAAGGACAACCCGCGCCATAGCATCAAGGGCGAGCACATAGCCCGTCGCCCCGAAACCGCATATCACGCCGCGTGCTGCCTTTGAGACATAAGATGTATGACGGAACTCCTCCCGCCTGTGGGGGTTAGATAAATGAACCTCGATCACGGGCAAATCAGCCGCCAAAAGGGCATCCAGAATTGCCACTGATGTATGTGTGTAGGCCGCCGGGTTGATAATAATGCCGGCCGCATGGTTGCGCGCATTTTGAATAGCGGTCACCATTTCACCTTCACCGTTCCATTGCTGGAAATCGACCTCAAAGCCATGGCTTTTGCCATGATCGATGGTTAGGGCCTTGATATCCTCAAGGGTGTCCCGTCCGTAAACCTCCGGCTCGCGTGTGCCGAGCAGGTTTAGATTGGGACCGTTTAGAACAAGAATGGTCTTTACCTGCCGTTTGGCCATTCCACATACACGCCCAAAGGCGCCCCCTGTATTATTTCCACCGGCATTTAAGACCCATTTGGGGGGTGACGCAACCATTGCAGTGGCCGCACCAATCCCTTATTCCTGTTGATGGGTTTGTATAATGGTTTAGCATAGCTTTGCAAATCGAGAATACAAGCGCTTATAACTAATTGATAACATTAAACATATAAGAATGTTGAGGATTGAGCTGTCGTGATCCGCATAACCATAAACGGTGAAAGCCGGGAAATTCCTGCGCCCTGCAGTGTGCGTGCGCTGCTGAGCCAGCTTGAATTGGATGCCGCTAAGGTGGCTTTGGAGCGCAATCGGGAGATCGTGCCACGGTCATCCTTCGACGCCGAAACCATTGAAAATGGCGACCAGATTGAAATCGTTCACTTTATTGGTGGCGGCAATGCGCCGAGCCTGAAGCCCGATACAGTTCGCATCGCCGGCAAGGATTATACCTCGCGCTTGATCGTCGGCACCGGCAAATACAAGGATTTTGAGCAAACGGCCATCGCGATTGAAGCCTCGGGTGCGGAAATCGTAACCGTTGCAGTTCGCCGGGTAAATTTAACTAATCCGAACGAGCCGCGTTTGGTCGATTTCGTCGATCCTAAGAAAATCACCTATTTGCCCAATACGGCTGGCTGCTACACCGCTGACGATGCCATTCGCACGTTACGCTTGGCGCGGGAAGCCGGGGGCTGGTCATTGGTCAAACTTGAAGTCCTTGGCGATCAAAAGACGCTTTATCCCAATATGCCCGAAACACTTCATGCCGCTGAAGTGCTGTTGAAAGACGGCTTCGATGTCATGGTCTATTGCAGCGATGACCCGATCCAGGCCAAGCGATTGGCCGATATGGGGTGTTGCGCAATTATGCCGCTTGGGGCACCGATCGGGTCGGGGCTCGGGATTCAAAACCCGGTACAAATCCGGCTGATCGTCGAAGCGGTGGAAGTTCCTGTTTTGGTCGATGCGGGCGTCGGTACAGCGTCGGACGCGGCGGTGGCCATGGAGCTTGGCTGTGATGGTGTTTTGATGAACACGGCCATAGCCGAAGCCAAAGATCCGATCCGCATGGCCCGGGCCATGAAGCTTGCGGTGGAAGCGGGGCGGTTGTCCTACCTTGCCGGGCGGATGCCGAAAAAACGCTATGCCGACCCGTCGTCGCCATTAGCTGGTTTGATTTGAGTTCGGTTTGATATGGACCACCGGGTCGAGCCCGGTGGTGACAAATTATGTACCGTCATTGCCGGGCTTGACCCGGCAATCTAGTCTTAGCGCTTCAGCGCCGCGCGTTCTTCTTTGATGATTTCGGTCAGTTCTTCATACGATACCATGCCGGGCACCAAGCTTTCATTGACGACCATGGCCGGGGTGCCGCGTAAATTCAGGGCTGCGCCAAGTTCGCGGTTCTTTTGAATGATGGCGGCGATGGCCGGGCTTTCCATGTCCTTTTTCAACCGGGCGACATCGATGCCGACCGACTGCGCGGTGTTGAAGATCAAATCTTCTGTCAGCTGCCCGTTGATGGCGTAAAGCGCATCATGAAGGGCGAGGTATTTGTTTTGGGCGCGCGCCGCGAGTGCGGCTTTGGAGGCTTTTTCGGCGACCGGTCCACGCACCGGGAATTCTTTTAAAATGACCCGTACGTTTTTGTCGGTCGATAAAAGTTTTTGGAACGTCGGCACCATCACTTTGCAATAGCCGCAGGTGTAATCGAAAAATTCGACAACCGTCACGTCACCTTTCGGATTGCCGACAACGACGCTATCCGGATCTTTGAATAGGGCGTCTTGGTTTTCCATGATGCTGGCTTGCGCGGCGCGTGCTTGTAACGCTTCGATGGCGCGCGGCAAAATTTCGGGATTATCCATGATATAGTCATGAATGATTTCTTCAATCGCTTGGCGCTGTGCATCGGTAAAGGGTTTTGCTTGCTGGGCCATGGCGACCGTTCCCTGCAACACCATTCCGAGCGAAAGGCCAACAGCCATAATGGTGGACTTGAGTGGCAGATTTAAGCGCATGCTGTGTTCCTAATAACGGCCCGATATTGGCCTGGTGTTGAATAATATTTAACGGGGCACAATTACTTTTTCTTTTTCGGCATGGCGGCTTCCGCCGTCACCATAATGTCTTGGGCCCGCATCCAGCTTGGTGTTCCGGCCGGCAGTTCTTTGACGGCGGCGCGGGCTTGCATGCCGGCTTCCATCATACGCCCGACCAGGATGAACCGTTCGGCAGAGGCCAGGCGGGCCATGCCCATATCACCGGCGCGGTCATAGGCAATGGATAATTGATGCCAAGCAAACGGACTTTCACGATCGAGCCGATTGGCTTTTTCCAGCACCGCTTTTGCTTCGTCATTGAACGCACTATCTTCGGTGGCGATCAATGATTGTGCATATTGCGTTAAAATCAGCGGTTCTTCCGGAGCCAATTTGATGGCGTTGCGATAGGGTTCGATGGAGTCCGCATGACGCCCGCTTTCAAACAGAACAAAGCCCTTTAATTCGTGGAAATACGGGTCATTGGGAAACTCTTTGATCAGGCTGTCGGCTTCGGCCACGGCTTTATCAAGCTCGTGCATTTGATTATAGGCATAGGCGCGGGCATAGCGGGCATAAAGGCTTTGGTCCGACGGCGGATAATTGGTCAAGGTCGAGGTCGGCGGTTGCAGGTAGCCCCAAAGCTTGGCCTTCATGCGCTTGAACATTTCATCGAAGCCGTCGGGATTGGGGGCATCCTTATAAACGGATTGTTCGACTTGATTGGACAACGCGTTGATCCGATCTCGGGTCAAGGGATGCGACCGCACATAGGGATCTTGGTTGGTGGAATACAACAGTTCCTGGTCGCCCAGCTTCTCGAAAAACGAGACCAAACCACGCCCGGATTGCTGCGAGATTTCAAGAAAGCGTAAACCGGCTTGGTCGGCGGACGCTTCTTGATTACGGCTATAGGCCAAGACACTGCGCATGGCGGCTTCTTGGCTGCCCATCAAAACGGCCATACCGGCTTCACCGCCACCGGCGGCGATGGCGGCGGCGCCCAGGATCATGCCCAGGATGGATAGCGCCGACGCTCCTTTCAACCCATCATGAAAGCGGGCCAAATGGCCGCCCGAGATATGCCCGGTTTCGTGGGCGATAACCCCGACAAGTTCGTTCACGTTATCGGCGGCCATGATGAGGCCGGTGTTGACGAAGACATTCTGGCCGCCCGCGACAAACGCATTGAGAGAGCGATCCCGCACCACATAAGTGTGGACGGCTTCGTCCTTCAGGTCGGCGGCCAGGAAAATAGGGGTGGAAATCATCCGGATGGTGTATTCAAGCTCGGCATCGCGGATAATCGTCGGGGTATCGCGGGAGGCCAGGGCGACAGTCGGCGCCAAGCTTGGAACGACAAGACTGATCATCACGCAAAGAGCCGGTATAATCCGCTTTAACATGCTGATTTTCCGGCCTGATCGTTCAAATTTACCCGACAAAGGCGAACTCCTGCCTCTCCACCCCGATTGCCCCTAATCTTTCCCTTAAACCCAAATCTTTCAAATTAAGCTATGCGTTTGCCGCAATACCGTCAACGTCTTGACGGCACGATCACGACACTATACGCCCTTACGAGCATACGCATTAAATGCCCAAAACGTGATCGGAATGAGGCAAGGTTCGGAAAAAATGGGGCCGCAAAGACAGGGCCCGAAAAGTAGTGGACGGAAAACATGCAGGCTTTAAATCACAACCGATTTTTATCCGCTTCGGCTCGCAGCAATGTGCCGCCGTTTTATGCTATGGAATTGATGCGGGAAGCCGGGCAGCTTGCTGCCGCCGGGCGTGATATCGCCCTGATGTGTGTCGGGCAGCCGTCTGTGGGTGCGCCGGAACGGGTGCGGGCGGCGGCGGCCGACGCCATGCGGGTCAGCAATCTCGGCTATACCGACAGCTTCGGCTTGTTCAAGCTTCGGGAACGGATCAGTGCCCATTACAAGGCGCACTATGGTGTGACGGTACCGGTTGAACGGATTGCCGTGACCACCGGCTCGTCGGGGGCGTTCTTATTGTCTTTTGTGGCGGCGTTTGATGTTGGCGATCGTGTTGCGATCGCGCGCCCGGCTTATCCGCCCTACACCGCCATTCAATATTCCTTGGGGCTTGAGACGGTCCATGTCGATGTGGACGAAAGCACCGATTTCCAACTGACGGCGGATCATTTGGCCGAACTCAGCGATGGCCCGGGTGGGCTCAAGGGCGCGATGGTGGCAAGCCCCGGCAATCCGACCGGCTCGATGTTGACGCCCGAGGAACTGAAGCGTTTGCTCGATACCGCCGAGGAGCGTGGTATCCGCTTGATTTCCGACGAGATTTATCACGGCATCACATTCGGCAAAAAACAGGCGACGGCGCTCGCGTTCAGTGATGAAGCGATCGTCATCAACAGTTTCTCGAAATATTTCTGCATGACCGGCTGGCGGCTGGGGTGGATGATCTTGCCGCCCAGTTTGGTCGACCGGGTGTATGCATTGGCACAAAGCTATTTCATTTCGCCGCCGACCATCTCGCAGGAAGCGGCGACCGCGTCGTTTGATTGTTTTGATGAATACGATGCAATCGTTGCCGGGTACTCACGCAATCGTGATCTGCTGCTGCGGGAGCTGCCGAATATGGGGATCACCCGATTTGCGCCGCCGGACGGAGCTTTTTATTTTTATGCCGATATGAGTGCCTTCACCAATGACACGGCGGCGTTTTGTCAGCGCTTGCTGCATGAAACCGGGGTGGCGCTGACGCCGGGTGTCGATTTCGATACCCGGAATGGCCATAGTTTCCTGCGGATGTCGTTCGCGCGGGACGAGGCGGAAGTCCAGTCAGCGGTGCAGCGGCTTGGCGACTGGCTGCGGGCCAATAGCTGACCGATACCCAGGGGTATGAAAAGGCTCCCGCTTCCCGTGTTTTAGGGACGGTGATATAGTGATGCTCATGTTTTCCTCAAGGCATGTTTTCCTCAAGGACGGAGCGTCATCATGAGCCTTTTCAATCGCACAACAGTCGTTTCGGCGGCGGCAGCCGTTTTGATCGGCTGCTCGACCTTGGTCGCAGAAGTCATGCCGAAAATCGAACCGACCACGGATTTGGCAGCGACGCCGGGTGGTGCTTATAAAGTCGATGCGTCGCACACCAGTGTGACGTTTGAGATCATGCATATGAATTTCTCGACCTATGTCGGGCGTTTCAACACCGTTGACGCGAGTTTGAATTTCAATAAAGCCGCTCCGGAAAAAAGCACGGCCACTGTGACCATCGACACCGCCAGCATCGATACCAACAATGATGTGCTGGAAGGCAAGCTGCGCAGCGCCGAATTTTTCGACGCGGTAAAACACCCGAAGATCACATTTGTGGCCGACAAGCTGGATCTGAAAACCGCGTCGACCGGGACGTTGAGCGGGCAGTTGACCATGCATGGCGTGACCAAGCCTTTAACGCTTGATGTCACCTTCAATGGCGGCGCGAAAAATCCGATGACGCAAAATTATACCCTTGGCTTTGCCGCAACCGGTGTGTTGAAGCGGAGCGATTACGGGATCACCGCCTATATTCCCTTGGTCGGCGATGAGGTGAAGATCACTGTGCATAGTGAGTTTTATCAATAATCCTCATCAAATGGGGCTGCCATGATGATGCGACCTGATCAGAACAGACGCTATAGCCATGTGGCCATAGCGCTGCACTGGATGATTGCCATATCCATTATCGGTCAGATTGCGCTTGGGTTTTATATGAAAACCTTGCCGATCGGCAGCATGGACCAGTTCACGAATTTTCAGCTGCATAAATCGGTGGGCATTTCAATTTTATTGCTGACGGTTGTGCGGCTGCTGTGGCGGCTTGGGCATCGCCCGCCACCGCTGCCGTCCCATATGAAATCATGGGAACGGGCAGGGGCTCATATCAGTCATTGGGGCCTTTATGGCCTGATGTTTTTGATCCCGTTGTCGGGCTGGGCATTGGTGTCGGCATCACCGTTGAATTTCCCAACCGTTTTATTCGGCACTGTGCCCTGGCCGCATATCCCTGGATTGCAAGGAACGCCGATGGCTTGGTATGAAGGGACGCATGGATTAGCTGCGTTGCTGATGATCGCGCTGATTGTATTGCATGCCGGAGCTGCGTTGCGTCATCACTTTATTCTGAAAGACGGTGTGTTGTTGCGGATGATACCGTGGAGATCAAAGACATGATGCGGAAAGTTCTGGCGATTTGTTGTGTGGCCTTGCTGCCGTTTACGGCGTCTGCAGCGACTTGGGGTGTTGTTCCTGATAAAAGCCGGCTCGGCTTTAGCGGGACACAAGGCGGGACCGCGTTCAAGGGCACGTTTCATAAGTGGTCGGCAAATATTGTATTCGATCCGGCGGCTTTGAATGAAGCCAAGGTTGATGTGACCATTGACATGACATCGGCGGAAAGCGGCAGCAGTGATCGTGACAGCGCGTTGAAGCAGCCGGAATGGTTTCATGTAAAGACTTATCCGGCGGCGAAATTCACAGCATCAAAATTTCGCCATGTTGGTGATGATCGTTATGAAGCCGATGGGACGCTGACGATCAAAGACAAGACCCATCCAGTGACCTTGCCGTTCACGGTGAAAATTACCGGCAACACGGCGCAGATGTCAGGGACGTTAACTTTGAAACGCCACGACTTTACGGTCGGTGATCCAAAATTGCCGGTCGATCAGTGGATCGGCAAGACGGTCGACGTCACTATGACGGTAATCGCAACCCGCAAATAATTTTATCTGAACAGGGAACTGTGATTGCCGACTGTTATGGTCGGCAATCACAGCTTTATGACGATCAGTCGCTGAAGGCGCGCGACCACCAGCCGCCTTTTTTCGGCTTGGCTTCGGCGCCTTCGGTGGCATTCCCAACATCCATAACGGTGACGGGCGCGTTGGCCGAATGACGCGGCGCCGGTTCTGCGGCAAGTTCCGCCACCGGTGCTGGTGCGGGCTCTGATACTGGCTCTGGTGCCGGTGCCGTTGGGGCAGCGGCCGTCTCGACGACAACAACCGCTTCTGGGGCCGCTTCTGGAGCCGTTTCCGTTTCCGCTTCTGCCGCAGCGGCTTTCTTGGTTGTGCGACGACGCTTGGCCGGTTTTTTCTCGGCTTTGGCATCGGTCTCGGCAGTCACAGTGGGCTCGGCAGTTACAGTTTCTGCGTCAGCTTCTGGTTTGGCTTCCGCATCAGCCTTTTTCCGGCTGCGGCGGACCCGCTTCGGCTTTTCGTCAGCAACAGGTTCAGCGGCTTCGGATGGTGCACTGTCCGCAGAGACAGAGATTTCAGTAGGCGCTTCAACCGGTGCTTCGGCAGCGACCACAGATGATACGGTCGGTTGCTCGGTCACAGGGGCGTCTACAGCGCCGTTGTCGCTACCGGCTTCACCGTCCGTGTCGGTGCCATCGGCGGCCACAGCGTCACCGTTGCCTCTGTTGTCTTCGTCCTCGCGCCGACGGCGGCCACCGCGGCGACCGCGCCGACGACGGCGGCGGCGTTGGTCTTCATCATCGCCCGACTGTGCGTCGGTTGCGGTCTTTACCTGATTTTCACCAGACGTACCTTCACCAGCCTCATCCTCACGAGACATAGCGGCAGCAGCATCTGCCGTGTCGGCCAAGTCTTCATCATCGAACAACCTAGGTTGTTCCGCATGGGCCAAGTCTACCGATCCATCGGTGCTACGGTCTGTGCCGTCGGAAGCCGGACGATTGTCATCATTGCCACGGCCACGGCCACGACGGCGGCGGCGACGACGGCGGCGACGTTCATCACTTTCACCGTTGGTATCGTTACGAGCGTCCTGGCGCTGGCCACCGCTTTGCTTGCCGCGTTTGCCGGTCTCGTCGGCCTCGTTGTCTTCGTCTTCGTCCCTGTCTTCGTCTCTGTCTTCATCCTCGTCTTCGATGTCCTCGACGATATCATCGTCGTCTTCGGCGATGATGACAGGTTGCGATTGCTCCGAGGGCAGCTCGATCGATGGGTCGCGCGGTGTGCCGTCGCGTTCAATGCGGTATTTCGGCGCGATAATCGTCTCGTCGACTTCGATGAAGACACGGAAGCCATAACGAGCTTCGACTTCGGCGATTTGCGGCCGCTTTTGATTGAGCAAATAGAGTGCAACGGCAGATGACACATAAAGATAAACCACAGCCGAACGGCCACGAATACCTTCTTCTTCCAACGAGCGGAGAACGTGCAACGCCGAGCTCTCGACCGAACGGACGATCCCCGTGCCTTCGCAATGGGCGCAGGGCAGGGTGCTGGCTTCCAACATGCCGGGCCGTAACCGCTGGCGCGACATTTCCATCAAACCGAACGGGCTGATCTTGCCCACTTGAATACGGGCACGGTCGGCCTTGAGGCATTCCTTTAACCGCCGTTCAACGGTGCGATTGTTGTTGCAGTCCTCCATATCGATGAAGTCGATGACGATCAAGCCCGCCATATCGCGCAAACGCAGTTGCCGTGCGACTTCTTCGGATGCTTCAAGATTGGTTCTGAGCGCCGTTTCTTCGATATTGTGTTCGCGTGTGGATTTGCCCGAGTTGACATCGATCGCAACCAATGCCTCGGTCGGGTTGATGACGACATATCCACCCGATTTCAATTGCACCACCGGATTGAACATAGAATCCAACTGCCCTTCGACCTGATAGCGGTGGAACAGCGGGATGCGGTCTTTGTAGTGTTTGATCTTCTTGGTATGGCTCGGCATCAGCAATTTCATGAAATTGCGGGCCGATTTATAGCCATCTTCGCCTTCGACATAAATTTCGTCGATATCTTTGCTGTAATGATCGCGGATGGCGCGCTTGATCAGATCGCCTTCTTCATAGATCAAGGCCGGGGCGATGGATTGCAGCGTCAAATCGCGGATATCGTCCCAGGTGCGCTCCAGATAATCGAAGTCGCGCTTGATCTCGGCCTTGGTCCGACTGAGGCCCGCGGTTCGAATGATACAAGCCATACCATCCGGCAAATTGAGATCGGACAAAATGGATTTCAGTTTGCGGCGATCTTTGGGATCGGCAATCTTGCGGCTGACCCCGCCACCATGCAGCGTGTTGGGCATCAACACGCAATAGCGACCGGCCAAGGATAAATAGGTGGTCAAAGCCGCGCCTTTGTTGCCGCGTTCTTCTTTGACGACTTGGATCAACAAAATTTGGCGGCGGCGGATGACTTCTTGAATTTTGTACCGGCGCTTCAGGCGTTTTGTCCGGCGCGGGATTTCATCGTGAACGTCATCGTGATGAGAGACGATGGATTCCACCTCGCCGTCGACCGTAGCGGCTTGGGCGCCATGACCGTTTTCATCACCGCCTTCGCTGCCGTTGTCGTGGTGATGATCGTCGTGGTCATCATGGTCATCGGCCGCCGCAGCTTCGGCTTCTTCGGCCAGCAGGGCATCGCGGTCTTCTACCGGGATTTGATAGTAATCGGGGTGAATTTCACTAAAGGCGAGAAATCCATGGCGGTTTCCGCCGTAATCAACAAAAGCTGCCTGCAGGGACGGTTCGACCCGAGTAACCTTCGCGAGATAGATATTACCTTTTAGTTGTTTCTT
>JBBCIP010000222.1:0-9932 GCA_037189785.1 Alphaproteobacteria bacterium
CGAATCCCTGGTACACGGGTATGCCGCTGTCCACACTAGAAGATTTGAATGTCTCATTTAATGGAGCGGATATAGAACAGAGCCGCGTTTACTTGGTGCTTCGCGACCAGTTTTTCTCCGCGTGGTCTGCTAAATCGGTCCATGAAATTTGGTGGCACATGGGTGAGAAGGGGGGTGTCTACGTTGATGTGACCGATCATGACGATCTCACCTCGCTCACGTCCGCTCAGGTTGTGGTTCGGTTGCGTGTCCGTTCAGCGATGAGCTATGGCCTGCCCGGTACTATTATCAATTACGAATTTGCTTTAAAGTTGGAGATGGTGGCATGAAAATCGGGGTCAGCCTTTACTCTTATGGCTCGGATATTCACGCGGGTCGAATGTCTGTTCGGGATGCGATCGACCATGCCGCGAGCTTGGGTTGCGACGGTATTGAAATCATTGCGGAACAACACCTCCCAAATTGGGGCAGGCCGCAAATCCCTGAACTCGAGGAATTGTCGGCTTATATACGCGACCGTGGGCTCGAGATCGCGAATTTTTCGTGTTATCTCAATGACAGACCCCGCACTGATCGTGCTCAAACCCATGAAGAATTGGTCGCGACGGCCAAGCAGAGCATCGAGCTTGCGCATATCATGGGCGCGCGCATCATTCGCCCCGTTTACCTAAATCTGTCGGAGGTGAAGGGCGCCCAGGATCAGGAGGTCGCCGCTCAGCGACAGCAGAAACTTATCGACATCATATCCGCCTGTTTGCCGCTGCTTGAACAAAAAAACATGGTCTGGGCGTTGGAAATACATGCTCCGTTTCCGCCCGACTATTATCATGACGTCATTCGTGCCGTTCATTCGCCCCATGTCGGGCTTCTCCCTGATTTCTCGTGTTGGCAAACTGCAGGGCTACCTTCGGAATATCAGAACAATAGTATCGATAGTTTCAAGGCATTGCTTCCTGACGTCGTCCATTGTCACGGTAAGGCGCATGTGTTCGATGACGCTGGTGAAGAACCGAACACGCCTTATGCATCGCTTCTGGGGGCACTCAAGGCTGCTGACTATCGGGGCTATGTCGTTGCCGAATTTGAGGGCTGGTGGGAAAAGCCTGCGGATAGTCGGGAAATGGTCGCAAAACATTTCAATCTGCTCAAGCGTTATCAATAATTTTCGCAGACTATAAAGAATTTCTTCGACGATCCGAGAATGATCGTCGAAGATGACGCTTGTGTTTCCAATGGCGGACCGCGCGGACCTTAAGCTGGAGCGAGAGAAATGGTGAAGGCAAGGTTGTCATTGATGATCTTTGCGCAGTTGCTGGCGCAAGGAACATGGTTTGTGCCATTAGGCTCCTACATGAGCAACGGGCTGGGGTTTTCCGATATCATCGGCCAGACTTATGGGTTGCTGGGGGTCGCGACGGTGGTGTCAACGCTGTTTATCGGCATGCTGGCAGATCGATATTTTCCGGCTGAAAAAGTGCTCGCGGTTCTGTCTATTGCGGCTGGCCTTGTCCTTCTTTGGGTGTCAACCATCACCCAGTCTAAATGGATGTTTCTGTTCGGTTGTGGCTTACATTTCTTGTTTGCCGCGCCGACGATCCCGTTGGCGACCGCAATAATATTTCACGGATTACGAGATCCTAATCGTGAGTTCCCAAAAGTACGGGTGTGGGGAACTATCGGTTGGATTGTCGGCGGGATCGTCGTGGGGGTGATCTCGGGGGCCGCCGAAACGGCCCTGCCGATGCGAATAGCCGGCGTCGTACTGATCTTGCTGGGACTATATTCGTATACCTTGCCCCATACGCCTCCCATGGCAAAAGGAGCCACAGCCAGCGTCGGTCAGTTACTGGGATTGGATATTCTCCGCGAGCATCGCAGTAAGGCATTTTTTATCTTTGCCATTGCGATGTTCGTGCTGATGGTGCCGAAAGGTTTCTATGATTCCTTCGCCAACAGTTTCTTCACCGACAAGGGATTGCATATCACTGCCGGAGAAACGGTGTTCGAGGCAACGAGTATCCAAACGATCGGTCAATTGCTCGAAATCTTTTTCATCCTTATTCTCCCGTTCGTCCTGATCCGTGTCGGTGTAAAATGGGTGTTGGCGATCGGAATGATTGGATGGGGAATTCGCTTTCTTTTATTCTCCTATGGTTACGTCGACGATCACGCGATTACGCTCTTTCTCATTATCGGCATCGCCTTGCATGGCATTTGTTACGATTTCGTCTTCGTCGCCAGTCAGATCTACGTCAACGAACGGTTTGGCCCTGCCGCCCGGGCGCGGGCGCAGTCTTTCCTTGCACTCATCACGCAAGGTATCGGCACCATCATCGGTGCAAATATCGCCGGTATGACTTACATGCATTACAGTGCCGGACCGATGGTTCATGACTGGCAAAAAATTTGGTTGGTTCCGGCCATAATTTCGTTCTTGGTCTTGATCTGGTTCGTTGTTGCCTTCCGCGACAATGTCGTCGGCTCCGGCGCCAAACAGCTGCAGAATGGCTAAGTGGAGTGTCATTCTGGCCAAGGTAACGAGGGAAAAATTGATAGCATTCTCTTGAGGCCATAATCAGGGATACATATTTTCGATATATTTCACAGTCGCGCGCCATTGATCGTGGATAAGTGAATCTAACGGTCTTTAGAATTTCAAGATAGGTTTCACCCGTATAAGCGGGATGACTGCCACCCTGCATACAGACTTCGGTCGCTCCCCAATCCCACGCTGCTTTCACGCGTCGAGATATTCTGGCCATATCAAAATTATACGGTTTCCCTCGCGGGTTCTCGTGGGATTTTCCTTTTGAAAAAGCACAGAACCGGCATGGAGAGCGACATATCTTGGCATTCTGTATGTTGCCATTAATGACAGAGGTGATGACATCGCCGACCATCATGACATGGGAAACCCTAATCTGTGGTGGAGCGATCGAAGGCCGACACACCAAGTGTCTGTACGCAGAAATCCCGCAGCGCCGCTCGCCTGTATAATGTCACTCGCCTGTATAACGGGGCGCGCAATGTCAGGGGCAAGCCAATTCTTTGCATCATGAAACAATCTGGATAAACCGAAAGTCGGGAGACGAGATGTTCCAAGCTTTGTCTGTGCGCCATAAATTACAATTAATAATAGTAATTATATTAAATAAAATCTATATAATGGGGTAAGCGATGGATTGCGAAGGTTGGTGAAACAGGACCATCTTCTGAAAGAGTCCAAAGCCAAAATACGCCGCAACGCTCCAAAACTGTCAGATAAATTTACACCCTTACGCAGTCCTATTTTTGCGGGAAAAATTTTCATTACTGAAAACAAGTAATTACAAATAACATTGTAAATAAAATTAAATGGCATGAAATTTGCTATATTTTATCATACCATATCGATGGCTACTTTTATAAGCGGGGACAAAACTATGAGAAACGTCAGTTTGGCTAGTATAGCGCTGGCCGCCGGGTTGAGCTTTGCTGGTGTGGCGCATGCCGGGGTTGTTTATGACAACGGCAGCCCAAATGGTGACGTGGGATATCCGCCCACTTCTTGGGTAATCGCGGAGGATTTCTCGTTCAGCACGGACGTGGTCGTCACCGGAGCCGGGATCTATTTTTCCGGGTTAGATGAGTGGGACGGCACGGTGACCTATGGGATCTTTAGTAATAACAGCGGCATGCCCGGCAGCGTTCTAGCCAGTGGTTCAGGTCAGAACATATCTACCAGCAACACCGGTACGCCGTCCTGTTGCGGCGACAACATCTATCTACTGAGTTTTGATTTGTCATCCGATTTCGCCGCCGTCGCCGGATCCACCTATTGGCTGGGCCTGCATTTGTCGGACGATTTTGATTATAAAGCTGTTTACTGGTCGAGCACCGATGCGAATGGCACAGAGAAGGCCCGGCTGAACGAGTGGGGCGGCCTCGAAACTTGGCAGTACACTACCTGGGATCTCGCTTTTTATTTAACTAGCAGTGAAGTCACAGAACATCCCGTTGCTACGCCGGCTCCAGCAGGTATGGCTCTTTTGGGATTTGGATTGGTGGCCTTGGGCTCTATGCGACGCCGCAAGAACTGATCACTTTTTATCGCTGAAAATGCAATGCCTCGCCACCAAATCAGTGGCGGGGCTATTTTTTTAAACATGCCATGAGGATGTTGGTCTACCGGCCCTAGACGGAAAATCACGACAACACCCCCACGCGTTTCCCCAACAAGTCAAACTTTCCAAAGGCGTGATTTGATGATGGTGGGCAGGTCCCGGCTTGGTAATCCTCTAGGAGTGCGGTTTATCTTCGCATTCTCATTCAGGGACTGAAATGGCGGAGGGGATGAGATTCGAACTCACGAGGGGCTTGCACCCCCACACACTTTCCAGGCGTGCGCCTTAAACCACTCGGCCACCCCTCCGCAGTGTCCTGGCGCGGCCTGAGCCGGTTGGACCGGGGCACTATACTCAAACAGCGCCAAGACGCAAGGCCGCTGGCCACAATCAGCAAAGCTTTTGAAAGAAATAGATTTCGGCTAAGCTGATTAGAACTGCGATAGTGGTCCTGGGCCAAAAAATGAGCCGGGTCATGAAGCGTGGGCCGCGTGGAGGAGGGGCTTCAAAAGCCATGGGTAAGCGCATTTTGGGCTGGATTTTCTTATGCTTGGCGATTTCCGTGTTGGGCGCCGAGCTGTTGATGTATATGGAAACCGGAGCCTACAAGGCGCTCAGTCTGGGCGGGATTTGGCAGAATCTACATCTTACCAGTTACATCCAAAGCGAAGATCTGGTCACCGGGAAAATCTGGCGCCCGCTGTGGGACCCGGGCATCGTGACCATATTGGCGTGCCCGGCCTGGGTGTTACTGGCGGCGATCGCCGGTCTGTTCTTTATCCTGTCCCGGCAGCGCCGCCGCTAAAGCATTAATAATCGGCCGCCACGAAATAGAGACCGTCCGGCGGTGCGGTCGGGCCGCAAGCGGCGCGGTCTCGGGCTTCGAGCGCGCGTGTCACATCGTCAGCATCCCACGCTCCCTCACCAACCCGTTTCAGCGTCCCAACGATCGCCCGGACCTGATGATGGAGGAACGAGCGGGCCGAGGCGTGGATGAAAATTTCGTTGCCCTCACGGTCGACGACCAAGCTATCGACGGTTTTGACCGGTGATTTGGCCTGGCATTGTTTATCGCGAAAGGTGGTGAAATCGTGCTGGCCGACCAGCCGTTGGGCGGCGGCATGCATGGCCTCGGCATCCAGCGCTTGGCCAAGCTGCCAGGCCCGGCCTTGGTCCAGGGCGAGCGGCCCACGGCGATTGATGATCCGGTACAGGTAATGGCGACGGAGCGCTGAAAACCGGGCATGAAAATCGGTGCTGACGCGCTCCGCCCCCAATATGGCGATGCTTTTGCCGCGCAAATAGTAATTCAAGGCGCCTTCGACCCGTTCGCGTGGCCAGTCTTTGTCCAAATCCACATGAGCGACCATTCCCAGCGCATGGACTCCGGCATCGGTCCGCCCGGCGGCGGTGATGCGAACCTGTTGGCCACAGAACGACAGGATGGCGGTTTCGATGGCTGATTGAATACTCGGGCCGTTGGCCTGGGCCTGCCAGCCGACATAGCCGCTGCCGTCATATTCGATCAGAAGTTTATAGCGCGGCATGGTTCTGGGCCCGTATTAGCTAAGGACGGTGCCGGGGTGGATCGGGCAACCGCGCAGGAAATCTGTGACCGCCAATGGTCCTTTGCCTTCCCGTTGCAGGCGGGTGGCGGCTATGGCCTCCCCGTCGCCGCAGGCGACTACAAGAGAATTCCCGCCGCAGGCGGCCACAAGAGAGCTGTCGATCACGGTACCGGGTTGGCCCTGGCCGTCCCGCAATTCTCCGTTGAGCAATTTGATCCGAACGCCATCCAAGGTGAACCAGGCGCCGGGGAACGGGGACAGTCCGTGAATCTGCCTTAGTACGGTTGCCGCTGGTGCGGTCCAATCGATCCGCGCTTCCGCCTTGTCGATTTTCTTGGCGTAGGTCACGCCATCGGCGGGCTGGTCGATCAGGGTCAAGCTGCCGTCATCAAGCCCGGCCAGGGCAGGCGCGATCAACGCGGCGCCCATGGCGGCCAAGCGATCATGCAGCATGGCTGTGGTGTCGTGATCCCCGATCGGGGTTTTGCCGATCAGGATCATCGGGCCGGTATCCAGCCCCTCGGCCATAGCCATGATGGTGACGCCGGTTTCGGCATCCCCGGCCATGATCGCCCGGTGAATAGGGGCGGCCCCACGCCAACGCGGCAGTAACGAGGCATGAACATTGACACAGCCCAACCGCGGCGCGTCGAGAATGGCTTTCGGCAAAATCAGGCCATAGGCGACAACGACCGCCGCATCAAGGTTAAGTGATTGAAACTGCGCGACGTCTTCAGCATTTTTTAGGGACAATGGGGTGTACACCGGGATCCCCGCCGCGTCCGCCGCCTCCGCGACCGGCGACGGCCGTGGTTTTTGACCGCGACCGGCAGGGCGCGGGGGTTGCGAATAGACCGCGACCACATCATGGCCGGCCGCCCGCAAAGCTTGGAGCGTCGGCACGGCAAAGTCCGGCGTGCCCATAAAGGCCAGGCGAAGCCGGGTCATGCCCGTTACGCCCTTAATACGCGTTTCAGCTTACGCAGCACCATATCCCGTTTCAGGCGAGACAAGTGGTCAATGAACAGAATACCGTTCAAATGATCCATTTCATGCTGCAAACAGGTCGCCAACAGGCCGGTGGCGTGAAGCTCCTGCTGGGTGCCGTTGTAATCCAGATAGCGGACCTTGACCTCGGCCGGGCGCTCAACATCGGCATATTGTTCGGGCACCGACAAACAGCCCTCATTCCAGGATGAATAGTCCTCAGACGACCAGATGATGTCCGGATTGATGAAATATTGCGGATTTTTGGGTTCGCCCTCTGCCGCCACATCCAACACCAGAATGCGCTTCGGCACACCGACCTGAATGGCGGCGAGGCCGATGCCGGGGGCGTCATACATGGTGTCCAGCATGTCGTCCATGAAGCGGCGCAAATCGTCGGTCACGGTCTCCACAGGATCCGAGATCACTTTCAGCCGGGGGTCCGGGGCGTGTAAAATAGGAAGAATGGCCATAATCATTTCCAATGCGGTCTTGATAGTCTAGGTAATATGCATGGCCATGATCGTCAAGCGTCACTCGCCATCGGCGTCACGGCATAAGGTAACTCAGTGGGCATGAGCGGTATGGATACGGAAATTGTGGTCATTGCGGCTGCCGCCGTGGCGATCTTGGCAGTTATTCTCCTAATGTTATGGGTCAAAGGCGATCGTGCCCGCAGCGAGGATCGCATGCGGGTGGAACAGTTGTCACACCTGACCCAATCACTCGAAGCCGCCAATCGCGAGATGATGGGGCGGTTGACCCAGCTTGCGGAAAGTCAGGCGCGGTCGACGGCGGAGTTGGCCAAGACCTTGGATACGCGTCTTGATACGGTGACGATGCGGGTCGGCGAAAGCTTGGAAAAATCGGCGACCACCACGGCCAAAACCATCGGTGATTTGCAAACGCGGTTGACCATCATCGATGAGGCGCAAAAACATATGTCCGAGTTGTCGGGCCAGGTGGTCGGGCTTCAGGATATTCTGGCCAATAAGCAAGCACGTGGCGCTTTCGGTGAAATCCAATTGAATGCGATTGTGCAAAATGCCTTGCCGCCATCGGCCTATGCGTTTCAAGCGTCACTCAGCAATGGCCGCCGTGCCGACTGTTTGGTGCATTTGCCCAATCCGCCGGGCTCCATCGTGATCGACTCAAAATTTCCGCTGGAAAGTTATCATCTGTTGCGGGCGGCAAGCGACGATACGGCCCGGGTCGCCGCGTCGCGACAATTTGCGGTCGACGTGCAAAAACATGTGACCGCCATTGCCGATCGCTACATCATCGATGGCGAGACTGCGGAATCAGCTCTGATGTTTCTTCCAAGCGAAGCGATTTACGCTGAAATCCACGCGAACTTCCCGGGTATTCTCGAAAAGTCTTATGCCGCGCGGGTGTGGATCGTCTCACCCACAACTCTGATGGCCACGCTGAACACGGTGCGCGCAGTGTTGAAGGATGCCCGGATGCGCGAACAAGCCCATGTCATTCAGCGCGAAGTCGGTTTGTTGATGAGCGATGTCGGGCGGTTGGGAAAACGCGTTGATAACCTCAACACCCATTTTGCCCAGGCACAAAAAGACGTGACCGAGATTACGATTTCATCCGGTAAAATTGCCAATCGGGCCGAACGGATCGAGGAATTGCAATTAGAAGGCCCCTCCGACGAAGCCGCGAAAGCCATTGGCCTACAGCAATAACTTAAACAGCAATACCTTAAAACGGGCGGCGGCTTCTGAGTGCGGCGGACAACGTGCCTTCATCCAAATAATCCAACTCGCCGCCGACCGGCACGCCATGGGCCAGTTGCGATACGGTGACGTGATAGGGCGTCAGCTTATCCATCAGATAATGGGCCGTGGTTTGGCCGTCGACGGTGGCGTTGGTAGCGAAAATCACTTCGCGCACATGGCCTGATTCCAGGCGGCGCAATAGGCCCAGAATGTTTAAATCATCGGGGCCGATACCATCGAGAGCCGACAATGTGCCACCCAGTACATGATAAAGACCACGGAACGCGCCGGCCCGTTCCAGCGCCCATAAATCGCTGACATCTTCGATCACGCAAATGGCTGTGCGGTCGCGTCGTCCGTCGCTGCAGATATGGCATGGATCGCGGGTATCCAAATTGCCGCAGATGTGACACGGGTTGACATGCTCCGCCGCCTGTTCGATGGCGGTGGCCAACGGCAGCATCAGACTTTCTTTTTTCTTGATCATTTGCAACACGGCACGACGCGCTGATCGCGGCCCAAGTCCTGGTAACTTGGACAACAGCTTGATCAGGGTTTCAATTTCATTGCCGTGCGCCATTTTATCAGACCATGCGCAACACGGTCTAAAACGGTAATTTAAAACCGGGCGGCAACGGCAAGCCGCCTGTCAATTTCGACATATGCTCGGACATGTGGCTTTCGGCCTTGCCCTTGGCGTCGGCATGGGCGGCTTTGATCAGATCTTCCACCACTTCCACTTCAGCGGGCGTCAGCAAAGATGGATCGATCTTGATGCCGAGCAGGGCGCCTTTGCCGTTCATGGTGACGGTCACAAGACCGCCCCCGGCGCTGCCGCTGACTTCGGCGCGTTCCAATTCGGCTTGCATGGTTTGCATGCGTTCCTGCATGTCCTGCGCCTGTTTCAGAATTTGGCTAAGATTTTTCATGACGGCTTTCCATTGTTACTCAATCGTCCAACCCGAATTCTTCCGCATCATGCGGTTCGGGAATGAATTGCGGTTCGGCTTCGCTGTTTTCTTCGCGCAAACGAATGTCGGTGATGTCGGCGCCGGGGAACAGCGTCAGAATTTCTTTCACCAACGGATGCGCTTCGGCTTCAAGGCGCAACTTCGCTTTGTGGTCGAGCGCTTTTTCGCGCAGACTGGATTCGCCGTCCTCCCGCGATACGGTGACGACCCATGGCCGTCCGGTCCATTCGCGTAAGCGCGCCGACACGCGATTCAACAGATCTCCCGGTGCTTCCGGGCGCAAGCGGATTTCAATCTGTCCGACCTGATAGCGGACCAGATGGACATTAACCGTCAGATGATGGGCGATCGTGGCTTCCTTGCGGGCTTCAAACCACGCCACCATATCGGTAAAAGATTGTGGTGACGGCAGCGCTTGTGTCGCCGCCCGCGCGTCAATACGCGGCGCTTGATTATAAGCAGGGCTTGGGTCGCGCAACGCCGCGCTGGTGCCGCCGCCGTTTGAGACCGCATTGGCTCCTGATGACGCACCGGCCGGTCCGCCACTGCTACCCCGGGGGGCGCCACCGGATA
>JBBCIP010000223.1:0-6667 GCA_037189785.1 Alphaproteobacteria bacterium
GGCTTGATCCTTTTCCACACAATCCGTGTTGAATAGCGCGGCACGGGGCTGGGGTAAAGGGCCGCGTTATGGTCAAAGGTCAACTATGGGTGATTAGGGGTATTTTCACTGATCATAAGTCTATAGCATGATGCATAAAGGACAAGTGTAGCTTAGGTATGGGATGATTACGGTCATGACCCGTTTGCTGCCGATGATGCGATTATGCGGCATTTTACTATTGGCACTGCTGGCCAACTGCGCGCCAAAGCCGTCAGTTCTTCAGGATGGGCCGAAAACGGCCACGGCTTATGTTTACAGCAACGGCTGGCACACCGATATTGTGTTGCGGCGTGGCGATATCCCTGACCACCTTATTCCAGAAAAAGAAAGATTCGAGACGGCGGTTTATCTCAAATTCGGCTGGGGCGATCGCGGGTCTTACATGGCCACGGATCCTGGCGTTTGGTTGGCGTTAAAAGCGGCGCTGTGGCCGAGCGCAGGCGTTCTTCACGTGGTCGGCTTTGACAATCCACCGGCGACCGAGTTCAGCGCGGCCGAGATTGTCACCATCCCTATGACAACGGCGGCCCTTAAGGCGTTAACCGGCTATATCGATGATAGTATCGACCGTTCTGAAGCCCCGTATACTCTGGGGCCGGGATTATACGGCGATAGTATATTCTACGCTGCCACGGGGCGCTTTCATATGTTCAACACCTGCAACACCTGGACCGCCCGCGCCCTTGCAACAAGCGGTGTTGCCATCACCGTCTTCGGCAGTTGGACGGCGGAAAGCGTGATGCGGCAATTACGCTGAAAGTTTCGTTAACCGCGGTGATCGACGATCGGCACGAAGCCGCCGAAGATCATGCGCTTGCCATCAAACGGCATTTCCATACCCTCGCCCTGCAGGCGCGGGTCGTTCATGACCTTATCATTGCCGGCATCTCGGGCTTCTTTGGACGGCCACCAAATCCAGGAAAACAAAACTGTTTCATTGCTTTCGGCTTTTACCGCCCTTTTGAAATCAGTCAGTGTTCCATCGGGAACATCATCACCCCAGCATTCGACCACTTGGATCGCACCATGCTCGACAAAAATCTTAGCTGTCGTTTGTGCCAGAGCCGTGAAGGCTTCTTTGTTTGCAGTTGGGACAGCGAGAACAAATCCATCAACATAGGCCATTGCTTATCTCCTCATTCAGCGGCTGATCTTTTTGCTTTCAGGTAAGGGGCAAGATATTTTGCCGTGTAGCTTCGTTTGGATTTAGAGACCTCCTCCGGTGTGCCGACAGCGACAATTTCGCCGCCGCCATTGCCGCCTTCGGGGCCAAGGTCGATGATCCAGTCGGCAATTTTGATGACTTCGAGGTTATGTTCGATCACGACGACGGTATTGCCTTGATCGACCAAAGCTTGCAGCACTTCAAGCAGTTTACGGACATCTTCGAAATGGAGGCCGGTGGTCGGTTCATCCAGAATATAAAGCGTGCGCCCGGTCGACCGCCGCGACAGTTCTTTGGCGAGCTTGACCCGCTGTGCTTCGCCACCCGATAAGGTCGTGGCCGACTGGCCGATTTTTACATACGTCAGCCCGACTTTTTGCAACATATCCAATTTGTCGCGCACGGCGGGAACGGCTTTGAAAAACTGCACGCCTTCCTCAACGGTCATATCCAAAACGTCGGCGATGGATTTGCCCTTGAACAACACTTCCAAGGTTTCGCGGTTGTAGCGCTTGCCGCCGCAGCTATCACACTGGACATAGACATCGGGCAGGAAGTGCATCTCGATTTTGATCACGCCGTCGCCTTGGCAGGCCTCACAGCGGCCGCCTTTGACGTTGAATGAAAAGCGGCCCGGCTTATAACCACGGGTTTGTGATTCCGGCAGACCGGCAAACCATTCGCGGATCGGTGTAAACGCACCGGTATAGGTCGCGGGGTTTGACCGTGGTGTGCGGCCGATCGGCGATTGGTCGATATCGATTACCTTATCAACGAATTCGAGCCCCTTGATGTCATCGTGCTCGCCCGGCACTTCGCGGCTATTCAGCAAGCGCCGTGATGCGCCTTTGTAAAGCGTATCGATGACCAGCGATGACTTGCCCGATCCGGAGACACCGGTGACACAGGTAAAGGTGCCGAGCGGGATGGCGGCCGTAACATCCTTCAGATTATTTTCACGCGCACCCTTGATCGTAATGGTTTTGAGCGTTTTGCCGGCATACTGACCGGGGCGGCGCTCGGCCGGTAAGGGAATGCTGCGTTTGCCGGTCAGATATTGCCCGGTCAGCGACTTTGCATTTTTCATGACTTGCGCCGGTGTGCCTTCGGCGACGATTTTGCCGCCGTGTTCACCGGCGCCGGGGCCCATGTCGATCACATGGTCGGCGGTAAGAATGGCATCTTCGTCATGCTCGACAACGAGCACGGTATTACCCATGTCACGCAGGTTTTTCAGCGTTTCCAGCAGGCGGTCGTTGTCGCGTTGATGCAAGCCGATGGATGGTTCATCCAGAACATATAAAACGCCGGTCAACCCCGATCCGATTTGTGACGCCAAGCGAATGCGTTGGCTTTCCCCGCCCGACAACGTGCCGGAGTTGCGGGCCAGATTAAGGTAATCAAGGCCGACATTGTTGAGGAAGCCCAAGCGCTCGACGATTTCTTTCAAAATGCGGGCGGCGATTTCGCGATCCTTGGCTTTGAGTTTGGTGGTCAACCCTTTGAACCAGGCCAAGGCTTCGCCGATCGATTTGTTCGTCACTTGGCTGATGTCGTGGTCGGCGATCTTGACCGCCAAGGCTTCAGGCTTGAGGCGTTTGCCACGACAGTCATCGCACGGCGCTTCGGATTGAAAGCGCGTCAATTCCTCGCGCATCCAGGTGGAGTCGGTTTCGCGCCAGCGCCGGTCGATATTGTTGATCACACCTTCAAATGGTTTTTTGACCGAGTAACTGCGGCGATCATCCTTATACGTCATGTTGATTTCTTGTTCGCCGGAGCCGTAAAGGATCAATTCCTTGGTCTTTTTCGGCAGCTCGTCCCACGCTGCGGTCATCGAGAATTTGCAGCTGCGGGCCAGGCTTTCCAAGGTTTGCATATACATCGGCGACATGGTTTTGGCCCATGGCTCGATGGCGCCATCGCGGAGTGATTTCGTGCCATCCGGTACGACCAGATCGGGATCGAAGTATAACAACACGCCCAAACCATCGCAGGACGGACATGCCCCGTGCGGGTTGTTGAAGGAAAACAGTCGTGGCTCGATTTCTTCGATGGTGAACCCAGATACGGGGCAGGCGAATTTTTCCGAAAACAGCAGACGTTCAGGGTCGCCTTTCTTGGTTTTTTGGTCTGCCAGTTCAGCCATGGCCAAGCCTTCGGCCAAGGACAACGCCGTTTCCAAACTGTCGGCCAGGCGAGTTTCGATCCCTTTTTTGACGACCAGGCGGTCGACCACCACTTCGATATCGTGTTTGAATTTTTTATCGAGGGTCGGCGGTGTATCCAGATCGTAAAATTCGCCATCGACTTTGATGCGCTGGAAGCCGCGTTTCAAAAGATCGGCAAATTCTTTGCGGTATTCACCCTTGCGACCGCGCACGATCGGGGCAAGCAGATAGAACCGGGTGCCGTCGGCCAAGGCCATGACCCGGTCGACCATCTGGCTCACGGTCTGGCTTTCGATCGGAAGTCCGGTGGCCGGTGAATAGGGCACGCCGACCCGGGCGAATAGCAACCGCATATAGTCATAAACTTCGGTCACCGTGCCGACGGTCGACCGCGGGTTACGCGATGTGGTCTTTTGCTCGATGGAAATGGCCGGAGATAGCCCCTCGATATGATCCACATCGGGCTTTTGCATCAGTTCCAGGAACTGGCGTGCATAAGCCGACAGGCTCTCCACATAACGGCGCTGGCCCTCGGCATAAATCGTGTCGAAAGCGAGGGAGGATTTGCCGGAACCGGAAAGACCGGTAATGACCACCAACTTATCGCGGGGGATATCCACATCCACATTTTTCAAATTATGTTCACGGGCGCCGCGAATAGAGATGGTTTTGAGCATGTCCGATCCTAATATACCTACTGACGCGCTAACATTGGGTGGGGATCGTGCTATTCAAGAGCCGCGATATCCCTTGCGCAATGTTCTATTTTTGTTCTAATCTGTCAAGAGTACAGAAAGCTCGTCCCTTATATGCGATTCCCGGGCGCGGGGTAGAGACGTTTAGATGACAGTGAGGCTGGGTTTAAAGCTGGGGTTTAGAGCTGGCGGAACAGTGGGCTTTTGGCTAAGGTGCCAATCTTTCCCCAAGGTCCGCTTGGGCAGGATGATCGATTAATGAGAGGAAGCAAAGCACATGGCTGGGAGCGTCAATAAAGTTATTCTTGTCGGTAATCTGGGACGCGACCCGGAAGTCCGCCGCACCCAGGATGGGGCCGCGATCGTCAACCTCAGTGTGGCGACCTCGGAAACCTGGCGCGATCGTGCCTCGGGCGAGCGTAAGGAGCGCACCGAATGGCACCGTGTTGTGGTGTTCAACGAGAATCTAGCCAAGGTGGCCGAGCAATACTTGCGTAAGGGCTCCAAAATCTATCTCGAAGGCCAATTACAGACCCGCAAATGGACCGATCAGGCCGGAGCCGAGCGCTATACCACAGAAATCGTCATCCCGCGCTTCCGCGGCGAATTGACGATGCTGGACGGCCGTGGTGAAGGCGGTGGCGGTATGAGTGGCAATGATGGCGGCTATGGCGGTGACAGTTATGGTGGTGGCAGCGGCAGCGGCGGCGGCTCCTATGGCGGGAAAGCCCCAGCTGGCGGCGGTGCCGATCTGGATGATGAGATCCCGTTCTAGGCCATAAAGTTTCTTGTCGAAACGATAACGGCGGCTATTTCAGCCGCCGTTTTTGTATTTTATAAGATGTAATTAAGCAGCTTTACGCATACGACGTGTTTGCAGGCAGCCCAGTAGGCCTAATCCCAACAAAGCTAAACCAGCAGGAGCCGGGACTTCCGTAGGAGTAGGGAAATCTGCCGGGGTCGGTGCTGGTGCAAGGGGGTTCGCGGACGGCTTTATTGGGATCATTTGGTGTTCGTAGCTGATCTCAACACCGCCGCAGGTATCATAGCGGACGCCATCCAGTTGATAGCGAAGACCATTGACTGTGTTGGAGCAAGCTGGACTATCGTCAGAAATCCAGCTGACGATATTGTTTCCGAAAAAAGTGAACTGGAAGTCGCCATCGCCAAAGCTTGTATCCCATGAGCGATAATCGAAGATGCTGATATTTCCATTGTCTTCAACGAAAATTCGGGCGGTATTATTGCCTGGATCAAGCAAAGCCGCCACGCCGTCGATTTCAGCCGAATAGTTGTTTAGATTAAGATAATACCAACCCGCAGCGCTAGTCGGTGTCATAGCGGTGAATTGAAAGTGTCCGGTGACAGAGCTAGGTCCCGTCGATCCGTCGCTTGTATGAAGATTGCTATAGCTAAAGTCTATCGTAAAGTTGCCCATGACGGCATGCGCATTGCCTGTTGCGATCATAAATGGTACCGCCGCAAGCATTATTGTTTTGCCGATTTTTTTAAACATTACATCACCTCAATTATTCAATATTGAATACTGCATAAAGGAATAAGCAATATTAATGCCATCTTTTATGTGTATGTAATTAGGTGTATTTTTTTATTAACCATATTTATGTTGTAAAATAATCTGACACAAGTCAGCGACGAGGAGGCACGATAAGGTCATAATTATGCTGTATATTTTTGCTGTTATAGAAGAATGGCCGCGTGTGTGTCCTAATTTATAGAATTGCTACCGGAATGGCTGAAACAAAGAACAAGAGATAAGGTGAAAACTACAATGCAGGTTAACCTGACGCCGTACCAAATTCGCAGCGCCGATCACCCCTGGATGATGAGGGCCTATGACGCCCTAAACAGTTATTTCGGCAGTCGCGGTGAAATGGAAACCTTTGATGTTATCCGTGATCGGCTAAGCTGGACGCCCGCGCAGCCCAAAAACGGCTATGCCTTTCTTTATGAGATTGTTGTTTTGGGAGACACAAACGGCGCGGTTGCCGGTGTTGTCGATCATTGCGCCATTTTGGATATCGACGGAATCCGGAATCATGGCCGTCCGGCAGTGGTTCATTTGTCGCATATTCGTGTTTTGGATAACTATATGGGGCAGTCTGTAGCGCCTAAATTGCTTCCATACCCAATTCAGGCGGTGCGTGACGCGTTGCAGGAGGCGGGGTTACCGGCGGATACGCCAATCGTTCTCATAGCCGAGATTGAGTTACCCGAAGACGGCAACGCAGAGCGATTGGAGCGATTGAAGTTATACAGACGGGCCGGTTATCAACCACTCGATTATCGTCAAATTCCTTATGCGCAGCCCGATTTCCGAGCGCCTGAGGTTATCGAGGCCGCCGGCGGTCCTAATATTGTCCATCTGATCCTAACTCTGCTGAGGATCGACCAAGAAAAGCACGATGCGATTGATGCCAGCACGATTGATGCCTGCACGATTGATGCTGGCGAGGCACGGGCCATTGTTGCCGGTCTTTACCAAATGTACGGCCATAGTATGTGGCCTCAGCATATGGAGCCGGTCTATGCTTTGCTTGACGCCTATCCGCCGCCTGGGACGCCGATTTCGC
>JBBCIP010000224.1:0-29553 GCA_037189785.1 Alphaproteobacteria bacterium
AACTGGCTGAACACAATGCCCATTTTTGCCCCGAATGGCGAAACCATTGCCATGGGGGTTGTCGTGGTCTCGATCACCTATCTTTCTTTGGTTGTTGGTGAACTGGTACCTAAAAGAATTGCTCTCGCCAACCCCGAAAAAATAGCTGTTCTGATTGCACGGCCAATGAATGGGTTGTCGCGTTTTGCCGCACCAGCAGTTTGGGTGTTACGGAGTTCAACCGAGAAAGTGTTGAAACTTCTTGGTCTTCATAAAACCGAAGAATCCAGTGTCACAGAAGAAGAAATTAAACTGCTGATTGCCGAGGGGACGCAATCCGGAATTTTTGAACCGGAAGAGCGCAAAATGATTGAAGGCGTATTGCGGTTGGCTGACAGAAATGTTGCGGCCATTATGACGCCCCGGTCTGAAATCGCCTGGATTGATCAAAATGCAGAACGCGATGCAACAGCCCAAGCGTTGGCCGATCATCGCTTTTCACGCCTCCTTGTTTGTGATGGATCGATCGACCATGCCGTCGGCACGGTCCGGGCAAAAGATTTGCTTCAAGCCGTTTTGGATAACAAAACAATTAAGCTTGCCGCGATCATGACTCCGGCTCAAATCGTACCGGACACCACGTCAATCTTTCAATTGCTGGAAAGCTTCCGCAAAAGTGGGCTGCATATGGCGGTTGTGGTTGATGAATATGGCGCGACCGAAGGACTTGTCACGGTCACGGATATTCTTGAAGCAATTACCGGCGATTTGCCGGAGCGTGGAGAAATTCACGAGCCCTTGATTACGGATCGTAACGCCACATCATGGTTGGTGGACGGTATGTTGCCGATTGATGAATTTGAAGATCATGTTGGCCTGAAAGGCTTACGTGATGAAGGAAGCTTCCGCACATTGGCCGGTTACATGCTGCATAAAATCGGGCATCTGCCAACGGCAGGTGAATATTTCATAGCGTCGGATTTCCGCTTTGAAGTCGTCGATATGGATGGGCGCCGGATCGACAAAGTGTTGGTTGAAAAGCTGGAAACAGCCGGCACAGAATAAAGTATTTAACCGCTTCCAAAGAAAATGGCCCGGCGATTATATAATCACCGGGCCATTTATTTGTGTTGTTCTGATCGTTATTTCTTGGTCAATGTGCCAAGCAAGGCCCGCGCCTCTTTTTCTTCCGAGAACGAAACACCGAGCGCCATCAAATCTTGAAGTTCACGACGCGCTTCGGCAGCTTGACCGGCTTTGGACAAAGCAACCGCCAAGTGATAGCGAATTTCAGGCGAACCTGGCCGCATCACCACAGCCTTCTTTAACAAATCAAGACCTTTATCAACAGCGCCTTTTTGCACCAAGATCCAGGCGTAGGTATCCAGAATTTCCGGGGATTGTGGTGCAAGCTTATGGGCTTCAGCCGCCAAGGTTTCAGCTTTTGGATCTTTCTTTTGGCTGTAGAGCCAAGCCAGGTTGTTCAGGATCAACGGATCTTTCGGTGCAGCTTTGTGCAAAATCTCGTATTGGCCAATGGCTTTATCAGTTTGATTGGCTTCAATATAGGCACTCGCAAGCACATTACGGGCAACCGCTTCTTTCGGGTTCTTATCAACCCAAGCCGAGAGATTGGCCAAAGCTTTTGCGCCGTCGCCAAGACCTTTTTCAGCACGATAACGGTTGATCGCCACTTGGGCACCGCCCTTGTTGGCTGCAGCCATCGACTCGTATACTTTTAAGGCCGGTCCAAAGTCGCCTTTTTCCAGCAATATGTTTGCCTTGGTGATTTCACCAGCAGGAGATTTCGGGTAACGCTTCGCGATTTCATCGGCCCGCGCCAAAGCAGATTTAAATTTCTTCTCTTTGGTTTCGATTTCAGCCAATTGCGACAAGATCGACGCAGCCGATCCCAATTGCGGCAATTCGCGTTCAAAGTCTGCACCCGCCGGCGCATAACCCAAGCCTGTTTCCAAGCTACGGATTGCATTGCCGGTGTTCTTGTTGGCCAATTCAGCGTTCGCCAAAAGTTGGTGAGACGTTGACACTTCCGGGCGCAACGCCACCATACGTTCATAGCTGGCTAAAGCATTTGGAATATCGCCGCGTGCCATTTGAACTTTACCCAGGGCTTCGTAAGCCACGGGTTCGTTGCTGAAGCGTTGAGTCAAGCGATTGGCAACGGCTTCCGCTTTTTCCATTTGCCGTTGATCCATATGCAAGCTGATCAATTGCAAACGAACATTCATATTGTTGGCGTCAGCGTCTGCAGCCTGTTCAAGCCAAGTGACGGCTTTGGGAACGTTGCCACGGCGGATATCAAGATCAGCCAAACCGACCAATGACGGAACATGCTTTTTGTTTTTGGCCAGCAGGCTTGTATAACGCTTTTCTGCCGCATCCAACTTACCTTCGCTGACATCGATTTGAGCAAGCTTCAGGCTTGGCGCAAAGTTTTTGTCATTGATTTTTTGAGCGGCTTCAAACGCACGACGTGCTTCCGCGGTCTTGTTGTCCTTCAGGTAAACCTCACCTTCCAGATAAGACCCGACCGGATTTTCAGGATGATTGGCTTTGATCTTTTTGATCATGTCGAGCGCCTTGGCGCTGCGGCCTTCACGCAAGTGAAGCATGGTCAAAATGATCGCTGGTTGCAAAGCTTTTGGATCTTTTGCCAAAACCTTTTCAAGATCGCCTTCGGCTTCTTCGGTGTCGCCAAGAGCCAGCTTACTTACAGCCAGGCGTGTCCAGTTACCGCTGGTTTCAGGATCGGCTTGAACGGCTTTATCAAAAAAGTCAGATGCTTTATCGAGTTCGCCCGATTGCATCAAAGCGTAGCCCATAACGGAATTGATCTGAGCATCGGCTTTGTTGCTGTCGATGATCGGCTGCAACGTACTGACCGCTTGTTTCGGGTCGCCCTGGCGCAGCAACGTCATGGCCAACAAGCGACGCGCTTGGACGTGATCCGGCGCCACTTCAACCAAGCGCGACAGATGGAAAGCTGCTTGTTCCAGATTGTTATTGGCGTAATTCACGACACCATTCAAGAACACGGCCGGCGGGAAGTTATCAAGCGCCCCACCAGTTGCTTGCAAATGCTCGCTCGCCTTAGCCAAATCACGATTTTGCCAGGCAATCCGTGCGGCAAGATAATGCGCCATAGGATGGTTCGGGATACGCTTGAAGATCAAATCCAAATCGCGTTTGGCTTCATCAAAACGCTGCAGTTCGACCAACGATGCCGCGCGTCCCAAAAGGGCGCCCATGTTATCGGCTTCGATACCGACAGCCGCATCAAAATTAACGAAAGATTGTTTGAAATCGTTCTTCAAACGAGCCAATTCGCCTTTGATCAACAACGCTTCAATGTTCCTCGGGTCAGCTTTGAGCGCGGCGTCGACTTTGCTGGTTGCTGTATCGAAATCGCGATTGATAATTGCCAACCGGCTAAGACCGATTTTTGCACCAGAATCTGTCGGGTTCAGCTTTTCAGCTTCGCTATAAGCTTTGACGGCTTCCTCGGTCTGACGCAGACCAAGATAGGCCGTGCCATGGAGCAAATAACCCTCATAGCGCCGTTCTTTCGGAAGGCCAGCTATTTTCACAAGATCCAATGCTTCTTGGAACTTTCGTTGTAGCAAATAAGCATCGGCCATACGCAGCACGACATCTTGCTTCTTGGCGCCACGATCGATCGCCGCATTAAACTCTTTTTCTGCCGCTACACCGTTGCGTTGCTTGATATAAACCTCACCCAGCATCAAACGCGCATCAACGTTATTTGGATCAGCTTGCAAGGCATTTTTCAATTCGATGACGGCAGCGTTCCAGTTGCGTTTATCGATATGCTTGCGGCCAGCATCCATGTGGCTCAGCGATTTTTCAGAAACCGGACGGGCGGCTTCAACCGGTCCAGCAGGAAGCACAGCAAAAGAAAGAGCCGTTCCGGCTACCGCAGCCAAGAGGCTTGCCTTCATGCTGCGTTGAATTTTCGAAGTCGTCGTCACCATTTGTGGTCTCCAGAATGAGAGCGATGTGTAGCGTACTAGACTAACTATCAAATTTGTATGTTATGCTGTTTCAACAAATCGTAAAAAGTAGGTCTGCTGATCCCCAGTAACTTCGCCGCTTGCGAAATATTTCCGTCAGCCGTTGCCAGGGCGTTCTTAATGGCGCGTCTGTCGGCTTCTTCTCGTACCTGTTTTAAATTCAAAATGACCGGCTCGCCCAATTTGTCGAGGTCCATATCTGCGGCCGACAGGCGATTGCCTTCGGCCATGATAACGGCACGTTTCATTCGGTTTTCAAGTTCGCGCACGTTGCCTGGCCAAGCATGGGCCGTAATAGCCGCCAAAGCGTCCGGAGTGAACCCTTTGACGCCACGTTGCAATTCTTGCGCAAATTTATTCAAGAAATGGTGGGCGATCAGGGCTGGATCCCCTTCCCGTTCTTTCAAAGACGGGATGTCGATGGTGATCTCGCTCAGACGATAATACAAATCTTCCCGGAACCGATTTTCAACAATCAGGCGCTGCAAATTTTGGTGGGTCGCACACACGATCCGCACATCAACGGGGATTTCGCGCCGTCCGCCGATCCGTTCGATCACGCGTTCCTGTAAGAAGCGTAATAATTTGACTTGCAGCGGAAACGGAATATCGCCGATTTCGTCCAGGAACAATGTGCCGCCCTGGGCCAGCTCGATCTTACCAACGGTTTGTTTGACGGCTCCCGTAAACGCCCCTTTTTCGTAACCGAACAGTTCGGATTCCAAAAGGTTCTCAGGGATGGCCGCGCAGTTAATGGCGACAAACGGTTTAGAACGACGGTTGCTCAAATCATGGACCGCGCGTGCCAAAAGTTCTTTACCGGTCCCACTGGCCCCAAGCAACATGACAGCGACATCGGCCGGTGCCACACGCTCAATCATCTCGCAGACCTTGGCCATTTTCTGGCTGCCGGTAATGATGCCTTTCAAGGACGAGGCTTGACGTTGTTCGGCCAGGAATTTGTTTTCCGCTTCCAGCGCCTGAACATGAAAGGCGCGTTTGACGATCAATCCTAATTCATCGGCATCGACAGGTTTTTGATAGAAGTCATAAGCCCCGGAGGCAATCGCCCGGATCGCACTTTCCCGCGCGCCATGGCCTGACGCCACGATCACCTTGGTTTCAGGCGCAAGACGGATGATTTCTTCTAAAGTCGCAAACCCTTCGGTGGTCCCATCAGGATCCGGCGGCAAGCCGAGGTCGAGGGTAACAACACGGGGGGTTTCAGCGCGCAATATATCCAAAGCTTCGGCGCGTGTTCCTGCGACAAAGACTTCATAATTTTCGAAGTTCCAGCGGTATTGCCGTTGCAAACCCACATCGTCTTCAACGATCAACAACTTTTGTTTTGGCTGAACCATCGACAACCTAAAGTCTCCGTTTCACTCACGCAGTTCTTATCATCGTGCCGGACGAGCCATCTCGTCCATCTTTGGGGTCGTTCCTTGTCGTATGACCGTCCTCCGCTTTCACTTGCGAGGACTGGTCATTTGTATCCATGTCCGGGGTATCTATGTCGTGCCCTGCGGACACCCCGCGCTCCACAGGCAAACGCACGGTCATGACCGTGCCTTGCCCCACTTTGCTTTCAACATCCAACCGTCCCCCAAACATGCGGACGATCTGGCGTGCTTCATAGGCACCAATGCCGTATCCGCTTTCTTTGGTTGTTCGGAACGGTTTGAACAACTCCTCCCGCACAAAAACGTCGTCCATGCCCGGACCGGTATCGGCCACCGCAACCGCAACCCAGCCATCCTGCTCGGTTAGCGATAAACTGACTTGTCCTTTGTCACCCACAGCCTCGAACGCGTTCTGGAGCAAATGTCCGAACACGGTTTCCAGCTGGGTGACATCAGCACGAACGTCTATGTCAGCAGACTGACATGAAAACGTTAAGTTAGTCTTTCCCCTATATCGGGTATCGACCATTTTCGTCAGTATTTCCGGGAGGTTGACGGCGACCAGATCACTACGCTGGTCGCTTTCGCGCAACCTGTTCAAGCGTGTCAAAAGGCTGTGCATTTTTTCGACAGAATCGCGGACCGTCAGGATCATATCGCGCTGAAATTCAGGATTTCCGGCATGTTTATCGGCATTCTTGACAATCAACGACAGCTGGCTCGCCAAGTTCTTGATATCATGCATAATAAAAGCGAATTTGCGGTTGAACTCGTCAAACTGGCGGGCCTCTGCCAGGGCTTTTTCGGATGATTGCTCGGCCAAATAACTGGCTATTTGACGACCTAGGGTCTTCAGGATGTCCCGATCTTCCCAGTTTAGCGTTCGTGGTGCCCGCGGATGCTCCAATATGACAAAGCCGATTAACCCTTCGCGGTGATGCAAAAGCGGCAACACCAGCCAAGCAGTTGGGTCCACCTTCAGCCATTCCGGCGGGACGCAACCATTATAAAGATCCGGACGGACCGGCATTTCGTCCATGTCGACAATCCACGCGCGCTCGGCCATGAATTGCAAAAACGGATCGGTGGGGCTTAGTTGCCCTTCGTGCATGGTTTTGGCATTGAGGCGAGCAGAACGAACAAAATGCCCTGTTTCGTCACGCTGCCACAGCATACCGCCGGAACTATCAACAATGTCGGCGAGTGCCTGGATTGAGCGTTCCTGCAGGCCAAAGGCCATTTCGCTCATCGTCATCGTCGTGATAAAGCGCTGCCATTCTTCCCGGTAATCAAAGCGATAGTTAAAGAAATGCTTGTTGATCAGAACCCGCATCCTGCCCCGGAACTGGCCCGAGAACAGAATGACCGCCAATAACATGACGGCGCCGAACCAGAAGCTGACTTGCAGCAAGGTCCCCCAGCGCCCGCCAAGGTCACGGAGGTAATAGCCAGCGGCCCCCATCACCAACAGATAGATGCCGCTCCCGACCAAAGACGCCGTGTGGATCACCACACCACGCGACACGAAGACATCCAGCTTCCAGCTTGGATTTCGAGCGGCCGATACGGCGATTAGCGGAACGACCAAGGCATTGATGGCACCGCGCGCCTCGTAAAGGGCTAAACTGAATTTTCCGGACAGAACAGCATCGGCATAAAAGAAGAAGTCATAGAGGAAAATGCCGCCCAAACCCAAACACAGGAGCTGGATGCCCCAACGGTTCTTGGCAGCTGTGTTCCGGTAAAGGTTATCAACCAGGAACACGCACAGGATGGCCGCCGCCATGCGGGCAAGCAAAACGGCTTGGGATATAATGCTGCTATAGTCAATGTGCCCCAGATTCTGGGCCGCGACCAAAAGATCAACCACAAACAACGTGGCCAGCACGCTGAATGTCATCAGGGTCATTTGACGATCGTAGTCAGGCCGATCATAGCCTTTCCAGAACAACCGCAATAAGGCCGTTAGGAACAAAATCCAGCCTGCGGTCCGGATGGTCTCGCTCAGGGAGCCGGCGACACTGGCGATATAAGGAAGGTGGAACGAAAGCGCGTTGACAGCCGCCCAAAGCGTCATACCGATGCTGGCCACAATCAGCCACGCGCCTGCGCCACCTTTTCTCCAGCTTGCCATCAGCAACAAGGACAGGAAAAAATAGGCAACCGCCGCTACGGCATGGGTCACAAAGGCAACTTCTATCTGAATAACACGCCCCTAATATCTAATAAAATTTTATGGTTAACGATCATACCCTAACGCACGCCATCAGGCCACAGAACGACGCGCAAAGTTTGGATTAAAACGATGAAATCCAAGAAGATCGTATAGTTCTTTATGTAATAAAGGTCGTATTGAAGCTTTTGGCGGGCATCCTCGACCGAGGCACCATAGGGATAGTTGATCTGGGCCCAGCCAGTAATCCCCGGCTTTACGCGGTGGCGTTCAGAAAAATAAGGGATTTCGCGGGCCAACTCCTCGACAAAGACCGGGCGTTCCGGGCGCGGACCGACAAAGCTCATATCGCCCCGTAACACATTGAAAATTTGAGGAATTTCATCAATACGGGTAGACCGCAGGAATTTTCCGACCGGGGTAACCCGGGCATCGTTCTTTTGTGCCCATTGCGGTCCGTTCTTCTCGGCGTCATTACGCATACTGCGAAATTTCATCACCGAAAACGTCTTGCCGCCCTGCCCGACCCGTTCTTGACGGTAAAAAATCGGGCCGGGGCTGGTCGTTTTGACCGCAATGGCGGCGATCGCAAGAACCGGTAAGGAGGACAGCAGCAATAACGTACTGGTCAAGACATCGAAGCCGCGCTTCAACAGCAGATCAATCTGGGTCGAGCCGACAAAGCCATCCGAGAAGATAAGCCAGCTTGGGCTCATCGATTCCAGGTCAACGGCTCCGATATGCTGTTCGATGAAGGTTGTGGCATCGGTCACCTTTATACCGGCCATTTTACAAGCCAGGAGCTCTTCGACCGGCAAGGTGCCGCGGCGTTCTTCGCTCGCCACTACGATTTCGCCGATCTCTAAGTTTTGGGCGTACTCTACAAGTGGGCTCACCGCCTCAAACGAGCTTGCCCCAGGCACCTCTACTTCACTATCGCTCATCTTCAGATAGGTGATAACCCGGAAAGCCGGGCCGACTTCACTTTCTTCCATATCTTTAAGGCGGCTGGCCCGCTTGCCGGCCCCAAGAATAAGGACCCGGCGCTTAAAGGCCTCGAGGTCCGCGACCTGAACGAAGATGACCCGGCTTGATAAGATGCCGATAATGGCAAATACCAGCCCATAGGCAAAGATACTGCTCCAGATTTGCACATCTGGCAGAATGAAGGCGACAACCGCCATCATGACCAGGCTGAGGATGGCGCTAATACCCAAACGGATCAGGGTGACGCGCAAATCCCGGCAAGTTTCGGTCTGATAAAGACCGACAGCCAGCATCGATACATAGAATACAACGACAAAGATCAGGATCTGGGTCCAATAGACCGCATAGTTTCCCGGCTCAAAGCCCAGTTGGTTAAAGCGAACAGTAAGACCAAGGCCAATGCTGACAGCCAGAATGGCAATCTCGACAAATCCCAAAGCAAAGACAGGTTTTGGAATATAATGTTTGAATACTCTAACCATAAGCTTTCAACGTGTTCCGTACTCACCAGATCGCATACTGCGATACCTTCGTGACACTACTATCTCCGGAAGCCGTTTAAATCCTCTTAAGCTGTTGTGAACAATAAAGACAAATGTCTATTTTTTAGAGTTGCGTAGCTATCACACTATAGATCTTCCTCCAAGCCATACGAAGTGCCTGAAAGATGCAGCGGTGTGTAATATAATCTTAAACTTCAGACCTTGTCGGCAATCTTTACATCCCCAGATTCCATAAAAACATACCCTGAAAATACAACTAACTATTTGTTATTTATAATTTTTAAACCGATTCCACCGTATGTTGTCCCGACTTGGTACACAGTACTATCTCATACTGTCAAAGCCTTGTCGGTATTTTTTACAGTTCCGGAGTTTTTAATAGGTGTTAACGCACGATAACCAGGGAATAACACACTAAGTAATTGTTTTATAATGACTTATGTAAACTGGCACGACATCTGCATATATGTCCTCGAAGCTACCGAAAAGACATTTGGGGACTACTCAGTCTGATCGGTCATTGAGGGAAATCTTGAGTTTTCAGGAGGTTATTATGAAATTAGTTAAATCACTCAGCGTTGCAGCTAGCGTTGCTTTCGCTGTCGCTGCTATGCCAGCTCAAGCTGATGTTATCGGTTACTCGACCTTAGCAATCAGCAACCTGACCATCACAAGCGGTGCTCAGTTCGTCGCCAACCCAAACATCAGCAACACCACACGTTCAAACGCATCGTTTGACGGCGTTCCTGGTGTAAGCGCAAGCAACACCACAGACGTTATCGCTTCTTGCGTTGGCGCTTGCGGCGGCCTTGCTCAAAACGACTTCAGCCAGCTTTCAGCTGGTGCATGGAGCGCTAACCAATTCGCTCGCGGCGACGCTCTGTTGTCCGGCAGCTTGTTGATCCCAGGCGGTGCTTCTGCTTCGACCGTTGCAGAAACACAACTGAACACCGCTCCGGTTTCTTCCAGCGGCGGCAGCCAAGCTGGTACCAACTCAACCTTCACCGCCATTGAATTCACAACCGGTTCGGGCGTTGGTGATATCTCGCTTTCTTTCAACGCTATCGGTGAATTGTTCACTTTCAGCGACGACGCTTACGGCACTGCAACCGCTTCGTTCAACTGGACCTTGGTCGTTCGTAACGCACAAACAAACGCTTTGATCCATGACTTCACCCCTGCTGAATTGAACCAAAACGTTGGTCTCGTCGGCGAAGCCGGTACAGACAGCTACTCGGTTAACGACACCTTCAGCACGACGGTTAGTGGTTTGCTGGCTAACACCACATACCGCTTGATCATCGAGCACAAGAGCGACGTTTCCGGTAAGCTCGACGTAGCTCAAGTTCCAGAGCCTGTAACCCTGAGCCTTCTCGGCCTTGGTCTGCTCGGTCTGGGTGGTGTAGCAGCTCGTCGCCGCAAGCTGGCCTAACAGCTAAGGCACCTAAGATTTCCCGGTCAGGGGCGGCTTTTGCCGCCCCTGATTTTTTATTTGACCTGTCCGGGGGCGGCTTTTGCCGCCCCTGATTTTTTGTACCTCATATATTGGCCATATATAGAAAGCGCAGAACATTGACCGCGGCCCTGAATACAGGTCACGTACTGTCATTCCGCAAAATGGAAAGTGGCAAAATGGAAAGTTACTGTAGCTTTATGCGCCGTAGCGGCCTGGCGCTAAGATGCCGTCCGGATCCAAGGATGATTTCAGTTTCCGGATCGTCTGCCAATAAACAGACTCTGCCTGATACAGATTATCCATATATTGGGCATGACCGCGATATGGCGGATAGCCCGCGTCAATAACCGCCTTGGTCAAGGCATTATAGCAATCCGTCGCAGACGCACGTTCGCTCTCGGATGTTTTATCAAAGATAACGGTCAGAACAGCAGCAAGGCTTCGGGCGTTCACAAAGCTCAATGTCGCCAGACAATCAAAACCATAACGCTGAAAAATCGGTTCAATAATCGTCATGAGCCGACGAACATGATCGCCCGTGGCCGGCAAAACAGGGCCAAGCCACAATAATCCGCAGCCATCCTTGGCCGGATCATGGCCAAAATCCGGATCAGTCGACACCGTCCGGTTACGCCAATAAGCTCCGGCCAAGAAATGCCTACTCGGAATCCCTTTAAGAAGGCCGATTGCTGCCTCCCCGTCGTCGATACGTTTGCGGAGTTTGGCGGCAATACCGACATTCGGTAATAAACCGATTGCTCGTCGCCCCATAGCCAGTTTTCGGTCATCGAGAGTAATGATTGAGACCTTCAATCCCGCCAGGGCTTTTTTCAGTCTCGCCACAGAGGCTTTGACCTCAGCATGGCTCCCATAGAAACCCGCCGTCAACGCCCAAGCCGGAATGGCTAATTCGCGTCGCAGCGTTTCCCGTAAATCACTCGGCAAGGGTGTGGCCCCTCCGGTTCTGTCGTAAGGGTAACGCATGCGGCCCGACATCAACCGCATGTCATTGCCGATATGCACAACACTTTTGAGGGTTCCGTCCAAGCGCAACGGACGCAACCGATCGACAATCGCTTCGATTTGATTATCTTGCTCCGCCATGACAATGGCCGCACAAAAATATTCAGGTTCGGGCATCAGCCAAATGGCCATGCGGGTCACAATACCGAGCGATGATTGGCTAAACAAACCATCCAAAACTGGCCCGACCCCATACGGATAAACCGGCGTTACCACGGATTTATCATAGCGCCCAAATCCGGTCTTCAGAATCTCTCCGCTGGCTAAAACAATTTCCAGACCGGCAACGCTTAAGAAGCGATCTCCATAAGGCGTATGGCCGAACCCGCGCTCAAGCACGTTCCCGATGATACCGCCATCCGGTCCTGCCCCTGTGGAATCAAGCCAAAGCTTTATGCCGTTTCGCTTCAAGTGATCGTATAGGGCGCCCTGCGTTACGCCGGGCTCGATGATCGCATAAGCAAGCGTCTCGTTAACCTCAACGATTTTGTTCATGCGCCCTAGGTCAAGCAGCACTTGACCCTGGCCGCTTGGCAACGCATCACCATAGCCCCAATTATGTCCCGTGCTAACTGTATATAGAGCGACACTATGGACGGCCGCCAGTTTTACAATGGCGGCAACGTCATCTGTAGTTTTCGGATAAATCCGGGCAATGGCCGGTTCTCCGCGCGGACTGGTGGATGGTTGCGACAATAGCTCAGATGTTGGGAAGTCCACATTGGCCTCCCCAACCAAAGCAATCACGGCATCCTTGAATGCATGTGATAACGCCATGGTGGTCCTACTCTTACTCATACGGACCGTCAGCAGTCGGCTCGAAATTATTCCGAAGACAGTTTCAATAACATCCGCTCAACGCCTTTACGATCGGCCAATTGATAATCGCCACGCAGCAACTCATTTAAAACGTCCTTGGCTTCATCCTTGCGATCAAGCGTAATCAAACTTTCCGCATAACGCTGACGGACTTCTGCATTCGTGGGAGCCAGATCAACAGCTTTTCGGAAGGCGCTCGCCGCTTCCCGTGGCCGTTTCAAAGCGACGTAAATTTTACCGGCGGTGTCGTGGATCGCAGCAACTTCTGGACCCGCTTTCACAGCTTTTTCTATTTGCGTCAGAGCTTTGTCGTATTGTTTCTTTTGATAGAAAGTCCAGGCGTAGTTGTTGAGCGCATAGGCATTACTCTTTTCTTTGCCAAGAATTTTGCCGTATTCACGCTCCGCATCATCCAGCTTTTCGGTGTTGAGATAAAGATTGGCCAATTGAAATCTGGTCGGCAAATCATCCGGGTATTGTTGTAACCAGGTGTTGTAAGTTTTGATGGCTTGATCAGTTTTACCAGCCAATGTTTGCACTTCAGCAAGTTTTTGCGCATTCAAGGAATTTGGTCGCTCGGCAAAAACTTTTGTGAATGCATCAACAGCCCGATCATATTGCTGTGCAGACAATGCAATATATGCTTGTGTCTCTTTCAATTGCACGGCGTCTATATCTTTGGGGTTTCGTTTTATCAAAGCGGCCATGACATTCTCGGCTTCAGCGCTTTTGCCGATATTGGCCAGAACGCGTGCCAAGGCTAATCTTGCCCGATTGTGATTGTCATTCAGTTCAAGTGTTTTTTGTAAACTATCCCTGGCGCGATCAAAGTTCCCCTGACTTTCTAAAGCCATCGCCATCAGGAAATTAGATTCCGGAATATCAGGATTAGTTTGAACAAGACGTTCGAACGTTACGATAGCATTGGCACCCTGCCCTGAAGCCATTTCAGACTGACCAATCAACGTCAGCAACGCAGGGTCGCTTGAAAAAATTGGCCGTACTTTCTGAGTGGCGTTCAGCGCTTTCAAATAATCACCACTATCGAAATAAGCCTGAGCTAAGAAGAAGGCCGGCTCGCGCGCTTCAGGATGGGCTTCGACAGCCCGTTCCAAATATTTCATTTGATTTGTGGGATCATTTTGTGTTTTGGCAAGATCTGCCAACATCAATAAAGTTTTCTGATTGTCTTTATGATGCTTCAACACATCTTCTAAAAGCCGCTTGGCTTCAGCCCAATTCTTTTCTTGAACCGCATAGCGCACAAGGTTGTGGCTGGCATTGATATTGCCGGGCTCAATTTTCAAACCAGTAGCAAGCGCTGCTTTTGCGGCTGGCGTGTTTTTCTTTTGGGCCAGAGCGATGGCTTCGAGCGTATGTCCGGTCGCCAGTTTTGGTGCTAATTTTTGAATTTCTTTTGTGACCGCAATCGCTTCGTCGCTTTTATTGGCCCGCAGCAATTCAAGCGCATAAACAACCTGCTTCTCGAAAGACTTCGGATCCATGACGACCGACTTCTTGAGCTCTTGCAATCCCTGTTCCGTATTGCCCGATGCAATTTGCGCCATACCAAGCCGCGCAATCGTTTCAGCAGAATCTGGAGCGGCTTCTAAAGATTGTTCAAGATATTTGCGGCCACTTTCAAGATCACCTTTTTGCATGGCGGCTTGAGCCAAGAGACCAAGAAGCTCTGCGTCATCGGTCTTGCCGCCATCAGCCCCAGGCGTTCCGGCTAAAGCCTGCATGGCATCTTCAGACCGACCCAAGGCAATTAAAATATTCGCCAGTAATTTTCTGGCCTCAAGATCGCCCGGCATCATGCTGACATACCGATTGACCGAAGAATAAGCCTGTTCCATTCGGCCCAGGGCAAAGTTTGATGCCCCCTGAATAATGAGTGAATTGGCACGATTGGAGTCAACAGCCAAAGCCCGATCCGCATATTCTGCGGCGTCTTGGTATTTTTTATTCTGGAACGCAGCTAAAGCACGAATATGGTTCGCTGGCGGATAATTCGGGGCAATTGCCAGAACCCGCTGAATAGTTTTTTGGGCGTTGTCATATTGGCCTTTTTGCACCTGGGCCCAGGCCAAAACCGTGTTGTAAAAAACGTTTGATGGACGTGCTTTTACGAGCTGCTCATAATACTTTAATGCCGTATCGAAATCCCGGTTCGCGGAGGCGACATCCCCTTGCAAGGTAATAACCTTGAGGTTGGCGGCGTCCAATTTTACGGCTTGATCCAGGTATTCTTTAGCTTTTGCCATATCGTTGCGCCCCAACGCAACATTGCCCAAGCCCACCAGCCCCTCGGCATTGTTGGGCTGTAATTTAACGGCAATACCGTAAGCGTCTGCGGCTTCATCCAATTGCCCCAAACCCCGATACGCATCGCCATGCACGACGCGCAACGCGGCTTGGGTCGATGCCGGAAGGTTCACCGAGATTGGGACTTCGTTGAGCACCTTTTCATATTCTTGTTTCAAGATCCAAGCTTGGGCTAACGGCAAGACAATGGCTTTTTCGTCGACTTTCAAGTCTCGGGCCAGCATCAATTCCTTTTCGGCGGCGGCCCCATCTTCCATATCAATATAGATTTGCCCTAACAAATAGCGGGCTGCCGAGGCGTCAGGATTATCTTTCAGCGCATTTTTCAGCTCGAGGATGGCCCGGCGCAGATCCCCGTCAATCCGGGCTTCGCGGGCGCGATCCATATGTTCTTCTAGAGTGTAAGATCCACCGCCATCACATGCGGCCAGCGCGACCGTTAGTCCAACAGCCATCACCCCGTTCATAAAACGGCGCAGGTTTTTACGTACCCGTATGTTTTTGCTTAACCAATTTCTACCGAAGCTATCCCGCATTCTATCGCATCCTGACCTATCTTGGCCCCATTTAAGCTATGTTGTCATGCTCTCACCCCGGAGGCGAGACTAGCCGCTTTGCCAATAACGGGCAATGCCGACACGAGACTCTATATCAAGGTGGGTAATTTTTTTATGAATGACTGAGGAGACGCTGGTCATCGCTTGCAGGCGGTGGCCACAGGGTGCCGGAATCCGTCAAAACTTCCCAAATTTCGGGCTTCAGGTGATATGTTTCATCCAATAACGCGCCAATGCTGCGATAATGGGCCCGGCGACGGCCATGATATTCAATAATCTCACCGATCGGAGCAAAGAATATTCCAAGTTTGCGGATCAAACGATCCAAAGCTGGTTCCACCACAATCGCCAGATGGCTGACCTTATTCTCAATACTCATACTGAGAATCGCTTGCATTAAGCCTAAAGTGATGTGCGGGATCACCCGCTGTTCCCCAGGTTGCCCGGCCTTTTCATAAAGCGCCGGGATCAAACTATCTTCAGCCCGTTTCCGGAACTGTTTTGAGATTGCAAAGCGTGAAATCTCGGCCGTACGCTTTTTCGGAATCTCATGGGGACCCAAACGACGCAAAGATTACGAGACCTGAAAGGCAGGAAGATCCATTTCGTCCGTTTCATTGGGTAGAATCAGCCGGACAGTTCCCGCGACCATATCCGTGGGCTTGTGGATCAAAAGACTGCAAACGGACCGCTCGTCGTACTGGTCGTGTTCATATTCTTCAGGAAATTCGTTCTTATTCTCGAATCCGGTCTCGAGACAGTACACTTGGTAACGCAGCCTATGAGACTCACGGACCAATTCCGGTGTTCGTGCCGGTACGACATCGAACCACTGCCTATAGCGATCCACAAGACGCCGGCTTTCCTCTGCCCCGCTGTCTGCTGAGGCCGATAATCCAGCTGGTGCTGGTGACTGATTGCGATCGTCCATTAAATTAATTACCCCGCCATTGCTGGAGGTAAGAATTGTCTCAAACCCCATAGTACCGCCTAAGCCTTTCAAATTTCAACCAGACGATCAATGTGTTATAGTATGTGAATGGGGTCTTAAGTTTTGTTTAAGATGACCGGGGGTCTTATTAATCTTTAAGATGGAAGTGTAAGCTGCTGATTTGCTGGCAGTGACGGTATCCACCCATTCCCCTGGAATTAGGCGGTGAGGCAACCTTGTTTTTGTGTAATGGGTAAAAAAACGTGAGCGGTCACGGCCAAAATCTCCCAAAAAGAACAGTCTCTAGGGACTGGATCCCCATGACATGGTTGTTTTGGTTGCGACTCGTTGCCCTTTTTGTCCTCTGCTGGGCTATGCCTCAAGCCAGCTGGGCGATGCCGCTTAATCGCTACATCTCCCTATTTGATTCTCCCATTGCCAAATCCAACGCCTTTGAACAAGCACAGCCTCTGTTCCCAATGACCGACTTGTCTGAGGACATATTGGATAGTGTGGATAATGGAACGTTATCCGGATTACGAGGCCATGGTCCCAAACTCACGGGCACGTTTGGACCGCCATCACTCACCAAAGAAGAGCGTCAAAAGCTGATGGCTTTTTATAATAGCTTGCAGAGTGAGGCAGCCGGGATCAATAGCAGCGATATGCTTGGCGGGTTAACCCCCTCCAGCAACCCAGATAACTTCGCACACGAACTGGCCCAAGACTTACAGCGCTTTTACAAGGAAATGGCACAATTATCTGAAAGTATTGAAAATATCTCTCTTGCAGATAGTACGGTGATGCCATCTAACCAACCGCCACTGTTTTCCAATCAGACGCCTAAGCTGCCGCAAATTGCTGGTGTTCCGCTGGGATCTGTTACGTCGCAGGCGCTTGAGCCTGACCTTCATATCGCATCCGTTATATCAGACGCCCTGCAGGAAGTGCGGCGCGTTATCATGATCGAAGATCCACGCACGTCCCTGATGGTGATGATGGATGGGCGGAGCGGGCAAGCCTTGGTCATGCAAACTCCGGTTCGGGTTCGAAGTGGAGACCAAAGCACGGCCCAAACTCAGCAAAATTCTATGATTGCGGGGGGAGATGTTGCCTCTAATGCCATGGCTGGAAATTCCGGCCAACCCGTGCAAACACAAAAGCCATTCGAATTGGTTTTAAAAGATTTGCTGTTGGCCCCTGCTGCCATCGCCACTTATATTTTGATACTGCTGTGCTGGGCTGCCTGGCGCTATGTCCTCAGCCGTTACGCTTAACGATCTCGGCGACGCGTTTTCTCAGATATGGGACGACTTCCGCATCAAACCATGGATGGCGTTGAAACCAGGAGATGTTCCGTGGCGATGGATGCGGAAGTGGAATGATGTCTTCCCCATAGTCACGATAAGCTTGAACCGTTTCAGCCACGGATTTTTTAGTCCGACCCTTCAAATGGTAATCTTGTGCATAGCGACCAATGGCCAAGATCAGCCGCTTTTTCGGCAACAACGGAAAAATTGATGGATGCCAGGTGGCGGCGCATTCCGGGCGTGGTGGGGCATCGCCGCCGCGCGCATCGCGGCCAGGATAACAAAACCCCATGGGAATAATGCTGATCAGGCTGACATCATAAAATGTCTCGCGATCCACGCCCAGCCATGACCGCAACCGATCCCCACTCGGATCGTTGAACGGTAATCCGGTGTTATGGACACGGGTGCCCGGAGCTTGGCCGCAAATAATTAAGCGGGCCGTCGTACTGGCGCGAATGATCGGATTAGGCCCCAAAGGCAAAACAGCTTCGCAGAGCCGGCAGCGGCGCACATCGCGAAGCAACCGGTCCAAAGCTGTTGACGCCATCGCAAATCCTCAGTCTGGTTCGGCTTCCGTCGCAGTGATGATGTTGGCGACGGTATCTGCGGCATTCCGCAGATACGGCAAAGCCAGCAAAGCGCCAACGCCCTCGCCTTCGGCACTATCTTGAACCAAGGGCTGTAACCCCAGAACCTGTGCCAGTGGACCCGATGCGTCTCCCCCCGTTGTCGCCGCTAAGCAATGCGCGATATTGGATGGATTTACGGCATGAAGCACGGCAGCCGACGTTAAAGCCACAAAACCATCCAGGATAACCGGTATCTTCTGTGTTCGAGCTGCTAAAATCGCCCCAACCATGGCCGCCATGTCCCGTGTCCCAAGCCGGCGCAGAAGCTCGAACGGATCGGACGTCGGGGCCGCGGCATCCATAGCGGCTTTAGCCCAGATCGCATCATGTGCAGTTAACTGTCCCACAAGCTGATCTTTCAGTGCCGGCACCAAAACTGCCGTCAATGCGGTGGCTGCCGCCCGCCCGCCCGAACCGAAACGACTAAGGCAGATTAGGTCGGGTTCGCCGACGATCGCCTCCATGCCGAAGGCCATGGTGGCGGCGCACTCATCTTCACTTAAAGCGTTGGGCGATAAGACCTCGATCGCCAAATCATAAACCTTGAGGCCCACGCCATGACGCAGGCACAGGCCGTTTACAGGATGTCCGCCCGCGGCCAAAAGCGTCAACCGTTGCTGGGCCTGGGCAGTTGCATCGGCCTCGGCCGACGCCCCCAAAGATCCGTAAAGTGCCAATTCAATGCGCTCGATCCGTGGCCGATAGGTCGCTTTCCAACCAGCAAGCCAGACCCCAAGCTCAGCCAAACGACCCAATGGCAAATCAGCCGTTGCCCGTTCGGACAGCCGGTTCTGCGCAACATCGCGAGCATTTTGATCCGGGTCCGGAAAATGATTGAGAACGGCTTTGACGTCATCGAAAGGAAGGCCGGTCAGATCAGGCGAAAAGGAGGCAGCGTCGGTCATAACACATAAGATCCAAATCTACAGAGCACCATAAAGATCAAGCTGCCCCGTTATACGGAGGCAAAGACGCCAACGAAACCGAAAGTTTCACGTCCGCTCGGGATCAGACCACATCTTTGCGGATATTGCGGCCCAGAGGATCGGCAACCAGTTTACGACCTTCATGGATCGCACCCCACCAATCCAACGCTGGGCGCAAGCGCACGACATCACCGACAACAAGCATGACCGGCGCGGCGATAGCCTGAGCGGCGGCATCTTCGACGACACGCCCTAAGCAGGATTCCCATACTTTTTGATCCGCGAGTGTTGCGTTGCGGATCAAGGCCACCGGTTCGTCGGCGGACCGCCCGGCGTCTAAAAATTGGTCCACAAGTTCGCTCAAATGGCTGAGCGCCATGAACACCACAAGCGTCGTACCGCTGCGGGCTAAAGCTTTGAGATCAATATCCCGCGGCAGTCCGCCCCCTGCCCCATAGCCCGACAGAAAGGTAACAGCCGAATTGGTCTGGCGATCCGTTGTCGGAATACCGGCATAGGTCAAGCCGCCTACCCCTGCGGAAATGCCCGGCAGAATACGGAAGGGTATGGCTGCGGCCACCAGCGCACGCGCTTCTTCACCACCCCGGCCGAAGACCAAAGGATCACCGCCTTTGAGCCGCAACACACGGCGACCGGCGGCCGCTTGTTCCACCAGCAGGGCCGATATATCGCGTTGGTGCGGAGACGGTTTGCCGCCACGCTTACCGGCAAATCGTAACACCGCACCTGGCCGCGCCAGACGCAAAATATCCTGCCCCACAAGGGCGTCATAAACCACGATGTCGGCTTGTTGGAGCGCGCTTAATGTATGGAGCGTCAACAGGCCAGGGTCCCCAGGACCGGCCCCTGCCAACCATACCCAACCTGGTTCAAATGTTGGGAGCTCCAATGTTTCCGGCAACGAGATCACGCCAAAACCTTAATACATAAATTATTTGTATATTAAAAAATACCTCTATATTTTATCGTATTATATAATCTTTGTCGAGCTGGTTACCAAACTTTATAGATTCATCTATACCTTACCTGACATAACTCCAACTTAGCGGTTCGTTTGGTAACAGCATGATATATCCGGTTATTCTTTCAGGCGGTGTCGGCAGTCGGTTATGGCCCCTTTCACGAGCCCTTTATCCTAAGCAACTTTTGCCCCTGGCTTCTGAACGCAGCATGCTTCAGGAAACGGCTTTGCGCGTTGCCGACAGTCAGCGCTTTGCCGCCCCTGTGATTGTCGCCAACGACGACCACCGTTTTATTATCGCGGAACAACTGCGCCAAATTGATGTGACTCCGGCGTCCATCATCCTGGAGCCCGAAGGTCGGAATACCGCACCAGCCGTGGCCTTAGCAGCTTTATATCTATCGAAGACTGCGCCTGATGCGTTGATGCTGGTCATCCCGTCAGATCATGTCATTGAAAAAATTGACGCTTTTAACGAGGCCCTGGCCAGTGGCGCCGCTGCCGCCACTGCAGGCCGATTGGTGACGTTCGGCATAACACCATCGCATCCGGAAACCGGTTATGGCTATATCGCTGCCGGTGCCGCCCTGCCCGCGTCCCCGGGCGTATCGGCGGTCACACGATTTGTTGAGAAGCCGGATCTCAAAACCGCCGAAAGCTATTTGGCCAGTGGCGATTATTATTGGAATGCGGGAATCTTTTTACTCCGCGCCGACCTCTATCTTGAAGAATTGGAACGGCACGCCCCCGATGTCCTGGCAGCCGTTAAGCTCTCTTTTGAGAGTGCGGCAGCAGATTTGTCGTTCCTGCGACCAAATCGCGACGCTTTCAAAGCAAGCCCGAATATATCCATTGACTATGCCGTCATGGAAAGAACGGCAGCGGCGGCTGTGGTACCGGTCGATATGGCCTGGAATGATGTCGGCTCCTGGAGCGCTTTGTGGGACATCGGCCAAAAAGACGCCACCGGCAACGTCATCAAAGGCGATGTCATCGCTTTCGACAGCCACAACTCCTATTTGAGAACGGAAGGACCTGCCGTTGCCACGGTCGGGGTCGATAATATTGTCGTGGTCGCCACCCCAGATGCGGTGATGGTTGCCGACCGCAACAAGGTGCAAAATATTAAGCAAGTCGTTGATGAGCTGGCCAAGCGGAAGCGCAGTGAGCACATCAGTCACACGGTTGTTTATCGCCCCTGGGGATCGTACCAGACCGCCGATTCTGGGGACCGGTTCCAGGTCAAGCGCTTGGTTGTAAAACCTGGAGAAAAGCTGTCCTTACAGAAGCACATGCATCGTGCCGAGCATTGGGTCGTGGTTCAAGGAACGGCCAAGGTCACACGCGATGACGAGACGATTATGCTCCATGAAAATCAATCGACCTATATACCCATCGGGGCAGTCCATCGTTTGGAAAATCCAGGTAAAATCCCTCTGTATATCATAGAGGTACAGTCCGGCGGCTATCTTGGCGAAGACGATATTGTAAGGTTTGACGACACATATGGCAGAATTTGAGACAATATCCCCTCAAACGAAGGCTTTGTCGCGTTTTTGGCCGAAGCCGTAGTTGCGGAGGGATGTTTTGGAGAACAAACGTAAATTTCCTAAACATTTCAACGTGATCTTAACTATTTTTAGCCTATTATAATTATTTAGAATTAGGCCGAATAGATAGTTTTTTGTCTACAACAAGCGCTATAGGTCATATTTTGATAGTGGCACAAGTCTTGCTTGGTACTGTTTGAGGTAAGTGTTAAAACTGCTGGGTTGGTGTTTAGTAATACGAAAAGTAGATTTTATACGCCAATAACGCTATTTTTAATCTATTCGCCTCGACAGGTTGGACTGAATTCGACCACGATTTTATCCTTACCCCGGTGTAAGGAATTGGAGTTGGAACGATGGTGGCAAAAAAATGGATAGTCGCTGGAGCCCTGGCTTTAACGGGTGTTTCCGCTGTTAGCGTCTATGCTTTGATGAATCGTGGCAGCCAAACTGGCTCTGAAGAGCAGATGTCCTGGTCGACCACATTCCTTCCACAGGACGGCGAAGAAGCCAGTGTCGAAAAATTTAACAGAAATGTCACAGAAGCTTCTAAGAGCGACACCGTTCTGCCAAGCCAAGCCATCGTTTTTGGCGATCAGAGCGGCTATACAACCTCGTGGCCGGCCCTTCCCAAACGAGGCTATCACCTTTTAGAAGCTGCAGAACTTGAAAAGGCTGTTGCGGGCGCCGTCAATGGCGATCAGATCGGCCTGCGTAATCTTCAAAACTACTTCGATGCCGCTTTGGGCGATGAGCCGACCCTGCGTAAGTTAACAACGCGCCTGTTCGAAACACTCAGCACCAGTCCGATCCGTGATGATCTGGCGGCCATGACCGGTGCGACACAGCGGGTCGCTGAAGCAGTGGCCATTGCTTACGCCTCGGCCTATCGGGTCAATTACGATCTTGAAAACAACTTCCGGCTGCCCAAAACGGCCAGTGGTTGGGACTTTGCCCCGGCAAAGATCACTCCGCCGAAAGAGTTCGTGGCGATTTCGCCTGAAAGTAAGGAAATCCAAGGCAATAAAATCCACGATTTCCAGCTGAAAAGCGGCGGACCCGTTTTTGCTGATGGCTTGAGCGGCGTTCAATCATTTAAGACCCCCTTGACTGATGGCGTTTACCGCTTGCTGGTGGTATCAGCCCGTCAGGCTGATGGGCAATTGCCGCGTCAACCATTCGGTGATGCGATCCAAAGTGCCGGCCATTCCCTGCGCTTGGTTGATACGACGCAAGCGATGCCCGACGCCGAAGTGCAATTTTCAAGCGCGGGTATCAGCTATCTGATCCCAGAGGACGCCAATCGTCAGGTGGCTGGGCTGATGCCGATCAGCTCCGACGCACCGATGTTGCGTCCGGCCAAACTCGGCAACAGTGTTGGGCAATTGCTGATTACCCGGGCCAATGTCGAAAACGGCGAAATGACGCTCGACTTCTCTGAAGCGAAAGACGAACCGACCTATATCGTGGCGTTGATCGTCCAAGATAGCGACTACTCCGCATTCAAAAAGGATATTGACGAGCAAATCGGCGCTTTGCTGTCTGCTATTCGGACGGCATACGGTACCATCGGCGATGGTGTGCGCAACGGTATTCCTGGTGCGTTCCAATTAGCCGCTAATACGCCAAATGCCCCGCGTACTCCTGGTCGCGGTGGCCGCGGCACGCCAAGCTTTAATTCTGCAGGCGGCGGTGGAAGCGGCGGCGGTGGTTCAGGCCCTGGTCCAGACGAAGAAGGTGGGTCGTCATCCGGCGGCAATTCGTCCGGTGGTGACGACGGCAGCAGCAGTGGCGCTTCGAGCGGCGGTAACTCGTCCGGCGGTGACGACGGCAGCAGCAGCGGTGCTTCAAGCGGCGGTAATTCATCCGGTGGCGATGATGGCAGCAGCAGCGGTGCTTCAAGCGGCGGCAATTCGTCCGGTGGTGACGACGGTAGCAGCAGCGGTGCCTCAAGCGGCGGCAATTCGTCCGGTGGCGATGACGGCAGCAGCAGTGGCGCTTCAAGCGGCGGCAACTCGTCCGGTGGTGACGACGGCAGCAGCAGTGGCGCTTCAAGCGGCGGTAACTCGTCCGGTGGTGACGACGGTAGCAGCAGCGGTGCCTCAAGCGGCGGCAATTCGTCCGGTGGTGACGATGGCAGCAGCAGCGGTGCTTCAAGCGGCGGCAATTCATCCGGTGGTGACGACGGCAGCAGCAGCGGTGCCTCTTCATCCGGTGGTGATACGCCACAGCTTCACGCTAAAGCCGGTCCGGAACAAACGGGCGAGTTAGGCTTCAGCTTCTTCCTTGATGGTTGCTCTTCCTTGTTCAACAACGCGGAACTGTGCAGCTTCACGGAAGATGAGCTTCAAGACAACTTCACGATTACCTGGTGGTACGAAGGCGTCGAAGTCGGCAATGGTCTGCAAACAACGATCCAAACCGGTGCTGGCACCATGTTTGACCAGTTGAAGGACTACTTGTTAACCTTGGAAATTGTTCTGTTGGATGGCAACACGCCGCTCCTGTCTTCGGAAGATTATACGAAGATCACCTTGGTGGCGCAGAAAATCGCGGTCCCGGCTGTTGGTCTGACCCTTCTCGGACTGTTTGGCCCCGCCCTGTTCTGGCGTCGCCGTAAATAAGATTATGTCCGATCTGCACGAGGATGGGCCGCTTTTGAAGCGGCCCTTTCTTTTTGTGCCCTATACCAATCCATAAGGTTTCTGTAGTAGACCTGTGACGAGTAGTCGGTATGGATCAAAGATCGCCTTTATGCCCAAAGATCAGACACAGCATGACACGCCGATAGTGCGCCCACCGTCCGCCACCAATGGCTGGATTGCAGTTGCTACGGCGGTCGGCGCTATTCTCGTCATGATGTGGGCTATCAGTGCCAAGTTTCCGCCACTCGGCGTTGTCGTTTTAACGGCCTTGGCGATCATCGGGCCGTTGGCTGTGACGGACCTTATGCTGTTTAAGGTCTATCGCCGCGACAGCGCCGGTCTTGGCCGATCACCGGTAGATCGTTTACCAGGGCACGCCCAACGGGTTTTCATCAAACTTGTGGGCTTCGCCGCAACATTGGGCAGCATTGCCGTACTTTATTGGCTATTCCCCGAATACGACGGCAAATTTTACGATCCCTATTTCACTTTGCTGACATACACCTTGCCGATCATGCTGATCTTCGCCGTTCCCTATTTCATTGTGATCGATCGCATGATGACGGACCCTCAAGATGGCTACTGGCATGTGGGACGTTTGGTCTTAGGTCATTTTCCGGATAATGCGGAAGATCGGCGCCGACTGCGCGAACATTTGCTGGGGTGGTTGATCAAGGCGTTCTTTTTGCCGTTGATGACCGTATATCTTTATCGGAATGTGTCGTGGATGGCCAATAATCCGATCGAGCTGGCCTTTGCTGAACCGCACACTGCGATCCGTTGGCTGATCAATCTCGGCTTTTTCCTGGATGTGTCCTTTGCCTTTGTCGGCTACACGATGACCTTGCGGGTGATCGACAGCCATATCCGATCCAGCAATCCGCTGCTGTTGGGCTGGTTTGTGGCGCTGATGTGTTATAAGCCGTTCTGGTCGTTGTTTGAAAACAGCTATCTTGCTTATGGAAAAGCGCCGAACTGGCTCGGCTGGTTAGGAGACTACCCGACACTCGTCGTCATATGGGGCGGCATGCTGGTGATCTTGATCGCCATCTATGCCTGGGCCACAGTCATCTTCGGCCTGCGCTTTTCCAATTTAACCCATCGCGGCATCATCACCGGCGGACCGTTCCGCTTTACCAAGCACCCGGCCTATGTGGCCAAGAACCTATATTGGTGGATGGCCACAGTTCCTTTCATTGCGGCGGCAGGATGGGAGACGGCGGTACAAAGCACCCTCCTCATCCTCGGCCTCAATGCCATTTATATCATGCGCGCCAAGACGGAAGAAAAGCATCTGTCGAGCGATTCTACCTATGTGCAATACTGCGAGTGGATCCAGAAATATGGAATTTTTGCTCGAATAAAGAGAATTATTCATTTTAAATAAACTTATTTAGTGTAATTTCATAAAAACCCCATTAAAATCGGGGTGATCCTCAAAATCCTCTTGTCTAAGTTGATTTTTCAATATCTATATTATCAGAATAATACTGATAGTTATTGCGCGTGGTTTGTCTGGATATCAGTCTTCGAGAGAAGACAAGATTCGGGGGGATCTTTGTTATCCATTGTGACAATACTCGGCACGCGACCCGAGGCTATTAAGCTATTCCCCGTTGTTGATATTTTGCGTCGTCATAATGATTGTTATTCAGTCACGACGATTGCAACTGGTCAACACCGAGGGTTGTTTGATGCCACAACGGCCGCATTAGGTATGCCGATCGACATCAATTTGAACTTGCAACGTGATCAACAAAGTTTGAATACGTTGTCTGCTTCGATATTGGTTTCGCTCGATCATATATTGGCCAAACAAAAACCCAATCTGGTTTTGGTTCAGGGCGATACACAAACGGCTTTGATGGGGGCCATGGCCGCGTCATTCCGCCGTATTCCTGTGGCTCATGTGGAAGCCGGGCTGCGTAGTGGTAATCCGCTGGCCCCTTTTCCTGAAGAGATCAATCGTAGTTTAATTGCTCGGCTCGCTCATATTCATTTCGCACCGACACCGGAAGCCCGTGAAAATCTTTTATACGAAGGGGTCGAGCCGGATAACGTTGTCGTCACCGGCAACACCGTGATCGACAGTTTAAAACACTTTGCTTTACCAATGTTTGAGGCCCCCGCCAACAATCAGCGGCGGGCCATCGTGACCTGCCACCGGCGTGAAAGTTGGGATGACGGTATTGTCAAGGTGTGTGCCGCCATCGATCGCATTTCGGAGCAGTGGCCCACACTTGATATTTTGTTTATTCTACCTGTGGCGCCTTTATTGCGGGCCGAAATACAAAAACGGTTGCAGCATTGTGAGCGCGTGACCCTGAGCGATCCACTCCCCTATCCAACATTTATTTCACGACTGTTGACCTGTGATGTCGTGCTGACCGACAGTGGCGGCATCCAAGAAGAAGCGCCGTCGTTGGGTATTCCAACCGTTATCTTGCGGAATGAATCCGATCGACCTGAAGCCTTGAATGGGAACAGTGTCGTGCTTGCGGGAAAAAATGTCGACGACATCGTGACTGCAACAAGCAATATTCTGCACCATGTTCAGCCGCGCCGGGAGATTTTATCAAGTCCCTATGGCGATGGACTGGCCGCGATACGGATCGTCAATGCCTTGAACCGCTGGCAGCGTGGCATCTTTCCATTGCTTCCAAGCGCAGATGCGTTCGCCGGATAGTCATGATGCAATTTATAATGATCCTAACCGATAGCATTCAAATAGTCACCACTGTCATTGCCATGATACTGCTGCTGATCGGACTTGATGATCTTATCATGGATGGGCTGGCCCATTTGCGGCAATTTTATCGATATGTGTTTGTGTATCGCAAGCATCGCGCTCTCATTATTGAGGATTTAAACAGAAAACCGGAACACCATATCGCTGTCCTTGTTCCTGCATGGCGTGAAAGTGACGTCATCGAACAGATGATCGCGAACACACTGCAACACAGCGATTATAAGCGTTATCGCATTTTTATCGGCTATTACGCCAATGACACGGACACTGAGCAATGCCTGATCCGCGCGGAACAGCAATGGACAAACGTCACTCGGGTCAAGGTTCCTCACAATGGGCCGACAAATAAGGCCGATTGTCTGAATATCATTTATGACGGTATCCGACTTTATGAACTGGAACAGAAGATACGATTTGAAATCTTTGTCCTGCATGATGCCGAAGACGTCATTGATCCGTTGGAATTTAAATTGATGAACTTGCTGATTCCGCGCAAGGACATGGTGCAAATTCCGGTCATTCCCTTGGGCTCCCCGGTATCGCATTTTACCGGAGGTCACTACATGGATGAATTCGCCGAATCCCACGGCAAAGATTTACCGCTGCGGGAATGGCTGACAAAAAGCGTACCATCCGCCGGTGTCGGATGCGGTTTCAGCCGTCGCGCTATGGATGCTGTCGCAACAGTACGGCGCGGGTTCCCCTTCAACACCCAAAGTCTGACCGAAGATTATGATTTTGCCTTAACGCTCAACTATCTCGGTCTATCGCAAATATTCGTGCGGGCGTGGATCAATGGTCGCTTGATCGCAACACATGAATATTTTCCGGAAACAATCACAACGGCCTGTCGGCAAAAGGCACGCTGGTTGATCGGCATTGTTTTTCAAAGCCTGTCGGCAACCGGCTGGCATGGGTCGTGGCGTCTCAAATATGCGTTGTGGCGTGATCGGCGTGGTGTGGTCACCGCATTTTTAAGCGTCGTCGCTTATGCCGTAGCATTTATATGGATGGCCTTGCTGCTATGGTCCTGGCTCGAAAAACACCCGCTCCCATCCTTGGCCCCAATAGGCAGCTTTTTGCATTGGTTGCTCGTGATCAATGGCGCCTTGTTATGTAATCGATCGTTGCACCGTGCCTATTATGTCTGGCGGCTGTATGGCTGGCGGCAAGCGCTTCTATCGATCCCCCGGCAAGTCTGGGGTAATATCATAAACTTCTTGGCGGCACGGCGCGCTATTCATTTATTCTGGCAGCACAGATACAAAGGCCAGGCCCTGACCTGGGATAAAACAAGCCACAAATTTCCATCTCATGAAGAAATTGCAGCGTTTCATATAAAACTCGGCAGTTCACAATGATCATTGCCGCAAGCCTTCTTTTGTGGATGGCAGCATCCACCAACACTGTCGACGCAGTTTACGACGAAGCGGTTTCTGATCCGGCAACAGACGGTTATGTCGCATACAACAGTCATGATTATGCATTAGCGGCACGATATTTTGAAGATGTCTTGGATGATGATCCGTCGCGCGGCGAAATCGCTGGTCAACTTGGTTATGCGTATAAAGCCCTAGGCCGCAATGACAAGGCTGCGGCGGCTTTCAAAGCCGCATTGGGAACAGATGCAAATCTCGATCGTTTGGCTTATCGCCGCGAAGTTCAGGTTCTGGAGAACGTGTTCGATCTCAGCGCCTATTCAATCTACCGCAAGAACGCTTTGGGCGGTGCTCCGTTAGCGGCAGCGGGACCGACATTAATACAATCCCAAGGCGGGATGGAAGCGGCTTGGCGTCTTCCCCACATCGGTTATCGTAACGGCAAAACGCTTCATCTTTTTGGGCGTGTTCTGTGGGGATATGACGGCAATCGCTTTTCCATTCGCGATGAAAGCTGGCAATCCGGTGTGGGACTCCGCTGGAAACCGTGGCGTGATCAGAATATCGTTTTTACCGGAGAGCGTTTGATTGCGATCGGCAATGACGCCCGCAATGACTGGATGTTGCGCGCCAGTTATTCATGGGATCAAGGCTACGGGATCGACTTTCAGAAAAGCCATTGGCTTTACTCCACGCTTTATCTTGATGCAGCCATGATCGACCCCACAGACCCCGATCTATTTCTATCAAGTGAAGGACGCCTGGGCATGACCTGGCGTCTATCCGGCAACGGGTATGGCCCGGCACTATCGGCAACCCCGCATGTGGTCGGCGCCGCCAATATACAAAAAGATACTTACGATACCACGAGTTTAGTCGAGCTTGGTTTCGGCGTCAGTTTCAAACTTTATGGTGGAGACAGTTTATCTTCGGCCCATGGCACAACAATCGAAATGCTTGCCCAATACCGCATAAAAGCGGCTGGCGATAGCGGCGGATCGTCGGGCGCGATTGTTTCTCTGATCTTGCTTTATTAATAATTTTGGCTGCCTTAGCTCCCCTCAATTTAGGTGGCCGGTAGCATGTAGAAAATTGGTGTTAATAACCCCAATCACCCTATATCCGTCTCAGACCATTTTTATGGGTTACATCAAAGTGTCGGAATATCT
>JBBCIP010000225.1:0-9206 GCA_037189785.1 Alphaproteobacteria bacterium
ACCCACCGTATTGCGCCCCATATTCGGCGCGGCCGCCGCCCCTGATATGGCCATCGCCGTTCCAAGCGTGAGATCGTGATGAATATGTTCCATCGCTGGCGTTGACCGGTAACCTGTTAACTGGCCACCGGTGAAATAGCGGCTGAACACAAACAGACTGCCATTGCGCCCACGCATGTTGGCCTGGGCCGATTTTTGAACATTCAAGGTCGTGTTGACCAAATGATAAGGCGCTCGCAATTCATCAAGCTCGCTTAAGCGCCGTTCATCATCATGGCACGGTCCGGTCTTATCATGGCGCCGCCAAAAATTGATAAGATAGGCCCGGCTCAATCGATCGCGATAAAAACCGTGAAACGATGTTGCATTCACATCATAGAAGAATTGCGTAACAAATACGATGATCACCGCCGCCGCACCATAGACAATGATCATCCGTTCCGAATGGGGTAACCACTCGCTGCCGTCATCGGCAAAAGCAAAGACATGCCCGAGCCACACCCCAAGACCATCGGCAAAATCTCCGATCACACCAAAAATACTGTAAAGAACTCCAGCCTGCCCCACGTCGGCAAAGCGGGCAGCGTGCAAGTGATCCGCAGCCGCCATCAACCAATCGGGTGTGGTGCCCGGCAACAACGCCCAGCGGCAAATATTGAGATAAAGCAGCCAAATCACAACAGGCCCCATCCACCCCAACACACGCAAACCGATACGGCCAAAAACACCCGCGCCGTTGCCAGCAAGGCGGCCCGAAAACAAAGCACCGATCGCCGTCGCCGTGGCCCATAAAACCGATACGATCTCACTGATATCTGTTGTCCCTGCCGCATAGCTGCGACCAAGTTGGTCAAAATAAAAAACCGCCAAGGGTTGCGCCAAAATCACCACCAATACGGCCATAGCCAATAATGGACCACCAGCGCCCCAGCGTGTCATGACATCACGCATGTGCCAATCGGCCCGGCTGCTCAGGCTCCCGATCCACTGCAAGATCGGATAAAGTGCCAGGATCGTTAAAACCACAACCGCAGCCAGCCCCATGGCCTGAAACGCGCGGTCATGTAAGGCCGCGATCGGATCACTGTTATCAGGCGTCAGCGTATCACCACTTTCTTTCCACAGCCGGACCGTGATCTCCGGCGTCTGTTCCAATCCTTTGGCAACCGCAACAGAAATGGTTTGTTGATCCTGCAAGGAAAACACCACAGGCAAACCATCCACTGCTTTTGAAGCATCAATCGCAACCCCGTCTGACGTCGCGACAATAGCCACCCGGTTCGGTAAAATCTCATGACGGCCAACATGGGTTGCCGCAACACCCGCCGCAAAATCGATTGTGTAGGTATGATCAGCGACGGCAGAAAGCCACGGTGATTTTTGCTCGTGGGCTAAAACAATCGACAATTCTTGTGTTTCCAACGCTTCACGCAAAGATCCGCTGCACATCCACAAGGTCGCCAAAACAGCAAACACAACCAGCGGCAATATCACCAATAGATTGACCAACAAGCCGCGCAAAAATAATGCCGGCAAACGCAACGCCGCCAAGGCCTGTTTCGGCACCAAATAGTTCGAATTATCGCGTAAATATCGAAACCCTTCGTTTTCGGGCTGGCCGGCGTGATGCTGAAACGGAAAGGCCTCGGTGTGAATATGAAACGGAATGATATGGGGAGACCCATTGTTGCGGGCATCCAAATCAATAACGACCCCCAGCCCTTGTGCATGTCTGTAGGGCGCATAGGACACCCCATCCACCATATCGACCTTCGGCTTGATAACGGTCGTCAAATAATCCGTCTTGATGGCCGGATCAGCACAGCATTCAACCGATGCGGTGACGATCACGCGCCGCGGTCCACTGTCCGGTAAGATCAGCGTTAGTCCGTCCAGATCATCATGACTGAGCCGCCAACGGCCATCTCCTAAACTCTCTCCGGCAGAACACAATCCGCCGTCGGGGATGCCGTCAAGAGTTATTGTGATTGTATCGGGACGTGGTGCATTACTGGCGGTCGTGCTTAAACACGACCCTAAATATCCACCGCCAGATACGGTTGAAAGATAGTCAAGACGCGACAAAAGATGATGTTTTGCGAGCGCTTGCACCACCCCCAAACTAAATGTCGCCGAGCGAATCCCACCGCCCGATATGGCCAAACCCACCAGCCCTAAATCCGAGCGTGGTCGATCTGATGAGAGTTTTGTAAGGCCAAAGTATTTTCGTCTTTGAGAAATCGCCAACAATTCCGCATCAAAAACCTGCTGGGGTAGATGCTCATCATTCTTCGGCACCGTTATATAATCGTTCTTTTTGCTTTTCCAATTTGCATAAAGTTCTTGGACACGGGCCAGCGACATCTTCAACCACATGGTCATCATCGTCATAGGATCATCTTTCTCAAGACACGAAAATCGAGACTATGACGGGCTAAACCACCAATCGTGACAAATTCGACAATTGTCACATTACCACCTGTGAAACGTCGGTTTCTGCATCACCTAGACTGCAGGAGCATACCATGCCTATCACTTGGTCGTTTATATCTGAGCATGAGGGTGGCTCATTGCTGGTCGGCTATGTCCCCATGGCCAACACCAGCAAAAGTGGCGCCACCATTGCAACAGGCATTGATATCGGTCAACGCGCAACAACTGATATTGATCGATGGAAAATTTCTGAAGACTTGAAAGATCGACTCAAACCATATTGTCATATCACCGGGCCAGCAGCTAAGGCTTTACTGCAAACACGACCGCTGACCGTTACGCGCGAAGAAGCACAAGCGATCGATGCGGCGGCGGCACAGCCAATATTTACAGCAGTTGAAAACGCTTATAATAAAGCCGCTGGGCTCGATATGTTTCAATTTTTACCCGACGGCATTCAAACGGCCATCGCCTCCGTTGCTTATCAGTATGGGGCGAACTTACAAAAAGCGACACCGAAGTTCTGGCGCAAAGCCACCATGCAAGATTGGGATGGATGCATTTTTGAGCTTGAAAATTTCGGTGACCGCTATCCGCGTCGCCGCAAAGCAGAAGCCGCGTTGATCCGCGCAGCCCTTGCGCCATCGAAAATCACATCCTGAATATTTAAAGCGTCCATAAATGTCTGAAAACAAAAATCGTCTTTCAGAATTTTACCATTTCATCTTATTTAAGGAGCTTTTTTTATGGCTTTGGATCCTACATTTACCGGGGCAGTCATCAATGCCCTCCCGATGGAGAAGATGATCGGCGGACCATTGAACGCGATGGTCAGCGCGCAAGTATCCGCCAGCAAGCAATATGCCGACTTCCTCCAAGCCGTCTGCTTGAAGGACGGGCAAGCGGTGCAGATCAACTTTGATTATAACGAGACTATCACCGATCATGAAGGCAACTATCAGGGCGTGTTGAAAAAGACCCTGAGCATTCCTCTGATGGCGGCGATCGAACATCCCAATATTTGTATCGAAACCGGCACGGTGGATTTCGAGTTGGAAGTTACCGCATCCGAGTCTTCCCTGTCTTCGACGGGCGTTGAAGCAGGCCTTGAAGCGTCGCTCGGATGGGGACCTGTTAAAGCAACCATTTCGGCAAAAGTTAGCCACAAGTCGGAACAAACACGAAGCTCGGATACGCGCGCAAAATATTCGTTTCATACCGAATTGCGCCGTCAGCCACCACCGGAAGCCCTGATGCGCGTGATCGAATTTCTGACCAACGCAGCAACCAAGCCGGCAACACTTCCTGCGAATAAAGAATTGACAAGCAAGGAATCTTTGCCGACCGATAACACCCTCGCGCCTCCTGTCGCAGAGGAAGCTTCTGAAGCGTAAAGTCATGGCGGCACGGGGTCTAAAAATAGACTCCGTGCCGCATGCTTTCATCACTGGCCTATTATACGGCCTCAACACCGGGGCCGGCTTTATTCATCATAAGATAGAGACATCGTTATGCTGAGTTTTTTGCGTAAATTGATGAGACGCCGCAGCAAAAAAAGTCGCGATAGCCAACCCGAGCAAGACAACGAGGATAACAATGCCATGGAAAATCAAAAACTGACTGCCATCACTCGCGGCCTACAAAATGCTGCAGCAGAAACCAACTCGATGGTTGCCGAACAATATATAAGAATTCTATCCCAATACTTTGACCATGACCCAGATGGTACGCTGCGTGCCAAAATGGTAAAGGTACAATTGGATGAAAATCACGTCGCCATGGTGCCGTTGGTATCGATGGCCGCCCCTTCAGGATTGGCGCTGGACCGCATGCGTGTTGAATTATCGATACGCCTCGAAGGCGCCGATATCGAAGGTGAGAAGAACTTATTATCAAGATTGAAGAATAATTTAAAGCGCGACACGGAGACCAGCGAAACATCCGGAGATCGCGCCAATTTCAGTGTCTCGCTGTCACCGCGCTCAGAACGCAAGAGTGAAGGACGCCCGTCCGATCACGTCCATATTGATCTGGAATTCAAATCCATCGAAACCCCCGAGTCGGTGTTGCGAGTCATAGAAACCTACACGAATATGATCCAGCCGATTAAGTCGATAGAGTCCGAAACACCGCCATCTGATGCCCCGATATCTCCGGCTGCCTCGCAAAATCAACCGCAAAATGGGCAACCGCCTGCACCGCCTCCGATCCCGGCAATTGAATAGCGGGACCGCTGACTGACTCCGTTACGATAGTCTCCCAGTGACGGGAAAAAGATCAGGACCAAACCGACTGTAATCGGCTTGGTCCTTTTTTCGCAACTATCTTGGAAAAGACATAGGGGGGCTTAGTATTACACTTTTGCAGAAATCAGATATCACTCCGGCAATACCATCACGGACTTCAAGATCGATCGACCAATCTGAATACGCTTACGCACATTAACTTCGGAGATAGAGAGCAACAGCGCCACCTCGTGGTTGCTGTATTGATAAATAAAACGCAGCACGAATGGGTACCGAATGCGTAAAGGCATACCCAAAATTACCCGGAACACCTCCCCGATGCTCTCGTTGACATCCGAAACTTGTTCCGGAATGTCCTGCCAAGTGATGCAAAGCGATAAAAAATTAATTTGGTCCGGATGGAATTGGCTCAGGACACGGCTACGAACCAAACGCTTACGATGCTCATCCATACAGCAATTATGCAATAGCCGGGCAATCCATGACCGAATATTACGAATACGATTCTCATCGCGCAAATAACGGTCATGGGCTTTGATACAGGCCCGGCTCAATAGGTCTTCGGCATCAGCACGATTGCCCGACATCCAACGCACAGCCAGATGTAACAAATAATCGCGATGCGCAACCCACACTTTCCAAAATTCTGCCGACGCCCCTGTAGACGTTTGCCCTGTTCGGCTGCGACGATTATCAAAAGGTCGCCCCCGCCATTGGGGATTGGGTTCGCGTAAACTATCCGTCCGATGGACACCGTCAATAGCATCGATCCACACATCGTCTCCATGATCTGTAGCTGCTAAATCCGAGTAATGATCCGGGAATGGATCATCAGAAACGTCATCATTGAAACGCATTGGCTTATCCCCACATATCCTCACAACAAACAACCTTACCCACTGTGCATAACGTCCTTTATGCACATGAAATCAAAATCTTTATTCGTAGAGCTGTACTCGAAAACAAACGGTCCGGTTTCTTGGCCTTATCTCAAGATCACGTCAAAACCGACTGCGACCAACCAGAAAGCTCGATGATTCTTTCAGTGTACGTTCGGGAGTCTTCCCATAACATGCGGGGCCGGGATGCGATCTTTGCGTGTTGTAGTTCGTCAACCAAGCCTGAAGAATGTCGCGAACATGATCTATCGTGATCGCCGACTTGCCCCGAAACATTGGTTGAAAAACTTCACGGGACATCAACGTGATAAAATCTTGCCCGGCATCCAAACGACCACGTGTTTTCGTCAGACGATACGTATGATCAATAGAAACACTGCGTAGCCAGGTTTTATAACCGGCCCGCCCGTTATCTATGAACGGCATACGACGGTCGGTCCGAACAGTTTGTATTTTGACCCCATAAAGAGCAAAATGGGAAACGACCTGATCCCGTATTAAAGCGATCGCATCAAGTCCGGCCACATCCGACGCAACATCCGCATAGGCAACACGGCTATAGGCATCGACAACGGACATGACATGGATAGATCCCAGGGCCGGATGCTCCCCCATGCGGACGATGTCGTGATAGACAATCATACCCGGCCGCTCCAACAGCTTTCCTGATTTCAACCGCCCCAAAGCCCGCGCCCGTTCTATGGCCGCCTGCTGTTCTGGCGATGGCGGGAAACCATCCTGCTGAATTTTGGCAAGAATGGCGTAGACGCGTTTGTCAAACGTTTCAACGCCCGAGCGCATCCAAATCGATCGCACACCGCTTGATGACACTTTTACACCGTCTTCCAACAACGCAGCGGCAATGCGCTGTTGTCCCCAACTCGGATGGGCAAGACTAGCATCCAAAACAGCACGTTCTATATTGATTGAAACCCGGTTCTTGAACACCGGTTTGCGCCGTGTGATATCGCGCAACGCATCAAGGCCGCCGCGGTCATAAAGCGCCTTAAAACGATAATAACTGTCGCGCGAGTATCCCAACGTCTCACAGGCGCGCGTGACACTGCCAAGCTTTTCGGCCAGTCGCAGCAAGCTTAGTTTAGGTTTTGTAGAACGATCCAATCCGTCCATATCCGTCCCCCACTATAAAATACCGAGTCCAAAGTCGCAGAAGGTCTATTTCGCGCTTAAGTTGTGATATTTTTTTCTCAACCCTTCATGATTGTATTTTAGACCGTACTATGCAAAAATTTGCAATACAAAAGTTTATTGCACGCATAGCGTGTAATTTGATCAGGCAATGAGAAAGAAAATGATTGAATGTCAATATCTTGATGGATACACCAGACAGCGAATGAAAGCCGTCGGAAACCCCCCTTTCGGCATAGACGCTCGCGAATCGCGACAGCTCTCCCGAAATAACAACCATAGGCTGTACCCAGACATAGCCCATCGCGCCAGCCCTCACAACAAAAAGGTGGCTTCATGATCCGCAAAGAACTCGAACAACGCTTACCGCTCTTGGAACGAAGCTTGGATCAATTTTACGGGATGGATTGGATTATCCATGTGGGCACGCTGTCGGAACTCAAACTGGCGGTCCTGACGATGACGCCCGAAATTGAAACCAGCTGCCTGAATAATAACAACGTCGCCTATCACGACGTGACGACCATGGCAGAACTTGATGATTGGATTGCTGCGAGCCGCAATGGCGCACCGGCCGACCGTCTCAGCGCCTTTGTCACCGCCTGTGCAATGATTAAACGGGTTATTGCTCCAGCTCTACCGGGATCGGCGTTGCACGAATCCGTTGTTAAAGTTTAAAAGGAGACCAGCCCTTCGCAAAATCTAACCCTGTTGCCGATAAACATTCAACGCGATTTCATCCATCGCGATTTGGTCGCGGCGATTCATTTCAAGCCGTTCGCGCTCGGCGCGACGATCCGCAGCGATTTCAATTTTTTTGAGTTCTTGAACGGCTTCACCGACTTCCCGTTGCTTCTCTGTGATCGCGGCTTCAACTTCGGCAATGGATTTGTTCAGTGTCTCGCGCCGCCTCAGGGCATTCTTGACATAAGTCCCATAGGCATACTGTACGACAGACTCATCCGCCACGTGTTGCTCGGCGGCAATTTCTACATCCAGGGCGGTGCGCCGAACCAATAAATCTTGGCGCATGTTTTCCAAGCCGATCAACTCACGCCTTTTTTCGTCAACACGCCACCGATTGAGACGAATAAGCCCGCTCAGTCCCTTCATTGTCGCCCCATTCTATGACACATGACCATCATATGGCAGATCCAAAATCTCAGCGAGACCGGCATAGCCTTGTGTTAAACTTGTCCGCTCATCTTTGCGTTGACTGAGAAAAGTTTCCAGCGCCGGATAAAGCCGGATCGCTTCATCCACCTCGGCATTACTGCCGGCGCGATAGGCACCAAGACGAATCATCTCTTCCATGTCACCGTATGTTGCAAGGTGGCGACGCGCTGTTCTGATCAACAGATTTTCTTCTTCGACATTGCAATGCGGCATGGTCCGAGACAGCGACTTCAGCACATTGATCGCGGGATAGCGCCCGCGCTCGGCAATGCGTCGTTCCAACACAATATGGCCATCCAAAATACCGCGCACAGCATCTGCAACGGGTTCATTGTGATCGTCACCGTCGACCAGCACCGTAAAAAGACCGGTCACCGCGCCGTCACCCGTGCCGGGGCCGGCGCGTTCCAACAGCCGTGGCAATTCCGCGAAGACCGTCGGTGTGTAGCCTTTGCTAGCGGGTGGCTCACCCAGTGACAAACCGATTTCCCGCTGCGCCATGGCAAATCGCGTCACACTGTCCATCAAACACAAAACCTGATCGCCCTGATCACGATAGTATTCGGACAAAGCCATCGTCAGATAAGCTGCTTGGCGCCGCATCAATGCCGACTCATCCGATGTCGCAACAACAACGACACTGCGCTTCAAACCTTCGGGGCCAAGATCATCCTCGATAAATTCCTGAACTTCACGACCACGTTCGCCGATCAATCCAATGACCGCCACATCGCAAGCCGTATACCGCGCCAACATCGACAACAGAACAGACTTCCCGACCCCAGACCCCGCGAAGATCCCCATCCGTTGCCCCTGACAGCAGGTGGCAAAACTGTTCAAGGCACGAACGCCAAGATCCAATTTTCCAGCCACACGGCGGCGCGAATGGGCTGCGGGCGGTTGTGCTTTGACCAGATACGATTCCGGCCCCTTCTCCAGTGGGCCTTTACCGTCTATGGGTTCTCCGAGCGGATTGACCACACGCCCGAGCCAGGATGGCGACGGTTGCACCACGGCTTCCATGTCACCAATCGTCGCCTTACAGCCGACTCCGACCCCATCTAAGGTTGTATAAGGCATCACAAGCGCACGCTCGTCCTTAAAACCCAGCACTTCACAGGGAACATAACGGCCGCCGCGCGCTTCGATCGTTAAACGCGCCCCGATGCTGAGACTGCGATGGACCCCGGCCACTTCGACCAGAAGGCCTTTTATACCGGCGACACGCCCATATTGCTCAACCGCCCGAAGCCGGTCCAATTCAGAAATAATCGACTGCATACTCATTCTTTATACGGGCCTA
>JBBCIP010000226.1:0-2885 GCA_037189785.1 Alphaproteobacteria bacterium
ACGAAATAGAAATAGCCAATAGCGCGCGCGCGATGAAAACCCGGGGTATTTCGACGGTCGCGATCGCCGGTATGTTTTCGCCGCTGAATGGCGCCATGGAAGAACGTGCCGCTGAAATTGTCCGCGACATTATTCCGGATGTGCGCGTTACACTATCTTATAAAATTGGTCGCCTCGGTATTCTTGAGCGTGAAAATGCGGCGATCATGAATGCCAGCCTTGCCGATCTCTCTCGCAGCGTCGTCGGATCTTTTCGACGCGCATTGAGTGATCTTAAAATCACAGCACCATTCTATATCAGTCAAAACGACGGCACCTTGATGAATGCCGATCATGTTGAGCGATATCCTGTCCTGACATTTGCGTCAGGCCCAACCAACAGCATGCGCGGCGCGGCCTATTTATCCGGCCTAGAAAATGCTTTGGTTGCCGACATCGGTGGCACCACGACGGATATCGGCGTTCTTGCCAACGGCTTCCCACGAGAGTCCGCCGTCACCGTTGACATCGGCGGTGTTCGTACCAATTTTCGCATGCCTGATATTCTAGCCCTAGGACTGGGCGGCGGCAGCATCGTATCCGATCAAAACGGCTTGCAGATTGGCCCACAATCAGTCGGCTATCGTTTGCCACAAAAAGCGCTTGTGTTCGGTGGCAACACCTTGACCGCAACCGACATCGCCGTCGCTGCAGGTTTAGTGGAAATTGGCGACCGCGGCCGTGTCGCTCATCTGTCGCCGCAACGCGTTAAAACAGCGATAAACCGGATGCAGGCTATTGTGGAAGAAGGGATCGATCGTGTCAAAACAAGTGCCGCACCCATGCCACTTATTTTGGTAGGCGGCGGCGCTGTTCTTATTCCGCGCACGATCGGCGGTGCCTCGGAAGTGATTTTACCGGAGTTTTCCGCCGTCGCCAACGCTATCGGCGCCGCCATCGCCCAAGCGGGCGGCGAAGTGGATCGAGTTTATTATTACGCACAAATTGGGCGTGATACGGCACTGGCCAGCGCCCGGACGGAAGCGATCGAGTCCGCTATTGCCGCTGGGGCCGATCCCGCAACCGTTGAGATCATCGATTTGGAAGAAGTTCCGTTAGCGTATGTGCCCGGTGGTGCCGTACGCATTCGGGCCAAGGCCGCGGGTAATTTAGCGGCAACGGCAAATAATCCTTCATCACCATCTAGTCATTTAGCAGCCATCTAGAGCAGACTATAAACCAAAGGGGGAATACCTGATGAAAAAGCTATACTTAAAAACTATTCCAATGGCATTCTTTGCCACAACGGCGCTTGTGGCGATCGACAGCAACTTTTCTTTCGTCGCCCATGCGCAACAAACCGCTATGGCTATGGAAGAAATCGTTGTAACGTCACGGAAGCGTGAAGAACGTCTTCAAGAAGTTCCAGAATCGATTACAGTTTTCAGTGCCGCGCAAATTGAACAAGCAAATATCGAAAGTGTTCGTGATTTCGTCGATTTGACGCCCAATCTGTTGATCCGCGAAACATTCCGGAGCAACGAAACCTTCCTGACCATGCGCGGCATTTCGAGCGCACAAGGAGCCTTACCGCCCGTCAGTCTTATTGTTGATGGTGTGCAAATGGCATCTAACGATTTCTTGACCCAAGATCTGATCGATGTCCAGCAAATCGAAGTTTTAAAAGGGCCACAAGGAGCGCTTTACGGACAAGGCGCTATCGCCGGTGCTATCAACATCACAACCAAACAGCCAACCAATGATCTTGAAGGTATGATCAAGGGTAGCTATGGTAACGCCAATTCCTATCGGGTCAGCGGCGCTTTATCAGGACCAATTGTTGAAGATATGTTATTCTTTCGGGTCGCCGGATCTTATCGTGATACAGATGGTCTGATCAAGAACTCCCGCGGTCAACGCATTAGCTTCTCTAATCAAGGCTTGCTACGCGGCCTATTGTCTTACAAAGGTGAAAACCTTCAAGTTCGGCTGCGCGGTTCTTGGGCTGAGGGCGACGGGAGCTGCTGCATTCAAGACAAGGCCATACGCGATCCCGGCAACACCGATCTTACCCGATTGATTTATAAAGATTTGGATAATGTTACCAACCCCGGCGCTACTAGCAACATCATCGGTGTTGACGATACGCGATTCCGCGATGCGTCTTTGAAAATCGATTATAGCTTAGGCGATGTCACATTCACGTCGATTACGGGATGGGCTGACGTTCGACAAAGCGTCTATGGAGACTCTGATTATACAAATCTTCCTGTGGTCAGAGGACCCACTTTGTCATTTCCAGGTACCTATCTAAACGGTACAGCCCAAGATATCCTTTATCAAACCAAGGTGTGGAATCAGGAAGTTCGGCTGACGTCCGATAGCACTGGACCATTCCGGTGGATTATTGGTGGTTATTACCAAAATCGCGATGGGTTGCAAATTGTTAAAGTTGGTCCGCTTTTGGATGACGGCAGCATCATTCCTGTCAACGCAAATTTGCACCTGGTGACAAATAGTCAAGCCTGGGCCGTCTCCGGCCAGATTGCTTATGACGTAACCGATGCACTAGAATTCTCAGCATCGTTACGTTACGATGAAGACCAGCAAGACAGCGTGAATCTGAATGTTGCTAATTCCTTTGCAGAAGCTAAGTTCAAAAAATTGCAGCCGAAACTACAGCTGTCATATCAGTGGACCGACGATGTCATGGTCTACACCACCTATTCGACGGGTTTTAGAACCGGTGGTTTCCAACAGAATGCAAAATTTGATAATGAATCGACCAAAAATTACGAGGTCGGATTCAAGTCTAGTTTTGCTGACGGTTTGGTAACGGTGAACGGTTCATTCTTCCACATAGATTATTCAAATCAGTTTTTGTCTTTGGTGGTGTTCAGCCCAAC
>JBBCIP010000227.1:0-2267 GCA_037189785.1 Alphaproteobacteria bacterium
CTCGCCCGTTATTTTGGAAACTCCGCCGAATTCTGGATCAATCTTCAGGTCCAGTATGACCTGGATATCGCCCGCGAAGCGCTTGCGGTCGAATTAAAATCCATCCAGCCGCGACAAGCAGCTTAAATAGGTCGCGAACTATCGGTTAGCAGCCAATAGAGAGGCGTTCTCCTATTCTTCTAACGGTTCCATTTCAAGATAATGTCCCTCACCTCTCCGGCAGCGCGAACGCTATAAACTTTCCATCGGCGGGGGCTTTGTCTGATTTGCCGCCACCGGCGGCGATGACGATGAATTGGCGACCGTCGACCGCGTAGATCGCCGGTGTGGCATTGGCGGATGTCGGCAAGGTGGTTTCCCACAGCAGCGCGCCGGTCAATTTATCGAACGCACGGAATTTGCGGTCATGCACTGTGGCGCCGATAAAGACCAAGCCGCCGGCGGTGACGACGGGACCGCCGTAGTTTTCGCTGCCGGTGTTGCGCTGTCCTTTTGCGACAAGCTCGGGATATTCACCAAGCGGTATCTGCCAGGCATAATCGCCGGTATTCAAATTGATGGCGCTGAGGGTACCCCATGGCGGTTGCACGGCGGGGTAACCATCGGGGTCGAGAAACTTGGTGTAGCCTTCGAAAATATAGTTGTCGGTCCAAAACACTTCCGGGGCTTTGGCTGCCGCCCCCGTCACCGCCACGTTTCGATCGTTGATCACGTAATCGGCAATGGCATAGATCTGTTCGCGTGGCAGCCAGCCAAAGCTCGGCATGCGGCCAACACCCGAGGACACCAAAGCCAGCGTGTCATGCACGGTCAGATGGCGATTGATATTCACCAAAGACGGAAATTCCGGCGGACTGCCGCGGCGATTTTCGCCGTGGCAACTGGCGCAGTAATTAGCATAAAGGCTTTTGCCGTCGACAGCATCGCTTTGCTTTGGCTTTTCCTTCAATTTGAGAATCCACGGCATGATATTGGCGTTGATATAGAGCAGCCCGGTTTTCGGGTCAAACGCACTGCCGCCCCATTCAGCGCCGCCGTCAAGACCTGGGAAAATAATCGTTCCCTCAACACTCGGCGGATCAAACGCGCCACGGTTTCGTAGCTTACGAAACTGTTCCAACACAGCAGCATGCGCCGCCGGCGTCCGTTGCGTGAGCTGATCGGCGGTAAGATCTTGCGGCACGAACGGCGCAGGTTTGACAGGAAACGGCTGGGTCAGCGCCGCCTTCTCCCCCGGCACATCGGATGGCGGCACAGCGCGGTCTTCGATCGGGAACAGCGGCTCCCCGGTCACACGATCAAAAACAAACACAAATCCCGACTTGGTGACTTGGGCCACGGCATCGATGGTTCGGCCATCGCGCACAACCGTCACAAGACTTGGTTGAGCCGGTAGATCACGATCCCATAAAACGTGACGAACCGTTTGGAAATGCCACAACCGTTTGCCTGTATTCGCATCAAGCGCAATCAAAGAATTGGCGAACAGATTGTCGCCGATACGATCGGCACCGTAGAAATCTTTTTCAAAACCACCACCGGACGCGGTCGGGACATAGACAATCCCACGCTTTTCATCCAGCGCCATGCCGGCCCAGTTGTTGGCACCATTCATGTATTTCCACGCCCCGTCAGGCCAGGTGTCGTAACCATATTCTCCTGGTCGCGGAATGGTATGGAATGTCCAGCGGATTTTACCCGTGCGGATATCAAACGCCCGGATATCCCCCGGCGCAAAACCGGTACTGCCGAGGATGAGCAAGTCTTTATGAACAATGCCGGGGGTCGAACCGCCGATCATGATGTTGGCAACATCACGATCAAACCCCTGGCGCAAATCGACCCGCCCGTTGTCGCCGAAATCGGTCACAGGACGACCGGTTACCGCATCGAGCGCATAAAGATGATGACGGACCGTGAACAAGATCCGGCTGTCCTTGCCATCGGACCAATGCGTAACGCCGCGCAATCGGATCGTGGTCTTCACTTTACGATCCGGAAGCGGGTCGTAACTCCAGACTTCCCGACCGGTGGCTGCATCAAGCGCCACCACACGTGCCTTGGGCGTGACCGTGTAAAGTCGGTTTCCGACAATGATTGGATTGCTTTGGAGTTCGGACATCCGTCCGCCATCGTTAAAGGCGTCGCCGCTATCATAGACCCAGGCAACAGCCAAAGATTTGACGTTGTCCCTGTTGATCTGGTCGAGTGGGGAATATTTACTGTTTTCAGGGCCGCCATGATAGACTGACCACGTTGCTGGCGGC
>JBBCIP010000228.1:0-8573 GCA_037189785.1 Alphaproteobacteria bacterium
ATGCCGTGCATGATGGCGCTGCCGAGAAGCCACAATTGTGCCGCGCCGTTACCTGCCCGTGACAGTGCCTGTCGTCCGGCAACTGCGGCCGCGATCAGTGCGGCGCCACTAAGACATGGCAAAGCCAGGCCGCTAGTTGGATACTGTTCGGGCGGCCAGTTGGGGGCGGAAACCCATAGGAACAACGTCCCAAATATAAGAGACGCGTAAAGCACAGCGTTTGCAACCAGGGTAAAAATCATCGCCCATTTTGCCGGTGCTTCGGGGCTTTCCACATGGGGCGGTGCATATTCTCCCATACGTATGGGCAGGGGAGGCATGTCTGCTATAAAACCGCTGCTGCGTGTCCAGGCGAGGCACAGTGCAAGGACGAATAGGAGAGCAGCCTGTGCTAGCCAATAAAGCTTCATGAGCATAGCGAGGAAAAAGCACCCAGTGGCCAAGGCGGTCCAAAGAGGCAGAAAAGTTTGACGAGGTAATATTAGCACTTGCTCTGGCCGTCCACTCAGGGTTTCGACACCCAATGTCTCCATCCATCCATTGCGCGTGAACCCAAGATATCCTTTCCCGGCCGCCAGTTCAGGTCCAAGTGTATCTGGGGCGAGCATATCGGCCCGACGATCGATGTTTGGTTGTGAGGCAAAGTTATAAGATGGTGCAGGCGTGGGCATTGCCCAGTCCAGGGTTCGCGCCAGCCATGGGTTGCGCCGAAAAGCCCTGCCGAATCGGATCTGCAAAATGATGTCCACGACCACAAGAGCGAAGCCCATTGCCATGATGAAACTACCAGCGGACGACAACAAATTTAATAACTCCCAACCTGACTCGGGCCCATAGGCATGAATCCGTCGCGGCATACCTTTAAGGCCGGTCAGATGCATAATGAAAAACGTTATGTTGAAGCCCACAAAGATCAGCCAAAAAGATGGGGTTGAAAGATGATATACGGCAATCCGTCCGGTTAAGTGCGGTAGCCAGTAATAAAGTGCCGCGAGCATCGGGAATATGAACCCGCCCACGAGCACGTAATGAAGATGTGCAACAACGAAATGGGTGTCGTGAGCCTGAAGATTGAAAGGCACGATGGCGAGCATCACGCCAGTCAGCCCGCCGATTACGAAGATAAAGAAGAACCCAAATATATAGAGCATAGGCACGGAAAAGCGCGCTCTACCGTGAGCCATAGTCGCAAGCCAGGCGAAGATCTGTACTGCTGTCGGAATTGCGACTAAAGCGCTTGCTCCTGAAAAAAATGCTAATGCCAAATGTGGGATACCAACCGTGTACATGTGATGAACCCAAAGCAAGAAGGACAACAGGGCGAGCGCTACGACGGATACAACCACTGCCTTGTATCCGACCAGAGGGCGATTGACGAATACAGGCAGGATCGTCGATATTGCGCCGGCAGCTGGAAGAAAGATAATGTAAACCTCCGGATGTCCGAACAGCCAAAAGAGATGTTGCCACAACAACGGATCGCCGCCGCGTCCCGGATCAAAAAACGGGAGATCAAACGCGCGCTCCAATTCGAGCAGAATCGATCCCAAAATCAGCGGTGGAAAACCGATCAACATCATCGCCGCCACGACAAGCATATACCAGGCAAAGATCGGCATACGTGCCAGCGACATGCCGGGCGTGCGCACCTTCAATACACTGACCATGATATCCACTGCCGCCGCGACCGCTGATATTTCGACGAAGGTGATACCCAGAAGCCAGAAATCAGCATTGATGCTTGGTGAATAGGTGGCCGATGAAAGTGGCGTATACATAAACCAGCCACTATTGGGGGCTACCCCCAGAACAAGGGCGCTGACCAACATTGATCCACCGAAGATATAGCACCAAAAGCCATATGCATTGAGACGTGGAAACGCCATATCTCGCGCGCCCAGCATTTTGGGCAAGAAATAAATGGCAACACCTTCAAAGAACGGGATCGCGAATAGAAACATCATGATCGTCCCATGCATGGTGAAAATTTGGGCATATAGCTCTTCATCCATGAACGGGCCGGTAGATGATGCAAGTTGTGTGCGGAGTAACATGGCAAGTCCGCCACCGATCACAAAGAAAATGCACGCAGCAATCATGAAGCGTGGCCCGAGCACATTATGATTGACAGCGGCTAGTCGCCCAATACCGCGCTGGGTATTCCATATGGCGCTTAAGGCTTTATGCAGGCCTATCGGGGATCTCGCGTTTTCTGTCCTGACGTTGATCATTGTGGCTCGGCCGTGTTACCAAGAATAACGGGGTATTCGTTTGGGTCGTGGGCTATTACTGCAAAATGCATGGTGGTATGACCGGGCCCGCAGAATTCGGCACAGACACCACCGAACGAGCCGCTTTGATCCGCTTTAAGGCGTATTTTTGTGACGTGACCTGGGATGGCATCCACCTTGCCGCCAAGCCTGGGCACCCAAAAACTGTGAATCACATCTTCGCTGATAGCAGTAATATCAATGGGGCGTTGTGCAGGAATATGGAGAATATTAACAGTTGAGGGAGTGCCGGGAAAATCCAGATAGTAAAATTCCCACATCCATTGCCGTGCGCGTGCTTCGATTCTTATGGCGCTGTCATCTGATTTATACTCCGGCAGCAACCGATTGCCTTCGAGAAAAGCATAGATCAGTAGCGCTACCAGTATGGGGATCGGCAGTACCAGGCCACCGAAAATGATCCAACCACTGGGGGAGAGCGTGCGGCCGAAGCGCGGGAGATAGAGAGTGCAGAAAAAAAGCCCGATCACCAGACTAAACAGTACTATGCTTCCGAACAGCATTATCCACCACAGGCGGGCGATGGATTGCGCCGCCGGCCCCGCCGGATCGAGTGCTGAAAGATCGCCCGAACAGCCGGGCAGTAGCAATGTTGCCATGATGAGAGGTATAGATCGGAACTCTTTTGAAGGTCCGGCGCTTATATCCTGAGCAGGAGTGCAAAACCTATGACAGAAACCCCGCCCACAGAGACTGTCGTGCCGCAGAGATCTGAACAAAAGCAGAGCCTTGAACAAAAAGACTTGGCTTCGGCCATTGCTATTGCAGGACATCCCGTGCATGCCATGAGTGTTCACTTTCCGATTGCTCTCGTGATTGCCACCCTGGGTGTTGATATTTTCTATTGGTGGACTGCAGATCCGTTCTGGCTCCGGGTTGGCGTTTGGTCCGCAGGTTTCGCCTTTGCTACGGGTATTCTGGCTGGGGTGATCGGTACGGCGGAACTTCTTCTGGTTGCGGGTATCAGGGGCCGCGTTGCCAGCTGGTCTCATGGTGTTGCCGCTATGATGTTGCTGGCCGTGGCTGGCGCCAATTGGGGTGTCAGATTGAGTGATCCGGAAATGGTTCTGCCCCATGGTCTTTTGCTGTCGTTGCTGGCGTCGATATTGACTGGCCTTGCCGGATGGCATGGAGGAAAGTTGGTTTTCCATCATGGCATCGGCCTCATGGTTTCATCCAAGGATTGATATCGTGGACAAGCCGTTCCAGCGCGCCGGGTTCTGATAGAGCCTTGGGTAGCATCTTCTCAAGGTTGAGATCAGGTTTCACCAGAACAAAATACAGAATTGCGAGAATGACCAGAAGAGTTATCGCGGTGGTCGCTACAAAGCGCCAGAGTGGATATATTTCTCCGTCCCGGAACAAGCGGATGATGACGAGGCCGGTCAGCGTGTGAATAAATACCAGTGCACCGACACAGGCGAGTTTCACGGAAAGCCAAGGAATAAAGAGCTGTTCCAAGAAAATAAGAGCGGTACCGCTTGCGACGGCAATGAAGGCTGCAGGCGATATCAACGCAACAAACGCAAAGCGGACTGTATGCTGAAGCCGAATTAACTGATGTTTGCTCGTCACATGAGCTCGCTGTAGACAAAGACCTGGTATGCTAATCAGCCCGGCAGACCAAATCGCAATGGCGGCAATATGAATGAATTTCAACCACGGAACCATGAGGCCGCCTTGTCCCGATGATTATCGGCTGTGTCATTTTCCGCTTGCCGATCTTCGGCTGATCCGTTGTCTCCTGGAAAGAGAGTGGGAACCATTCTAAGCGAAAGTGCAATATAGGGTAGCGCGGCTGGCACCCACATCACGAGCCCGGCAAGCTGCTGATCTTCCAGAGGCGTGATGCCGAATGGTAGCGTCGTCGATAGATGAGCCGCAAACAGCGGAGATTTTGCAAAAGTGAAAATGGCGCCGAGAAAACCCATCTGCATAACAGTACCAAGAGAAATAGCAAATATGCTCACGGGATTTCGCCCCGGTGCGAGAAGGCCCCACCAGAGATAGACTGCAGATCCAAGCAGGGTGAATTCCATGATCCAGTAAGGCAGTGTTCCTGACAGCGCCCAGGCATAGGGCATAGGGGCATGCCAAATCCAAATTAAGACTGTGTGAGCGAAAAACGGCAGGAATAAAGGAGGCTCTTGTCCCGGACGCACGGCCGGGACCAATGGACGAAATGCAATGACGAGAAGGGGAGCGACGAACACCACAAGCAGGATATGATGGAAAATACGGGCAGAAAAAAGTGCTGTGGCAAGCGCACAAAGGGGGGATATGAAGGCCAGGATCAGAAGTGCAAGCGTCCCTAGCTGAACGGCTCTGTCACGCGGTCCATTAGCGCCTTTCACGACAAACAGCAGTGCCAGTAAGCCAAGCACCGTAAGCAGCATCGGGTCCCAGTTCCATGCGGATCCGAGTTCTGTCGGCCTTGGTGCGGGCCCACAATAAGGGTCGAACCTCATAATTGCCGATGAGCACAATGTGACGCTGTGACATCCATATCTAGAGCGTTTCCCCCTCTGGAACGGTTTTGAATTTTACTAACTCTGGAACAGTACGTTATGAAAACAATTTGATGCCGAAAGAGTTCCGAGAAAAACGTTTAAGAGGATTGCCAAATCTAGAAAATACCATTCAGGACCAGCGCCAGAAGACTGGTATATCCGGTGTTTTCTTTCGAAACAGGGTTACCTCGGGACGGAGGCCTGAGCTCGAAAAGCATGGCATTTCTAAAGACATCTGTACTTTAAGCTCGTTATTTAAAGTGCACTCTTGTCGAATCGAAAAGGTTTTAAAGTCTATGGAACTCTGCGTTCGTAAACGAATTTAACTTATGACGAAGCATGTTAATGAATAGAGCATTAGGAATTTAATATGCCGGCAAAATCTAAAGTGCAACAGAAGGCCGCAGGGGCAGCACTTGCTGTGAAGCGTGGTGAAAGAAAAAAGAGCGAGCTTAAAGGTGCTTCAAAGGAAATGGTCGACTCTATGACGGAGCAACAGCTGCGTGAATTGGCCACGGGTAAGCGCACAGGTAAACCAGAACGTGTTGTCAAATAAGCGGAATCATGCAAGGCTTTAATTGGCAATTGAGAGAATTGACCTGCAGCGGGTTTAGTCTTTGAGCTTGATCTTTTTTTCAATTTTTGCTGTGGCTTTTTCCGCCTTTTTGCGGCGTGCGAACACGCGCCGCATATAACGGAGATCTGCGGATTGCAATCGCTTTTCCGCCGCGACGAATTGTTCCTGCTCTTCCTCGCGCAGATGATGCAAATACTTTTCTTTTAATCCGGCGAAACGGCGGAGCCAGCCTGACGATGCCATATCGCGTGCGGCAAGATCGGCGAGCATATCGTCGATCTCCTTATGTTCGGCAACGGCATGACGGGCATCATCCGTCGTGTCCGGATCACGCAGGACAGTGGACCAGAGCGCCTGTTCCTCTGCCGCCGCATGAGACTTCAGTTCCTTGACAAGCTCTTTGAATATCTTTTTGCGGTCGGAAGATTTCCCTTTGGTTGCCTCAATCATTGCGAGCAGGGCGCGATGACGGTCATGATCCTCCACCAGCCTGCCGAACACATCCGGATCACCGCGGAACTTTGTGCGCGGCGTGCTCCCGATATTGATGGTAAGATCGGGAGCGAGCGCCTTCGCTTTAGCAAGAGCAGCAGCTTTTGCAACAGTTGCGGACTTAGCTTTGGATACTCTATTTCCAACGATTTGCATTAATGTATCTCCACGTCCATGAGGTTCTATCAGGCAAGATCGCGCACCTTAGGCTCACGAGCCCAGTGTCGTTTCACGCCAGTTTTTATGAAACTCTCAATCGGGACAATGCCGTCGTCTTTTTCGATATGGGCTTTGTCGAGCAAAACTTGGGTACCCTTGCAATGGGCTATAGTTTTGCAATGCCCATAAGCGTCCATGAACCACTGAACTGCAGCCCCCTCATGAGAGAGCTTTTGGGCCGCATCGGGCATTAGAACGGATGCAATTGCGTCGAACAGAACCGACGGGGATCCTGCAAGCTGCCCGTCTGCCTTGAGCGTGCCACCCTTTACTTTGATGGTTCCTACCTTGGGGGCAACGAGAAAGACGGTACCGCCGGCATTCTCGATTTCGCTTTTGAGATTGACGATAGAAGACTTATCTGACCCGTCGGCAAATAGAATACCAACCTTGCGGCCTTTCAATGTAAGCTTGGCCTGTTTTTGGATGGATAGAGCGTCAGACGGCTTCATGTCAATTGGATCTTTTGCAGACTTGGCTTTTTTGGGTAAATCAATGGTCAGTCCTTTGGCCACTCTTTTCGCAAGGTCTTCGTCGACATTGCGTAGCTGAGCGACGACACGTGTTCGAACATGCTCCAGCTGAACTTTCGAGAGTTCAAACACCAGGGCCGATGCAATATGGGCTTGTTCATTTTCTGTCTGTGAGCGGTAGAACAGCCGGGCTTGGCTATAATGATCGGCAAAAAGCTCAGCACGGATCCGCAGCTTTTGCCCCCCATCATTCCGTTCGTCGTTTGCGGTGAAGGACGTGAACCCGGTTTCGGGACAGGCGCGTGGGCCCGCATCTTCACCGGCTTCGGCCAGGCTATTGGGCTCGTAATTGGCGCGGCCTTTCGGCACGAGTGTCTGCATCATGCCGTCACGTTGAAAATTATGGAATGGGCATTTGGGTGCATTGATGGGAATCTGATGGAAATTTGTGGTGCCTAAGCGGGACTTCTGGGTATCAAGGTAGGAGAAGAGGCGGCCTTGTAATAAAGGATCGTTCGTAAAATCAATCCCAGAGATGATATTGCTTGGTAGGAAGGCAGCCTGCTCGGTCTCGGCAAAGAAGTTATCGACATTTCTGTTCAAGGTCATACGCCCGACGATCTGAACCGGGATGTCCTCCTCGGGGATCAGTTTGGTCGCGTCCAGCACGTCATAGGGCTGTGTGGCGGCCCAGGCTTCGTCAAAGATCTGCACGCCTAAGTCCCATTGCGGATAATCCCCCGTATCGATTGCCTCAAACAAGTCCCGGCGATGAAAATCTGGATCCGCGCCGGCAATCTTCACGGCCTCATCCCAGGTCGTGGATTCAATACCCAGCACCGGTTTCCAATGAAATTTTACAAATTTTCCTTCACCTTTGGCGTTGACAAAGCGGAAGCTGTGAACACCAAAACCCTCGATCATTCTGAGGGAACGAGGAATAGCGCGATCCGACATAGCCCACATAATCATATGCATTGTTTCGGGCATAAGGCTCACAAAATCCCAAAACGTATCATGGGCTGACGCTGCCTGCGGATAGCCCCGATCGGCCTCCATCTTGACGCTATGGACAAGATCTGGAAATTTCATCGCATCTTGGATGAAAAAAACAGGAATATTGTTTCCCACCAAATCCCAGTTGCCGCTATCGGTGTATAGTTTGACCGCAAATCCACGGACGTCGCGTGGTGTATCAACAGAACCTGCACCTCCTGCGACGGTGGAGAAACGCACAAATACGGGACAACTGTTCCCCTTTTTTTGAAACAGGGACGCTTTGGTCAGCTGGGGAATAGCTTTGGTGCATTCAAAGATACCGTGAGCTCCCGACCCCCGTGCATGGACAATACGTTCAGGGATCCGTTCGTGGTCAAAATGGAAAATCTTTTCGCGTAGGATGAAATCTTCCAGCAGAGAGGGGCCACGCTCCCCAGCCCTTAGGCTGTTCTGATTATCGGCAACCCGGTGGCCGAAGTTATCGGTCAGATGTGATGTGCCGTCACCATGATCACCCTTGGGCGGGATGTTTTGGTGAAGTTCGCCCCCTATCCCGGTTTCTGTTTGGGGGGAAACTTGCCCTGACCCCGGCGCGTGATTATGAAGAGAATTTTTAAGGCTTGGCGAAGTGTCTGATTGCGGCATCATACGTCTCCTAATTCCATGATTTAGTTAAGAATCCGGGATTTAGTTAAGAATCCGGATCGCGCAAACAGCTACCTGACATGGTAATGACCCAGCTCTACCCGCTGTAGAACGTTTTGGTCAATCGCATAGTTCCGCTCCGGGGGCTCCTCCTGTCTATGCATGACGCAATTTTTATCAGGGCTAAAAAAGCTGTGACGGGTTATGGAATACAACCGAAAGTGCTGTTATCCGTTCTTGGCCCTTAAAAGAGTGGTTACCTTGATGATATCTTCTTCAAATTGTGAGAGAATATCGTCTCTCCGCGCAGATTTTGGCACCCTTAAAATGCAGGATGGATGCCATGTCACATATGCCGGAGAGCCGA
>JBBCIP010000229.1:0-6044 GCA_037189785.1 Alphaproteobacteria bacterium
TTTACCAATATCAAAGACCTGGAAGACCGGGAACAATGAAGACCGGGAGCAATAAAGACAGGGAGCAATAATGTCTGCATACCCAAAAACAGCCTTAGTCACCGGCGCCGCCAAACGTGTCGGTCGGGCGCTTGCCTTGGATTTGGCTAATCACGGTTGGGCCGTAGCCATCCACTGCAACACGTCTCGGGCTGATGCAGACGCTGTTGCCGCGACGATCCACAGCGCGGGCGGCAAGGCTGTTGTTCTTGCCGCTGATCTATCACAAGAACACCAGGTTGCCGCTCTTGTTCCCGCCGCCATAAACGCCCTTGGTCCGCTCGGGTTGTTGATCAACAACGCCTCGCTATTTGAAGAGGATGATGTGGAAACGGTAACCCGCGACAGCTGGGACGCTCATCTCAATACCAATCTACGGGCGCCGTTTGTGTTATCCCAAGCCTTTGCCAAATCAGCACAACACGGCGCGATCATCAATATCATCGACCAGCGGGTGTGGCGGCTGACCCCGAAATTCATGTCTTATACTTTGTCGAAAGCGGGGCTTTGGACATTGACACAAACCTTGGCGCAGGCGCTTGCTCCCTATATTCGGGTCAACGCCATCGGCCCCGGCCCTGTCATGCCCAGTTTCCGCCAAAGTCCCGAATCTTTTGCCGCCCAGGTCGCGGCAGTGCCGCTTCAGCGCAACACCGGCTTGGAGGAAATATGCGCCGCGGTGCGCTTTATCCTTGAAACCCCGTCCATGACAGGGCAAATGATTGCACTGGATGGCGGTCAACATCTGAGCTGGCAGACAGCAGATGTTACGGTGCAGGAATGAAGTGATGGAAATCAGTAATGTCCAGCCCCTGAAGATTGCGGATGCCCGGCGCTCTATTCGCCATGTGTTCGTTCGCGATCTCATGCTCAATGCCTCGATCGGGGTTTACGCCCAGGAAAAGGATCGCCAGCAACGCATTCGAATCAATGTGGATTTATCAGTCGAAGAAACACCGATCATCGACGGCAATGTCGAATCGGTGGTGTGCTACGATAGCGTCGTCCGCAAAATTCGCGTCATCGTCGACAGCGGCCATATCCATCTGGTCGAAACCCTGGCCGAGCGTATTGCCGATATGGTGTTGCAAGATCGTCGGGTGCGTGGCGTTCGGGTGCGCGTCGAAAAGCTTGATGCTGTCCCGGACACGGCCGGTGTCGGCGTGGAAATCGAGCGTCTCCCCGCTTAATCGCATCCAATAATCGAGCAGAACCGGCTAAGACCTTGATTCAAGGCATCCGGCCTGATTCCCAAAAGTTAAAGTTGTACACACCGGCTTTTCCCCCCGTCATGAATCCGCATTAATAATAAAAATATTTTGATAAAGCGGGAACTCGGCCTATTGACTAAACTTTAAATACCACAAATCAATAACTTAGCTATATTGCCTATTTTTTAGGCAACGTGTTAAGACTCTAGTAATACTGCCCTCGCCCGCCGCTGCACGCAAAGTTATAGACAGAGTTATCCACAGGTTCCGTGGATAGTTTCAGAGCGAATCTCAAGAAGCCTTGAGACCGCCGCCAAAGACGCTATTTTGATGATATGCCGCATGAGAAAGTCGACTGTTAGTGACCGAAGATCCTGAAACTCCCAAATCGGACAAGACCCACCCGGGGCCCAACGCCGCCCCTAAGCTGGATGAGCCTGAGTTGGATGAGACTGAGGTGGGTGAGCCTGAATTGGGCGAGCCTGAGTTGGAGGACGAGGATCAAAGCTACGACTTTTCCGACCTGCGCCCATTAAGTCGCGGCATTGCGGTGCTGAAAGAAGAATTGAAAACGATGCCGGCCCGGCCCGGCGTTTACCGCATGTTGAACGAGGCCGGAGATGTGCTTTATGTCGGCAAGGCCAAGAACCTCAAGGCCCGGCTGACGTCCTATACCATTGTTGGCAATCTATCCCACCGCATTGCCCGGATGGTGGCCCTGACCCGTGGCTTGACGGTAATCACCACGCACACCGAAGTCGAAGCGTTGTTGCTCGAAGCCAATCTCATCAAACGCTTCATGCCGCGCTACAATGTGCTGTTGAAAGACGACAAATCGTTCCCCTATGTGCGGATTGAAACGACCCATGCCTATCCGCGCATCACCAAGCATCGTGGCGCACGCAGCGACAAGGCCGAATATTTCGGCCCCTTTGCATCGGCAGGGGCGGTCACCAAAACACTCAACACGTTGCAACGGGCCTTCCTGTTGCGGACCTGCACCGACAGCGTGTTCTCAAGCCGCAGCCGCCCGTGCCTGCTGTATCAAATCAAGCGCTGCGCCGGACCGTGTGTCGATCGCATCAGCGCCGACGATTATCGGCGTTTGGTCCGGGAAGCCCGCGACTTTCTCTCCGGCCGCAGCCAAGGGATCAAGGAGCGGCTGACCGCGCAAATGCTCGAAGCCAGTGAAGCGCTCGATTTTGAAACCGCATCGATCTATCGCGACCGGCTGCGGGCGCTCGCCCATGTCCAGGCCAGCCAGGAAATCAACAATCCGCGCCTTGGCGATATGGATGTCGTCGCCGCCCATAACGCCGGTGGCCGCAGCTGTGTTCAAGTGTTCTTTTTCCGCAGCGGCCAGAACTGGGGCAATCGGGCGTTCTTCCCACGTCACGATAAGGATGCCGGGTTGGATGAAGTGCTGTCGGCGTTTCTGGCGCAGTTTTATGAAGACAAACAGCCGCCCCGGGAAATCCTCCTGGACCGGGATCTCATGGAACAATCGCTGCTGGCCGAAGCCCTCAGCATCAAGACCGGTCAAACAGTGATCCTGACCTCGCCAAAGCGCGGCGACCGGCGCAAATTGATCGATATGGCGGCGACCAATGCCCGCGTATCCTTGGAACGCAAGCTGGCCGAACAGTCATCCCAGACCGCCTTGTTGGAGGCAGTGGCCGAAGCCTTTGCGCTTGATGCGCCGCCGCGCCGCATCGAAGTGTATGACAACAGCCATATATCCGGCACCAAGGCTTTGGGCGGCATGGTCGTTGCCGGCCCCGAAGGCTTCGAGAAAGGCCAATATCGGAAATTCAATATCAAATCCGAAGACATCACCCCCGGGGACGATTTCGGCATGATGCGGGAAGTGATGACGCGGCGGTTCAGCCGTCTGGTCCGCGAAGATCCCGAACGCACGACCGGCGCTTGGCCCGATTTGGTGCTGATCGACGGCGGACTTGGGCAGCTGAACGCGGTCCGCGAGATCATGGCCGAGCTTGGCCTCGACGATATCAATCTGGTGGCCATCGCCAAAGGACCCGACCGTAACGCCGGGCGCGAAGATTTCTATCTCCCCGATCAGCCGCCGTTCAAATTGAAACCCGGCAGCCCGGTTCTTTATTATGTGCAGCGGCTGCGGGACGAAGCCCACCGCTTCGCGATCGGCAGCCACCGCGCCCGGCGGGCCAAAGATACCCGCAAATCGATCCTGGATGATGTCCCGGGCATCGGCCCGTCCCGCAAACGGGCACTGTTGCTGCATTTCGGCTCGGCTAAGGAAGTCTCGACCGCCGGGATCACCGATCTTCAGGCTGTGCCGGGGGTCAGCCGGACCACCGCCCAGATCATCTATAACCATTTTCATGACAAAGGATGAGCCATCTGCTCTTGACCGCCTCCACCATACACTCCAATCTCTCCCATAGATCAGATATACAAAGACCCTTTGCAGAGACCCTTTTGAACACCCCATGCTTTTTAACCTCGCCAATATTCTGACTTTATCGCGAATCGCCGTTATCCCGATTTTCGTCGGCACGTTTTATATGACGGGCAATCTTGGACATTGGCTCGGGCTTATCATTTTTGTCTTCGCTGGCGTGACCGATTTTCTAGATGGCTATGTCGCCCGCAGTCAGAACTTGGTCTCGCCGTTCGGGCGCTTTCTCGATCCCATTGCCGATAAGCTGTTGGTTGCAACGGCCATCATTATGCTGGTCGCGGTCGGGCGGATCCATGGCCTTGCCGTGTTGGCCGCCGTCGTCATTCTCTGTCGTGAAATATTGGTATCCGGTTTACGGGAATTCTTGGCCGAGTTGAAAGTCAGTGTTCCGGTCACCCAATTGGCGAAATGGAAAACGACGGTGCAGATTTTCTCATTGTCCTTTTTGATTATCGGCACCGCCGCACCGTTTGAAATACCGGCTGCAGAAATCGGCGTTATCCTGTTATGGATCGCTGCCATTCTTACGCTATCCACCGGCTATGATTATTTGAAAGCCGGTATGAAATACATGACATGATTACGCTTTTGTATTTTGCCTGGGTGCGGGAAAAAATCGGCCTCGGGGAAGAAACACTATCTGTGCCAGCCCATGTTAAAAACGTTGGCGATCTCATCGCGTTTCTGATCGCCCGTGGCGATGGCTATGCCGACGCCTTGGGAGACAGTGATCGATTGCGCATTGCCGTCAACCAAGATCACGTCGACTTCAATTATCCGGTATCGGATGGCGATGAAATTGCTATCTTCCCGCCGGTCACGGGGGGCTGATATGACCGTTCGCGTGACCGCGGATGTGTTTGATAGCGGCGCCGAGCTGAGCCGCTTCGAAGCCAAGCAATCAACCGCCGTCGGTGCCGTCGTCAGCTTTCTTGGTCGCGTGCGGGATGATCAGGATCTCGCCGATATTACGTTGGAACACTACCAAGCCATGGCGGAGCGTGAGCTGACCAAGATCGTCGCTGAAGCTAGCACACGCTGGGATTTGGCCGATGTCTTGGTTATTCATCGCTATGGCTGCCTTAAACCGGGCGCACCGATTGTTTTTGTCGCGACCGCCGCACAGCATCGCCAAGCCGCCTTCGATGCCGCCAATTTTCTGATGGATTATCTGAAAACACGGGCCCCGTTCTGGAAAAAAGAAACGCGGGCCGATCGCACCACCTGGGTCGATGCCAAAACCAGCGACGACGACGCGGCAAACAAATGGTCGTCATAAAAAAACAGAGCTGCGTTTTCTTTCACATATCGTAAACACAGCTCTGTCTTATATTTAAAAAAATCAGAACGATGTTCTCATGGAGAAAGCAATCGTTCTAGGATCACCAAGCCCTCTGGTATCCGACCAATACACCTCGTCGGTGATGTTCTGGATGGTCAAATTGAACGTCATCGGATTATTAGCCAGCTCAGTGGTGTAGCGGATACCGGCATCAAATAAAGTGTAGGACGGGATAACGTATAAATTAGCCGCGTCGCTATACTTCGTGCCGGTGTAATAGGCGCCGCCGGAAACCGTAAGACCCTCGACAGCCGGAATGCGGTATTCAGCATAGATCTTCGCCATCTTGGTCGCCGCACCAGAGGGCGATTTGCCGTCCAATGCCGGGCTATTATTCTTTTTGACCTTCAGATCCATTAAGGTGCCGCCGGCCATCAGCGTCAAGTTATCCGTGACCTTACCGGTAAGGACGACTTCGATACCCTGATGCACCTGCAGGCCATCCTGGGTTCGCGTGATTCTGCCTGGGGTTCCGGCAGGAAGGGTCACGTCTTCTTCATCGAACACATTGGCCTTTTCGATCCGAAACACCGCCACATTCAGCAGCGAGCGCTCGGTCAGCTTATATTTTGCACCGATTTCATATTGCTTGCTGATATAGGGAGAAAGAACATCGCCGGGGTTTTTGTACTGCGGGTCGTTCGGGATGGTCGTACCCTGTTCGAGGCTCTCGATATAAGTCGCATAGGTGCTTAGACTTTCGATCGGCTTATACATCAAGGACAAGGTTGGCGTGAACACACCTTCATCGTAACCGACCACGCCGGTGCGCACATTTTTGGTGTAAATCGAGGAATAGTTACCGCCGATCAATGCCGACCATTGTTCATTGAATCGGATATCGTCGCCGATCAAGATATTCTGATGCCTTGTTTTCGTGTTGGGTGTCGGGTCCGACACACCACTGCCCCAACCAATCGGCATCGGATAGTCCCTGAAGCCTTCCAAGGTTGTGTCATTGGGTATGTAGAAACTTGCTCCACCTACACTGTTTTTCGCTTTTTCATGA
>JBBCIP010000230.1:0-10055 GCA_037189785.1 Alphaproteobacteria bacterium
GGAAAATTCGGCAGCGTCGCCCCCGGCACCACGCCACTCAGCCACTCGTCCTCGTCCGGCGTGTTGATGGCAGAACTTGGAAACGTGATCGCAGAGGTTTGCCGTGGATTGACCAAGGGCCGTGCAAACGGGTGCTTCACCGCAAGGCTCAGCGCCGCATCCCGCATCAAGGCAAAGCCGGCCGACGGCGGCGTCATGAACAACGTGCTTTTGCGCGCTTGACGAATATTTTCATCGGCGCCGAACACCCGTTCTTCGCTATAACTCGGCAGTAGCTGCGGCCCACCCCAGCCCTGAATAACCGCCGCCAATTTCCACACCAAATTACCGGCATCATCAATGCCGGAATTTAACCCGCGCACGCCAAAGATCGGCACCAAATGCGCCGCGTCACCGGCAAACAAAACGCGCCCATGATGAAAATTTCGAAGTGTCAAACAATGGGCTTTATACAGGCTAAGCCAGATCAGATCATAATCGGGCCGTTCGCCGATCATCGCCAAATGCGCGTCGATCCGGGCCCGCACCCGATCTTCCTGAAGTTCGGCGTCGGACTCTTCGTCATCGCGCAGTTGATAATCGACCCGCCAGATATCATGCGGTTGACGATGCATCAAAACGGTCGAGCCCGGATTAGATTTCGGATCGAACCAGGCCCGTCGTTCGGTCGGAGAACTGCTGGTCAAGCGAATGTCGGCGATCAGATAGCGGCCTTCGTAAGAATTGCCATCCAATAACAGGCCGAGCGCTTGGCGGGCGAAACTGCGCGCGCCATCGGCGGCAATCACCCAATCCGCATTGAGTGTATATGATCCTTCGGGTGTTTCGATTGTGAGCATGGCGCCATCGGCCGTTTGTTCCAACCCGACTGCGCGGCTGTGCCAGCGTAAATCGATATCCGGCGTAGCCCGCACGGCATCGACCAAATTCTGTTCAACCATACACTGCTGCAAGTTAATCATCGGCGGCAGCGTTTGATCCGTGTCGTGCGGCATAGCGAATTCGAGCACGAAATGATCGCGCCAAAAACTGCGGCCGCCAGTCCAGGCCAAACCTTGGTCCAACATCGGACCAGACACACCATAGCGTTCCCAGATTTCCAAGGTGCGGCGTGAAATGCACGCGGCCCGACTGCCGAAGCTGACTGCATCGCGTGGCTCGATCACGACACTTGCTATGCCATAGCGGGCGAGACCGATCGCCGCCGTCAACCCGACCGGGCCACCGCCCAAAATCACGACGGCGTGACGTTTCACTGCACCATCTTGGTCCCCGGAGCGCACAAACGGATAGCGCGGAAAATCTTCGTATAAACTATGGGCAATTGCCATTCTATCCCTCGTTATAACGATGAAGCCATGTGTGCCATGTGATCGGCGGCGTGCTCGACCAAATCCGGTTGACCGCTGAGATAATGATTGCCGCCTTGCAACCTATGACGCGTGATCCGCCCCACCGCCGCTTCGGCCCAGGTGGCATGATCCGACGGAAAGGTCGAGGCATCGGCGGTGTGTTCCAACAGCATCACCGGCACCGACGTGCGCGCCAGATTGGCCGGGCCATCGCCACGGCTTGATTGCGACCACTGACTGAGATAACCGGTCAACGATGTATACCGCCCCATGCTGTTGGCGGCATAATTTTGCGCATGGGGTGGGCCCCATACGGTCGTGCCCGGTGTGCGATCGTTGGGATCGATCGAACTATCCAAGCAGCGTGGATCAGCCAAGGTGCGATGAATGATAAACGGCAAATCACGCGGACCATCGGTGCGCGCACGTAAGTGGCGCAGTTTGCTGCGCGCCCATGTTTCAATGCGGTGGTTGCGGGCAAGCTGCGCCGCCCGATAGCGCCGCATGAACTGTTCGGAATAGGCCGGGCCGTTTTCAGGATTGAACATATCGAGCGATGGATCCGACGACAGCACATCGTTTTCGTCAATCACCGCCGGGTCAAGCCAAACATCCATCAAACGTGAGCGCCCGAGATGGGCCGCGCTTAAAGCAATACCCTGGGCCGGCGGCAAATCCGTGGGCAGCAAATCGACCGCATCCCCCGCCGGGGTATCGGTGATGGTCAAACCTTCGGCTTCCGCCTGATAGAACGCCATCAAAGCACCGCCACCCGAATTGCCGATCAGCAAGATCCGATCATAACCTTGGGCGTTTAGCCACTGCACCCCGGCACCGACATCTTGGATCGCGCGTTCGAGCAGCAACACACAATCATTGCCAAGATAGCGGGTGTTGAGCCCGAGCGTTGATATGCCACGCGCGGCCAGGGGCTCCAACAAATAATGGCCCATGAAATTGCTGGTCGGATGCATCAGGAGCGCCGCCACGCGCGCGTTTTCGGCACGATGAAAAGCGCCATAAATACGCGGCCGCAACAGTTGCAACCCCGATTGACTTTCGGTGCTGGCGCCTGGGCGCACGTCGATCACCACCAACTCTTTGGACATTCTAGGCTCCCTATTGATGGCTCTAGACTGTCAGACCTGGGGTTGATAAAATGTCCCCTCAAAAGGGTACAAGATTAAGACAGGGATAAGGCGGGAGTTTTTGTGAAAATTAACGACATCGCTGCGGTAAATGCCTTTGCCCCGGTTCTGGATGACCTGGGCACGCCGCGGTTTGATCGCGCTTTTATGACCGCGATCAACGAGATCGTCGTCGCCGATCATTTCACGTTTTTTGCCTATACCGCCCGGGACGGGTTGTCGCTGTTGGCCATCGCGAGCCGCCATGACACGACCCTGAACCGCTCTCTGACCCGGGACTATATCAAGGACTATCATAAGCTCGACCCCAATTTTGCCGATCTGAGCAAACGAGGATCAAGCCGGAAAATCGTCGTGCGTCGTCATGATCCGTCGCGATTGAAAACCCGCGCCTATCAAAAGCGGTTTTTTGCCGCGGCCGGTCTCGTTGATAAAATTTCCTATATCTGGCGGCAGCCGGAGATTGCCTATTACATCAATATTTATCGTGCGGTGGAAACCGGCCGTTATACGGCGGGCGATGCCATGTTGCTTGGCGGCCTCGCGCCGTTTTTAACGCGGCTGATGCGGCGTCATGCCGATCACATCGGGTTCACGAAATCGCTGCGGCACAATGACCCGCGCGGCTTTATCGAAACACTGGTCCGTTTATCGGGGCAGGATCTAACGCCACGGGAACGCCAGGTGTGCAGCCGCATTTTGCTGGGCCTATCCGCCGATGGCATAGCCTTGGATCTCGGCATCGGGAAAGCGAGTGTGATTACATTTCGCCGCCGGGCCTATGCCAAGCTCGGCATCTCGACCCAGGCCGAATTATTTGCGTTGTGTTTGCGGGCGTTGCCGCTAACCTCCAATTAATTCGGCGTGACGATCATGAGGAGATCCTTGGCATCGACTTGTGATCCCACATGGACCAAGATTTCGCTGACGGTACCGGCGGCCTCGGCCCGGATCGCGGTTTCCATTTTCATGGCTTCGAGCGTCAACAGCGTATCGCCGCGTTCGACCTTGCCACCCGGTTTGACGGCCAGGCTCGACACCAGACCCGGCATCGGCGCGCCGAGATGGGGTTCGTTATTGGCTTCGGCCTTGCGTTGCGCGACCCGGGTCGCGCCCCGACTGCGCTCGTTGATCCGGTCCGAGCGCGGCTGCCCGTTCAATTCAAAAAACACCGACCGGGAGCCGTCATCTTCGGCATCGCTCACCGCCAGATAGCGGATGATGATGTCATGGCCCTGTTCAAGGGTCAGGGTGATTTCATCGCCGGGCTCCATGCCATAGAAAAACACCGGGGACGGTAACACGCTGACATCGCCGAACGCGCCGTCATGATCGGCGTAGTCGAGGAACACTTTGGGATACATCAAATAAGACGCAAGCTCGGCCTCGGTCGGGTCGCGATCGATTTTCGCGGCCACTGTCCGCCGCGCCGCATCAAGATCAGCGGGCGCCAGCAACGCGCCTGGTCGACCATCCAACGGCGCCTCGCCTTTCAACACTTTGCGCTGCAATTCCACCGGCCAGCCACCAGGCGGCAACCCCAAATCACCGCGGAACATCGAGACCACCGATTCCGGGAACGCGATTTCAGTATCGGGATCGAGCACATCGGTCTCGGTCAAGCCGCTGGTCACCATCATCACCGCCATGTCGCCGACCACTTTCGACGACGGCGTGACTTTGACGATATCGCCAAACATGCGATTAACGGCGGCATAGGATTTGGCCACATCATGCCAGCGATCATGAATGCCGAGCGCACGCGCCTGTTCACGCAAATTGGTGTATTGTCCGCCAGGCATTTCATGGAGATAAACCTCCGACGCACCGGAGCGGATATCGCTTTCAAACGCCGCATATTGCGCCCGCGCCGCTTCCCAATAAATCGACAACTCGCGAATGGCATCGGGATCGAGACCGCTGTCTTTCGACGTGTGACGCAGGGCTTCGACGATCGAGCCGAGATTGGGCTGCGATGTCAGACCGCTCATAGAATCGATCGCCGCATCAACGGCGTCGACCCCGGCTTCCACCGCCGCCAACACACTGGCAGCGGCAATGCCGCTGGTGTCATGGGTGTGGAAATGGATCGGCAAGGAAATTTCGTCTTTCAAAGCCTTGACCAATTGCCGCGCCGCTTCGGGTTTGCACAAACCGGCCATGTCCTTGATGCCGAGAATATGCGCGCCCGCCCGTTCCAACTCCTTGGCCAACGAAACATAATATTTCAAATCGTATTTGGGCCGTGTGGCATCGAGCAAATCACCGGTATAACAAATGGCGGCTTCCGCCAGTTTGCCGGTTTCCGCCACCGCGTCGATCGCCACGCGCATGTTGTCGACCCAGTTCAAGCTATCGAAAATCCGGAACAGGTCGACGCCGTTGTCGGCGGCTTGACTGACGAAATGACGGACCACGTTGTCGGGATAATTGGTGTATCCGACCGCGTTCGAAGCCCGGAGCAACATTTGCAGCAGCACGTTCGGGACCATTTCACGCAATGACCGCAGGCGCGCCCACGGATCTTCTTTCAAGAACCGCATCGCCACGTCAAAGGTCGCCCCACCCCAACATTCGAGCGAAAACATTTGCGGCAATTTTTGCGCATAATATGGCGCGACCGCCAGCATGTCATAGCTGCGCATGCGGGTCGCGATCAGCGATTGATGGGCATCCCGCAACGTCGTGTCGGTCAACAACACCCGCTGTTCCGCCTTCATCCATTCGGCAAAACCACGCGCGCCCAATTGATCCAACAATTGCCGTGTTCCAGGTTGCGGCGTATCATCGGCTACCACCAGCGGATCAGGAATCCGCAACCGGTCCGGTTTGATCCGGCCTTTGACTTCGGGATTGCCGTTGACGATCACATCACCGACAAACTGCAACAATCGTGTCGCCCGATCGCGCCGTTTTGGAAAATCGAACAGCTCCGGCGTGTCATCGACAAAACGTGTGGTGTAATTGGCGTCAGCAAAATCCGGATGCGTGATCAGCGCTTCCAAGAACAACAAATTGGTTTCAACGCCGCGCACACGAAATTCCAACAGACCGCGATGCATGCGGGCGATGGCTTCATCCCTGGTCCCGCCCCAAGCCGTGATCTTCACCAACAAGCTGTCGAAATGGCGGGTGATGAACGCCCCGGAATAAGCGGTGCCGCCATCCAAGCGAATACCGGGCCCGGCCGGGCTGCGATAAGCAACGATGTGACCATAATCCGGAATGAAATTGTTGCGCGGATCTTCGGTGGTGACGCGGCTTTGGAGGGCGTGCCCCTTTAAGGCGATTTTATCCTGGAGCGGCACACCACACTCATCACCGCCGATCGCAGCGCCTTGAGCGATGCGGATCTGAGCCTTAACGATATCGAGCCCGGTCACCGCTTCGGTCACCGTGTGTTCGACCTGAATGCGCGGGTTTACTTCGATAAAGTAAAAAGCACCGGTATCAGCATCTTGCAGAAACTCGACCGTACCGGCATTGCGATAGTTGCAAGCTTTGGCCAACCGCAACGCCGATCCGCATAAATCTTGTCGTTCATCATCGGACAGATAAGGGGCCGGTGCGCGTTCCACCACTTTTTGATGACGGCGCTGCACCGAACAATCGCGTTCGAACAAATGGACGATCGTGCCATGGGTGTCGCCCAAAATTTGCACTTCCACATGGCGCGCGCGTCGTACCAATTTTTCAAGATAGACTTCATCATTGCCGAACGCCGCCTTGGCTTCGCGCCGGGCAGCAGCGACATTATCCAACAAATCAGCTTCCCGTTCGATCACCCGCATGCCGCGGCCACCACCGCCCCAGCTGGCTTTCAACATCACCGGATAACCGACGCTCAGCGCCTGGGCTTTGATGCCGTCGTCATCGCTCGGCAACGGACCTGTGGCCGGCATGACCGGAACATCGGCGCTTTGCGCCAATTGTCGTGCCGACACTTTGTTGCCCAATTGCCGCATGGTTTCCGGCTCGGGGCCAATAAAAATAATGCCCGCAGCCGCGCAAGCTTCGGCAAATTCGGGGTTTTCCGATAAGAAACCGTAGCCCGGATGGATAGCATCGATTTTGGCTTTTTTCGCGATGCTGATAATGCCCGGAATATCGAGATAAGCCTCCACCGGCTTTTTGCCACGCCCGACCAAATAAGCTTCATTGGCTTTGAAGCGATGCAACGACAGGCGGTCTTCTTCCGCATAAATGGCAACAGGAATAATACCAAGTTCCCCAGCCGCCCGCATAATGCGTATCGCAATTTCCCCCCGATTCGCGACCAAAAGCTTTTTAATGGGTTTCAATGCGGATACGGCGGATATAGAAGACGCGGGTGTAGGAGACATAGATTATACTTTCTTGTTTATAAAACGAGATACTATACCGGGTGCTTTCTGCATGTTTTCTGTTGGCCTTGTCTAACACAACCCAAGCGGCTTAAAACATCCCTATTACGCAATAAAATGCCGAAAACAGGAAAAATAACTGAATGACGTGGCAGTTCTGGATTGATCGCGGCGGAACCTTCACCGATATCGTTGCGAAACGCCCCGATGGCAGCTTGGTGACCCATAAGCTGCTTTCAGAAAACCCAGACCGCTATGACGATGCCGCCATCCAAGGCATCAGAGATCTACTGGAACTCGCGCCGGATGCTGAATTACCCAGCGCCGCGATCAGTTGTGTTAAGATGGGTACAACCGTTGCGACCAATGCGTTGTTGGAACAGAAAGGCGATCGCGTCGCCCTGGTCATCACCCGGGGGTTCGCCGATGCTTTGCGAATCGGCTATCAAAATCGCCCCAAGCTGTTTGCCCGCAATATTCAAAAACCTGAACAATTGTATGAAACGGTCGTGGAAATCGACGAACGCATCACCGCCGACGGCAGCATCCGCGTGCCGTTGAATTTGGATCAGGTCCGGGCTGCGTTAAAAACCCAGTGGGACAACGGTATTCGCGCCATAGCCATCGTGTTCGTGCATGGCTATCGGTACCCCGATCATGAAAAAGCCGTGGCCGGTCTGGCGCGTGACCTTGGGTTTACACAGATATCGGTGAGCCACGAGGTCAGCCCGTTGATGAAATTGGTCGGGCGCGGCGACACCACGGTGGTCGACGCCTATCTGACCCCGATTCTCAGGCGCTATATCGACCGGGTTTGGACCGCATTGGGTCCATCGGTGCGGCTTTCGTTCATGCAATCCAATGGCGGCCTGACCGCAGCCCACACATTCCGTGGCAAGGATGCGATTTTATCCGGCCCGGCAGGTGGGATCGTCGGCATGGTCAAAACATCGAAAGAGGCTGGTATAAGCCATGTCATCGGCTTCGATATGGGCGGCACATCGACCGATGTTTGTCATCATGCAGGCGACTATGAACGGAATTTTGAAACCGTTGTCGCCGGTGTGCGTATTCGCGCGCCGATGATGAATATTCACACCGTGGCCGCAGGCGGTGGATCGATTTGCCGGTTTGACGGCAGCCGCTTTCGCGTCGGGCCCGAGTCCGCGGGTGCCGACCCCGGGCCTGCCTGTTATCGACGTGGCGGCCCGCTGACCGTGACCGATTGCAACGTCATGCTGGGAAAATTACGGCCGGAATTTTTCCCCAATATTTTCGGCCCATCCGGCGATCAGCCGATCGATGTCGCGATCGTCCGCGAAAAATTCGCAACATTGGCAAAAAACGTTGAAGCCGCGACCGGCATTCCCCAAAGCCCCGAAGATATCGCCAAAGGGTTTTTGAACATCGCCGTCGACAACATGGCCTTGGCGATCAAACATGTCTCGGTCGCGCGTGGCTATGACATTACAAAATATACGCTGGCCTGTTTCGGCGGCGCGGGTGGCCAACACGCCTGCCTTGTGGCCGATGCTTTGGGTATGGAAACCATCGTCGTCCACCCCTTTGCTGGTGTGTTATCCGCTTATGGCATGGGGCTTGCCGAAACACGTGCCATTCATCAACAAGGTGTCGAAGCCCCCCACGATCAAGACTTTTCGACTATCATTGCCGCGCTCGAACAAACCGTCAGCCACGACATGCAGCACCAAGGTATTGATGCGTTTTCGATTACCTATCACGCCCGTATCAAATATGAAGGCACCGACACCACGCTGGTCATTCCGTTCGGATCGGCAACGGAAATGGCGACCAGGTTCGACACCGCGTATCGCCAACGCTTTGCCTTTACCATGGCGCACAAAGCGCTGATCGTCGAAGCGCTATCGGCAGAAGCGATCAGTGCAGAACAATCATCCATGCTTGCCCACACACCCGGACCCACTGCCCCTGATCGATCGCCGCCCGAGCCGACACAGAATGATGGTGCGATGCCTGTTTACAATCGCGCTGATTTATCCCCCGGTATGACGATCCCGGGGCCGGCGATGATTTACGATCAAAGCGCGACCACCATTGTCGAGCCCGACTGGTGCGCCGATGTTTTGTCCAAGGGTGAGTTATTGTTGAAACGCATCGTCCCTTTGCCGATCCGCCGCGCCATCGGCACCGATGCCGACCCCGTGATGCTTGAAATTTTCAATAATCTTTTTATGGCCATTGCCGAAGACATGGGAATCGCGCTGCAGAACACTGCGTATTCGGTCAATATCAAAGAACGCTTGGATTTTTCCTGTGCCTTGTTCACCAAGGACGGCGCGTTGATTGCCAATGCCCCGCATATGCCGGTGCATCTTGGATCGATGGGCGATAGCGTTCGATCCATTCTGATCGCGCGCGAACATGATGAGCGTGGTTTGAAGCCCGGTGATGTTTATTGTTTGAACAATCCCTATCGCGGCGGTACGCATTTGCCGGATATCACCGTTGTGATGCCGGTGTTCGATGAGATCAGCGGCGCGTTATCTTTTTTTGTCGCCGCTCGGGGTCATCATGCCGATATCGGCGGCATATCGCCGGGGTCGATGCCGCCCGACAGCACATCCTTGGATGACGAAGGCGTGCTGATCGACAATTTTTTGCTGGTCGATCAAGGCCGGTTCCAAGAAGCGGCGTTCACGGATCTATTGCGGTCAGGCCCTTATCCGGCCCGTAATGTCGCCCAGAACATCGGCGATATCCAAGCCCAAATCGCGGCCTGCGCCCGCGGTGCCACCGAATTGCAGCAGATGGTCGCAACATTCGGCAAGGCCGTGGTCGAAGCCTATATGGATCATGTGCGGGCAAACGCCGCGGAATCGGTGCGGCGGGTGATCGAGCGTTTGCAAGATGGCACGTTCCGGTATGACTGCGACGATGGCTCTGCGATTTCCGTCGCCATCCGTGTCGATCATAAAAATCGGCGCGCAACGGTCGACTTTAGCGGCACCAGTCCACAGCAAAATACCAATTTCAATGCCCCGGCGTCGATTTGTCGCGCGGCTGTTTTATATGTGTTCCGTTGTCTGGTCGACGATGACATTCCGATGAACGATGGGTGTTTGGAGCCGATCGATATCATCATCCCCGATGGATCGATGCTGAAGCCGCACTATCCCGCAGCCGTGGTGGCCGGAAATGTGGAAACAAGCCAGGTTGTGACCGACGCCCTG
>JBBCIP010000231.1:0-6342 GCA_037189785.1 Alphaproteobacteria bacterium
CCGTGGAATTTTCCGATAACCCAAGCAGTTCGCAAAGTGGCTGCGGCTCTGGCTGCTGGATGCTCGATTATATTAAAGGCTCCCGAGGAGACTCCGGATTCACCTGCGGAACTCATTAAAGCATTCGTTGATGCTGGTATACCGCATGGCGTTGTCAATCTCATTTACGGCACACCATCCGAGATTTCAAATTATCTGATACGTCATCCTGCAATTCGCAAGATTTCTTTCACAGGATCGACTCAAGTCGGAAAGCATCTTGCGGGATTGGCTGGTCAACATATGAAACCGGTGACAATGGAGCTTGGAGGACATGCTCCGGTGCTGATCTTTAATGATGCAGATATAAAACAGGCAGTGCGTGTGACGGTAGCTGCCAAATTTCGTAATGCGGGCCAAGTTTGCGTGGCTCCTAGCCGCTTTCTGGTACATAAAGATGTTGCCAACCTTTTTATCGATGAGTTTATTGATGCTGTTGAGGCTATCAAGGTTGGGGCTGGATTGGACAATGACACAGATATGGGGCCGGTGATTAACGATCGGCGTGTCCATGCAATACAGGCTATGGTGGATGATGCTGTCACAAAAGGAGCGGTATTAAGAGCAGGCGGCAATCGCATAGGGAATAAAGGCTCTTATTTTGAACCCACCGTACTCATCGATACCCCGATTTCAGCGGTCATCATGAATGAGGAACCTTTTGCGCCGGTCGCAGTGATAAATCGCTTCGCAAATGTTGAGGATGCAATTAAAGAAGCAAACCGCTTGCCCCTCGGACTTGCCTCATATGCCTTTACACGATCCATAGAAACAATCAGTGAACTGATACAGCGTATAGAAGCAGGTATGCTGACTATAAATCATAGCGGCCTAGCGTTGCCTGAAACACCATTTGGTGGTGTAAAAGATTCAGGTTATGGCACTGAAGGTGGATCTGAGGCGATTGATGCTTATCTTGAAACTCGTTTTATTACGCTCATGACGTAATCTGCAGTATAAGCTAACCAATAATATTCATACCTTCTTACAGAAATAAAAGTAGATCCATCAGGTACTATATTTTTTAAAAGGAGCATGATATGCCCTCATCGAGTATAAATTCGGAAGATCATCCTAATAACTTGATTGATAGTATACGTGATGAATCTATACGACATGAAACTATAGTAGCTCAGTATAGTAACAGGATATTCAAACATTTAATTGATGGAAAGCTTGTATCTAGTCCCGATACATTTGAGGTTATTGACCCGGCGACAGCGCGTACATTCGCTCATTGCCCACGTGCAAAGCATGAGCAACTTAATCAGGCCGTATCTGCTGCGCAGAAGGCTTTCATCGCTTGGCGTCAAAAAAGCTTCATTGATAGAGGATTAATGCTAATTCAATTGGCCGACGCAGTGGAGGATCGGCAAGATGAAATTACACGTCTCCTGACTTGTGAACAAGGAGGACCATTTAATGAAAATAAAAACACCGTTCAGCGTTTTTCCCAAATATTGCGGGACATTACAAAATTAAGTGTTGAAGATGAAATTCGCCGTTCTGATCAGAGTGGAAAATACGAAATTCACTACAAGCCCTTAGGTGTTGTAGGCGCTATTACACCTTGGAATGGCCCTGTGGTGTTGGCTGCACCGAAAATTGCGTCTGCACTATACACTGGGAATACTATTGTATTGAAACCCTCACCTTATACGCCACTCGCAACCCTCCTAATCGGTGAGATAGCACAATCTATTTTCCCGAGAGGTGTCCTCAATATTCTTGCTGGAGGAAACGAAATTGGCCAGCTTATGGCTGAGCACCCGAACATTCAGAAAATAAATTTTACTGGATCTATCGCAACAGGTAAACGCGTGATGTTATCGGCTGCATCGACACTTAAACGTCTCACGCTTGAGCTTGGAGGAAATGATGCTGCCATTTTACTGGATGATGTAGATATTGATACTGCTCTTGACCAATTATGCGACATTGCATTTCGAGCTGCAGGTCAGATTTGTATGACAGTTAAAAGGCTTTATGTTCCACGTCGTTTCTATAACCAAGTCTGCACAAAATTAGTCGATACTGTTGGTAAAATAAAAGTAGGCAGTGGATTTGAACCTGCTGTACAGATGGGGCCTGTCCAAAATATTATGCAATTTAATCGTATAAAAGAATTGATAGAAGATTCTCGTGACATAAAGGGAGCAGAAATTCTCACTGGAAAATATAAACTTAATAGACCTGGATACTTTATTTCACCCACTATTGTAACTGGCTTACCCGAAAACGCTCGGCTAGTACAAGAAGAGCAATTTGGACCAGTACTTCCCGTGTTGGAATATAGTGATCTTGATAAAGTCTTAAATCACGTTAATAATGGAAAATATGGGCTGGGCGGATCCATCTGGACACGTGATGTTGCTCGAGGTAGAAAAGTTGCACAGCGATTGGACAGCGGTTTAGCATGGGTAAACCGGCATATTGGATCGTCGCCCGACCTTCCGTTCGGTGGCATACGTGAGTCTGGTTTTGGTAGGGCCTATGGAGTAGAGGGCCTTAAAGCACATATGGAAATACAAACACTCACTCTTCCGCCGGAATAATTTCAAAATTAAATGTAATATGTAACTCGATCACAATCCTTCACATGGTTTGCGCTTTAGCCCAGCGTATCTCTTGCCAACACTACTTGCATTACTTATCTCTAGAATTAGAATGACTGTGTATTCAAAAATTTTTGGAAAATTCAGATGATCAAGATCGTATTTCACAAACCTACGTATTGACACGCTGACTATTTTTTAAGATCACGATAAAAGTTTTCATGTGAGCCGAGAGCCAACAAGATCAACGTGATCGTTTGATTGTCATATGTATGCGCCAGAAGCGTCAGCTGCTTCGCCATCTTGAATTTATAGACATGGACGCCCGCAAGATCACCGAGTTTAGCCTCGCCGACATGGGGGTCGTGCGCAACCACTTTGACAGCGTCATCAAGGTCTTTCTTTTGATTGGGATGCAGTTTCTTCGTGGCGTTGTGAAACGCTTTGGTCTGCAGGATCTGCATGATCCATTATCCAAATTGATAAGGTGTGACCTGACCGTCTTCTGCTTCCTTTTGCGCGATCAAGATTTCTTTGATGAAGCTATAGGAAAGATCGGGGTTTTCTTCAGCGATCTTACCAATGCGTGACCAGTATTCGATCTGCTTCGGTACAGAGCGGCTATAGATATCACCATAACGGCGCGCCTCATGGACGAGTTCATCGGATAATTTGACTGTGGTGGCCATAGCGATCTCCATTTACCTGACTGACGCATTATGGCGTAAAAGGAGTAAAAAAACAACCTTTGTAGATATCCCCCATCCATTTGAGATATAATGGTTATTCCCGTTCCGGGACGTCTTCGATGATTTCCTGCCGCACATACGGCCCTTTGGCAAGACGCCGGCCTAAGGCTGCCATGAGGGCGTCATAGCGGTCACCACCTTGGCGCCGCAAAATGGCACGCTCACTGTCAGGAGGTAGCGGCGTGTTCGATAGCCATGACCGGATGAACAAGGCCATCATCTCGATGTTGATGACCGTATCCCGTTCCAGCCGATCAATTCTGCGGTCTATACGGTCCAGACGCTTAGCCATGGCAGCTTCCCGACGCTCATCGGCATCCAGTGACAAGAAGGACGCTATGGCGGCTTCGGCAATCAGCGAGCGAGATTGACACCGGCGATCGGCATAGGTGGCAAGTGCCGTCATTAGCTCTGGATCCAGATAGACGGAAAGGCGTGACTTGGTCATAGGTTCATGTCCTTATCGATTAGTAACCAATGTCTATATCGTGCTGGCGTGCAATGTTGTGCATCTCACGCAAAATAGCTTTGCCCTGCATATGGTCTGAGTTGGTTGCCAGATCAGGCTCGAATTCGTTCTCAAGCTCTCGTTAGTATTCTGGTGTGGTACTCAGTTCCGGTTCTCGGCGTGGCTCACCATTGTCTATGCTGAGCACGCGGATGCTACTGTCCAAATCTTAGCTGAGATTACAGACACCCCAGTACGATTAAAAACAATCCGTGCTCTTATCTTAATTGTAGTCTGTATATTTACTCACGTGCCGGGCCCACCTGTTGGTGTCTTTTTCCGGCATCATAGTTTTGGACGCACTCAGGATATGCCATCATCTCCTATAGCATCACCACCTGCATTTGCTAACTGACACAAGAAACATAAAGATATGGGCACAAATTCTTGGCAGCAAAAGTGGGCAAGAAATGAACTTGGCGTTAAATTGCGCAAGCATGGGGTAATCTATGCAAATACTAAGCAGAAAGGTCATGGTGCGATATAAGAAAGGATACTTTCCAATCTCACAGCGCTCATTATTATTAACTTCAGTAGGACTTGCCCACAGATGCCCGCCTGCTAAGCATGGACTTCATAGCATCGCCAAATAATTTAAGATTCATTGCTTATAAGGTACCAGTATAGAATATATACTCTGACTATCATGATCTTTACTCCTCAAATTATGCTGTATTACAAGGTCAATCAAAATTCTCTAGAGCTTGACGGAACAATGGTGTCAATCGTCCCGCCCATTTCTGTGTCAGATGATTATGATCTGAGTGTAGAGCCTCCCCATCTACAATATAAGGGCAGCTATGCTGTGTACACAACGCATCAGCTGGGTATATAATTTTTACCCCGGGCTTTTGTTCAATTCGTTTAAGAAAAGCATTAATCACCGCTGCATCTTTATCAAATCGAGCTCTCGATTGTGATCGCGGTTTATCAAGTGGCCGATTAAGGGCTATTGATCGAGCCCATTCGTTTGCTACATTGTAATTGGGAACAGCGGTTGGCCCGATTAAAATAACCGATTTACCTTTCTCAGTAAGACGAATGACTACAGATTCAATTGCGTTAAAAATATCTAAATCTGTGGGTTCGTTACTTTCAGTTACTAATCCATTTAAATAGTGCTGCCAATAAAGTCCTAAAATGATCGTTTTCACATTAGACGATTTTTCTATTGTCTCTATATTTTTACTGTTTACTGATATGCATTCACGTCTTTTATTAGCTCCAACTATAGGAGCACAACCATCCAACGCAACAAGAATGGCTGATTGTTTATTTTCTGAGACAACCGCCTCTAGGGCAGGGACTAACATTTGCGCATGTGAATCGCCCCAAAATACGAGCTCCACTTTTGACGGATCACGTTCTTCAGTCGCAATTGAACACCCACGATAATGGCCAAAAGGTACAGTATCGGCCACTTTACATTTCCAAGTTGTGCCATCTGCAGCAGCAATTCGCACAGCTTCCTGCGGAAAGCGTTGAAGGGTAGTATTCAGCCCCATGCACACCGTTAATGCAACAATGCAAACAATAAATACGCCAAGGATTAAAGTCACCCGCCCCTTCCCGTAGCGCATAGGCCGCTCAATAAATCGCCATGAAAGTATCGCCAAGCCAAATGAACATAGTAGCAAAGCTATTTTAATTTCATAACTTAACGGAGTAATAGAATAATATCGAGCAAAGGCAAGTAATGGCCAATGCCAAAGATAAAGAGAATAAGAAATAAGGCCAATAAACAACAAAGGCTTCCAAGAAAGTATCGGAGCTATTTTATATGCCCCATGTCCAGCCCAAATTATGAGAACTGCACCGAGGATTGGAGGTACTGCAGCAATCCCCGGAAAAGGCGTCTGCGCATTATAAGTGATGGCCGGAACAAATATAAGCATCACCCCCAACACTAAAATTGGTATAATTAGTCGTCGCGGCATAGAAGGAACAGTGAATGTTGCGAGCAGCCCACCTGCCAGTAATTCCCATATACGAGTAGGCATTAGGTAAAAGACTATCGCCTCCCTAGCTGTCGCAATTCCGAATACCGCCAGCCCCAAAGATAGGACCGCAATTAATGCTAAAATGATACCGCTGTAACGAGGTAAATAACGTGCCAAAAACCAAATAAGAATAGGTAAGACAAAATATACTTGTTCTTCTACCCCCAATGACCATGTATGCAGGAGTGGCTTTAGCTCACTTCTTGTGTCAAAGTATCCTGCGTGCCTCCAGAAATAGATATTTGAAAGTGAAAATAAGGCACTAATTCCGCTCCATATAAATCGATTGAAATCTATAGGCAAGAAAATGAAAAAGGCCACAACCAAGCTAATTAATATAACCACAATAAGTGCTGGTAAGATTCGACGAATTCGGCGAGCATAAAATTGTCCAATAGAGAACCGTTTTTCTCGAATTTCCGTATTAATAATTCGAGTAATCAGAAAGCCAGAAATTACAAAAAAAATATCAACACCAACGAAACCACCAG
>JBBCIP010000232.1:0-9052 GCA_037189785.1 Alphaproteobacteria bacterium
GATCAAGGTTGAAGGCGCCGATGGCGATCCTGTGCGCTATATGGGCGACCTAGCCGTCGGTTCTCCCGAAGGATATGGTTATATGCATCTGCGCTGGAATCGCGGTAAGAAAAGCATTGGGCTCAATCTAAAATCACCTGAAGGTAAGACCATCTTTGAACAGCTGGTCGCCACCGCTGATGTCGTTATTGAAGGAATGCGGGCAGGCGTTTTAGAGCGCCTGGGCTTAGGATACGACGTGCTCAAGAAGATCAATAAAAGAATCGTTTTTTGTTCGTTATCCGGTTTTGGCAGTGGCGGTCCTTATCACAAACTTGCCGCCCATGGCCCTTCTTTCGATGCCTTTGGTGCGTTGTCTGCTGTTCAGCCCTATGCGTATCCTGAGCAAACACGCAAAACAATTCCATGGGTTCCTGTCGCCATGCACGCCATGGGGCGAGACGCCGCGATCGGGACACTTGCAGCCATCTTGCGGGCTCAGAAAACTGGCAAAGGCAGCATGGTAGAAGTATCCGGCGCAGAGTCGGCGGCCTATTGGCTACCGGAAGGTGCCGATGTTGCCTTGAATAAAACACAGACCTACAAACGCACCCCTAATCTTATGAATAGTTTAGGCAAAATGGTTTACTGGCCGCGTCTTCATGCTTATAAAACCCGCGACAATCATCAGCTGTTCTTTCAATGTTACTATGAAAAATATTGGACGTTTTTTTGTGATACTGTGAACAGACCTGATTTACTTGCACTCTATGAAAACTCCGATGATATCGGAGCAACGGACGAGGTGATATACGATGAACTTTGTCGTCTGTTCGTAGAAAGAAACCGTTCGGACTGGATCGATCTTTTTCTGCAACACGAAATCCCTTGTATTCCTGCAAATACACGCGAAGACATTGTGGAAGATCCACATTTCATTGCGGGAAACAATGTGTATCAAGCGGATTATCCTGGTGTTGGAAAACTAAATCTCACCAAAACACCCATAAAAATTTCCGATCAAGACTTTGCCCCAGACATTGCCCCCGCTGCTTGGGACCATACCGAATTTGTATTGTGTGAAATGTTAGAAATGCCCATAGATCTCATTAGAGATTTAAAGGAAAAAGCGGTAATATATACAAAATAACGCGCCACTCCTGAGACCACGTTGTCTTACCAAAAAAATAAAAATGGCCCCAGATTAATTGAGAGAGAGTGACCGATGTCTGATGTTAACCTGCATAGCACGCTTGAATTTTGGGCTGTCCGTTGGCCGGACCGCCCCGCTATCAAATGCGGATACGACAGCATTACCTGGGGTGATCTGGACCGCCGTAGCAGCGAAATAGCGGCCGGTTTGGTTCAGTCAGGCGTTGCCAAAGGAGATCGCATTGGGATTTTGATGCACAACCGCATTGATTTTATTGTGACGTTGTACGCCGTTCTGAAATCTGGCGCGTCTTTGGTGTTGCTGAATGTGCGATTTACGCCCAAAGAAATGGCCTATCCTTTGACCGATGCCGGTATCAAAGTTGTTATTTCAGAATCGGCCTTTCAAGATGTTTTGCAAGACACTATTCAAGAAGTGCCAGATGTTGATGTTTATATGATTGATCAAACATCACAGTTCCGCAGCTATAATGATTTATGTGTCGTTGGCGGCAAGGTAAGCAATCTATCGATCGGTCGTGATGATGTGGCGCTTGTTTGTTATACGTCCGGCACGACGGGATTTCCGAAAGGCGCCATGCTCACCCATGGATCTATTCGTGAATCCGGATTGGCTGGCATCGTATCCATGGGGATTACCTTTGAAGATCGTCTGATGATCTCCCTTCCCTTGGCTTATACTTGGGGGACCTGTCAATACCTCCGGGAAGCGTTGATTTCCGGCGCCACGACAATCTTGGAAGCATCGTTTGATGCCGACCATCTAATGGATGTGATCGAACGGGAAAAGATAACCATTTGGGCCAGTGTGGTGGTGTTGTTTGAAAAAATCGCAAACAGTCCACGGTTTAGTGGAGCCGGACTGTCGAGCCTTAAGCACGCAATTACCGGCAACGCATCGCGACATTTGCTCAAAACATGGCGGAGTATCGGTGTTCCGATCACGCAAGCTTATGGGCTGACAGAAACTGGTGGCCATGCCACGATTTTATATTCGGAGGATGCCGAAACCAAAATGGGATCATCCGGCCGAGCCGTCATGCATAGCGACATTAAGGTCGTTGATGAAAATGGAAAAACCGTAGCTCCAGGCCAAGCCGGTGAGGTTTTGATTAAAGGCCCCATCGTTATGAAGGGCTATTTAAACAAACCCGAAGAAACCGCCAAGACCATGGATGGCGACTGGCTTAAAACCGGTGACATCGGATACATGGACGAAGGTGGCTATCTCTCGCTCGTGGATCGCAGCAAAGACATGTTGAAATCGGGTGGCCTGAATGTTTATCCCGCTGAACTTGAGCGTATCATCGCCGGCATCACCGGATTAGAAGAATTCGCGATCATCGGCGTTGCCGATGAGCAATGGGGCGAAGTGCCAATGATTATATATCACGGTACTCAAAAACTAGACTTGGCCGGTTTGAAAGATCGCATTCAGTCTGACCTAGCCGATTTTAAGCGCCCAAAATATGTTGTAGACTATGGAAAACCACTGCCCAGAACCGTTTCGGGAAAAATTCTGAAACGCGATCTGCGGTTAGAATTTAAGGCTGCGCCTAAGACTGCAGTTTTGCTAAAAGATAGCAAAACTGCCCCAAAGGTAAAGCAAACTGCCTAATCAGAAACCCATAAGCATTTATACGCGCTAGGCGGAATACTTTCATCCGCCCTGCACACAAAATTAAAAAAGCTCTTGAACGAGGCAATGCCTATCAGGGTGCATTGTCTTTGTTGATCCTTGAGGGAAGCGAAGATGAGCACCGAAATAAAACCCAATGCGTCTTTAACCAGAAAAATTTTTGCGGTCATTGTTGCCGGTTTGGCCGCCGCTTATTTGTATGGTGGAGTTCAGCTAATATCCGCTGGAGGTAGCCCGTTTTACGCCATCAGTGGGGCTGTCTGGGTGGTGATCGCCGTATTATATTGGACCCATGCATCCATCGCACAAAGCGTGTTGGTTTCCTTTATAGTAGCAACCTTGATCTGGGCCCTGATTGAAGTCGGTGTTGATCCATGGGGCATGCTACCGCGCCTCAGCATCCCTGTTACGCTGGGCATTTTCTCTCTCCTGCTAACCTTTCAAAAAAATTCCATCGATAAGCATTCGCGCTTCGCCTGTTACAGCAATATTGCTGCGCTGGGCGTCATCGCCGCCTTGGCGATCGTCGGTTTTATGCGCTTTGGCTGGGAAAGCAATCCCCAAACGATTGAAACACAAATCAAAACCGATCCCAATCATGGGAATTGGCTGCATTATGGCAACACGCCTCAGGGAACGCGCTTTAGTGCGCTTGACCAGATCACGCCCGACAATGTCAAATCGTTAAAAGTCGCGTGGTCATATGACGTTTATGAAGATACTCCCAATGGGCTTCAAGTCACGCCGTTAAAAGTCGACGATCTCGTTTATCTCTGCAACAGTAGCAATCTATTGGTGGCATTGGATGCTGAAACGGGCGAAGAACGCTGGATTTTCGACCCGAAGGTTGACCTCAAGGCCGTTCCGTTTCGGTCCTGCCGCGGCGTTGCCTATTATAAAGCACCAGAACCCGTGGAAGAATGCCAGGAACGGATCTTTACCAATACTGTCGATGCCCGTTTGATTGCCGTCGATGCAAAATCCGGCAAGCGCTGCACTCGTTTTGGCAACAATGGTGAAATTTCTTTACTCGACGATCTCGGAGATGTGATCCCTGGGTATTATTTCTATAACAGCGCTCCCAATATTGCCCGCGATAAAGTTGTTCTAGGTGGGCTCGTCGCCGACAATCAATATTGGGGTGAACCATCAGGCGTAATCCGCGCCTTCAACGCGATCACCGGGCAATTGGCCTGGGCTTATGATGTTGGCCAGCCTGATCGTATCGGCGCCCCGCCCGAAGGTGAAATCTATACGCCCGCCACTCCTAATTCCTGGGCGCAGATGTCTTATGATGACACATTAGGCCTGGTCTATGTACCAACAGGAAATGCAACACCCGATTATTTCGGTGGTTTGCGACGCCCGATAGATGATGAAATCAACAGCGCTATTCTGGCACTTGATATTGAAACAGGGCGACGTCGCTGGGTAGTGCGCACCTTGAATCATGACGTGTGGGATTATGATTTGGCGTCTCAACCTGTTCTGGTCGATATCCCCAATGGGGACGATATAATTCCGGCCTTGATACAGCCGACCAAACGCGGGGAATTGTTCATCGTCAACCGTAAAACTGGGGAAGCTATCGGAGATATTGAACAACGTCCTGTACCGCAAAGCGGTAGCGTGCCGGAAGAAAAGCTATCTCCTACGCAACCCTTTCCAACAGGTCTTCCTTCCTTGGCTGGTGGCACACTCAAAGAATCGATGATGTGGGGGCTTACGGCATTCGACCAAATGTGGTGTCGAACAAAATTTCTTCAGGCGCGTTACGAAGGCACGTTAACCCCCCCTGGCCTTGTCCCCCATATTCAATATCCGGGTTATCTTGGCGGCATGAATTGGGGTAGTGCGACGGTTGACGAAAGCACGAATATTTTGATCACCGTCACAAACTACATGGCCAATTATGTCCGCCTTGTGACGCGTGAAGAAGCTGATGCGGCTGGTGCTATCCCGATGGGCGATAAACGCCCAGGTATTCAGGCTTACCTTGGCATCAACGCTCAAGCCGGAACACCTTATGCCGCCCGGACAATGCTGTTCATGTCTCCTTTGAATGTTCCGTGCCAGCAACCACCCTGGAGCAGATTGACCGCCATTGATCTTAAGTCTCGTCAAATTTTATGGTCGCAACCACTAGGCAAGGGTGACCAAGCCGGACCATGGGGCATAAAATCTTATCTCCCCCTCACCGTTGGCGTGCCGGCTATCGGTGGCGCTATAACGACACAAGGTGGCGTGACGTTTGTCGGTGCAACAGTAGATAAACGGTTTAGAGCTTTTGATACGAAAAGCGGTAAGCTATTGTGGGAATCGAAACTACCGCAATCCGCAAATTCGACGCCGAGTACGTATTTTAGTGAAAAAAGCAAACGACAATTTATAATTGGTGCTGCCGCTGGACATCGGTCCTTGCCGATGGGATCAAAAGGTGTCAATAGCGTGATTGCCTATGCACTTCCGTCATCACCAGGATCATAAGTGCGTGCTATAATTAACCAACCTAAGGATGTGACATGAAACGTGCATTGGTGCTCGGCGCTTCGAAAAAAGATGGGACGGGATGGACCATAGCAAAAGCACTTGCAGCACAAGATCTTCATGTCACCGTTGGAGCCCGCAGCAAAACCGGTATTGAGGAGTTGGCTCAACTCATCAATGGAACTGCGATCACCTGCGATGTACTGAAAGAACAGGACATCGAAAATATTGCTCAAAAAGCAGTAAGCCCAAATAACGAGAAAATTGACTTTGCCGTGCTAGTCGCCGGAGAAGGCATGGGTGGAGATATTGATTCCATATCTGATGATCAACTCCATCAGACATTCCAGCTGAACTACTTTGCCGCCGTTTACTTCCTTCGTCACGTCGCACGTAATATGACGGACGGCGGCAGCATCATATTAATGAGCACAATCGCAGCCGCCCGCCCCTGGCCTGGATATTTTTCCTATGGCTGTGCGAAAGCCGCACTCGAAACGCTGGTAAAATATGCAGCGCTCGAATATGCGCCGCGTGGCATTCGTGTGAATGCGGTCGCGCCCGGTCCAATCCAAACACCCGAATCCAAGTCGCGCCATAACAGCCCAGGGATCAAGGCCGTTATGGGCGAAGAAATACCGCTCGGTCGCACAGTGCTACCGGAAGAAGTCGCACAATCAATTATCTGGCTTGGATTGAATGCACCATGGGTTACGGGCGAAACGATCCATATCGATGGCGGTATGCATCTTAGACGCCCGCCGGATCCGGAAAAGTTAAAAGCAGCTGCCACCGCTGGATCGTAAACCAACAGGAATTCTCATGGAAAAGCGGTTTCTTGGACACAGCGGATTAGAAGTCTCCGTGCTTGGCTTTGGCGCGATGACCTTTGGACCCCCAGATGGGCCGATGCAAGCCTATGGCACAACCGAATTACACGAGGCCCAGACGCAGATCGATATTGCGCTCGATCACGGGGTTACATTTTTTGATAGCTCGGACAATTATTCCGAAGGCCGCTCAGAAACCATTCTTGGTGAGGTCATCGCCAAACGGCGCAACGATATTGTCATTGCCACGAAAGCATACGGGCGGGTTGGTCCTGGCGATCATGATATCGGTCTATCCCGCCGCCACATCCTTAAAGCCTGCGATGACAGCTTACGGCGCTTGAAAACGGACTGGATCGATCTTTATCAAGTCCACAATTATGATGGCCGTGTCCCTTTAGAAGAAACATTAAAAGCTTTAGATGATCTCGTCCGTGTGGGCAAGGTGCGCTATATCGGCTGTTCCAATCATTTTGCTTGGCAACTGACGAAGGCATTGGGCACATCACAGACCCTCAATCTGGAACGCTATATCAGCCAGCAAATCCAATACTCTTTGCTTGTCCGGGATGCCGAAGTCGAACTCATTCCCGCCGCCGTCGACCAGGGGGTCGGCACGATTGTCTATAGCCCCCTGGCCCAAGGCTATTTAAGTGGTAAGTTTACATCCCAAGTCACGACATCATCGCGATTGGGTGCCCAGAAAAAGCAACTCGAAAAAATCGACACACCACGGGCCCAAGCGATCGTTACCGCTTTAGTAGACATTGCCAGGGCCCATCCAGGAGCCACTGCGAGTCAAGTTGCTCTCAACTGGTTAAAAAACCGGCCCTCCATTTCAACGGTTTTGATTGGCGCCCGCACGACCGACCAGCTGATCGATAATCTGGCGGCTGCAACCTGGCAGTTGAAGGACGCAGATATTGCCCGCCTTGATGATTTGAGCACGCTTCAACCGACAGAACCGCGCGTTTCTTATCCTATGAACGCACAGCGGCTATTTCATCCCGAGCGCAATCCGAAAATTTTCAATACCCTGATCCGATCCTAAGCCGTTACCGGAGCCACCATGATCCGCCACGTTACATATAGTGTTCTCGCAAGCATTTTCTTTGCCCTTCCCGCATTTGCCCAGCAAGATGCACCAAAGCCGTTCAATGTTGACATGCATAAACTTATGCAAAAACCGTCGCAAATTGATCGTGCCACCCACCCCGGCAATGCCCTGTTTGCTGACAACTGCCTCGCCTGTCATGACGGCGCCCAGCCCAAAGCTCCTCATCGTGAATTCTTGGAAACGATGTCGCCGACAGCCATACTGCGCTCCATGAATGAAGGCATTATGGAGCAACAATCCGCACATCTTAGCCCTATCGAACGTCAGCAGATTGTCGAATACCTTAGTGGCCAAGATCTTGCGACCTATGTACCAGCGCCAGGTGCGAAAATTTGTGACGATAAAACCTTTGACCTGACCATAGCCCCCGCCCTGACTGGTTGGGGATATGATACAAAGCGTTTCATTCCAGCAGAAACGGCCCAATTAACACCGGACTCTGTTAAAAACCTTAAACTAAAGTGGGCTTTTGCGTTCCCTGATGCACTCCGGGCACGGTCGCAACCGCTTGTCGCCATGAATACGGTTTTCATCGGCAGCGAAGATGGAACAGTCTACGCCTTTGATTTAAAGACCGGCTGCGCCAAATGGAGCTCCCAAGTTTCAGCTGAAGTCAGAACCACCATTGTGATTGAACCATGGACAGCGGGTGAAAAACCTCAAAAAGCACCACGCTTGTTCTTTGGCGATCTTCTGGGGCGCGTCTATGCCATGAATGCCTTAACCGGTGAAGTTTTATGGCGTGTCCGCCCTGAAGATCATCCGAATGCAACGATCACCGCCACCCCGGTTCTCATGGACGGCAAATTGATTGTTGGTGTTTCCTCACTCGAGATGGTGTCGGCTGCTGATCCGACCTATGCCTGCTGTTCGTTCCGTGGGTCCTTGGTGGCCTTAAACCCGGATAACGGCGAGATCATGTGGCAACATTATACAATCCCCGATATGCCGGAACAAAGCCGCTTAACCAGCGCGGGAACCGCGATGCTTGGCCCGTCGGGCGCAGCCGTTTGGGGAAGCCCGGCCATAGATCTGAAACGGGGCGTCGTTTACCACGGAACAGGGCAAAACTACTCAACACCCGCCGACGGTAACTCTAATGCTTTGTTTGCAATCGACATTAAATCCGGGCAACGGAAATGGGTCCGGCAGATTATCCCTAACGATGCTTGGAACAGCGCCTGCAGTTTGAAAAATCATCCAAGTTGTCCAGTTGAAAAAGGGCCGGATTTCGATTTGTCCGCTTCGCCTTTGCTGATCGACCTTGCCGAAAATCGGCAAGTCATCGTCACTGGACAAAAGTCAGGTCATGTCACAGCTGTTGATCCAGACAGCGGCCAGATCATGTGGCAAATCAAACTGGGACGTGGCGGTGTCCAAGGCGGCATTCATTTTGGTATGGCCGCCGAAGATAAGGTTGTGTTTGTGGCCATAAACGATTTAAAGAAACAAGCAAATGGAACCATTGCCGAAGACTACGGTTTTCCAGGCGTCCATGCCGTCGATGCCGAAAGCGGTAAAATTCTATGGAGCAGTATCGCCCCTGATTTATGTGGTGATCTAAAATTCTGTGATGCGGGGATATCCTCGGCGATTACAGCTATTCCGGGAGTTGTGTTTGCCGGACATATGGATGGTTGGTTCCGGGCCTATGACAGCCGCACTGGTAAAATTTTATGGGAAGTTGATACCAAAATCCCACAACCAGCGGTCAATGGCGGCGACGCGCGGGGCGGTTCCATGTCGGGTCCTGGCGCTACTGTCAGCAATGGATACCTGATTTTCAACTCGGGCTACGGTTTCTCAAATCATATGCCCGGAAATGCT